>JBAYIZ010000001.1:0-155971 GCA_041665405.1 Candidatus Magasanikiibacteriota bacterium
AATCGTTGTTCACGTGCTTCATCTTTGTCTGTTAGACCGTTGTTCCTGCGAAAAGTTAGCCAAAATTGAGTAAAATCTTGTTCAGATTTTAGTTCTGTTGGCGGAGTGAGCTGTTCTTTAAGTGCCTCTGGCGGCACATACCTACCTTCTCCAATCATATACAATTAAATAAAAAGTAATTGGTCAAATTTTTGTTCAAATCGGAAGAGAGAAAAATGTATTTCCGATAACGTCTGCGTGTATGCGATGTCGCCTTAGCGATATGGGCGGAGGTTCGCCGATAGGGGAACCGTAGCCGTATGCACGCTGTTATATGATGTACATGTTTTTCTTTCGTCCGCCCACGGCGGCGGCTCTTAAAAAGAATCCGATTTTGTTTTTTGTCGTTTTTGGGCGTAGAGCAGAGGGGAATAAAAGGGGTGAATGCCCGTAGTCCAAAATTTACTACATCGAACTCTTAAATTCTTGTAATTTGTTTAATCTTTCCTTGGTTGTTTTATTCTCCAAACTTAAAATTTCTTCTGTGATATATTTTAATAACTCAGGGTCAAATTCGTATTTTACCCAGCCATGTTTTAAAGCCTGTTCCTTAAACGGTATCAATATTTCCTTGGTAATATCAACCAAACTAAATAGCCATTTCATTCTTGTAGGTGTCTCATGATATTGAGGAATTATAGTGTTTTTAACATGATTTATCAAATTGATAATTAATTCCACGGTCAGATCGATGGCCCCAGATTTCCACAACAGTTCATTGATTTTTTGTTTATCTTTTGCGACTAAATTGGTATACAAAATTTTATATAAATAGTCTTTTTCTTTTTTAGAAAGCAAAGGTGAGTAAAGCGCAACCAAATAGGCGATGTTAGCTTTTCCTTCCACAATATCAGAATGAGAAATGCCTTTCATGCCTTTGCTCATCCCAGTTATTTCTTCTGTAATTACATAATCACCCAAATCATTGCGAATCATTTGAATAATACCATAGTACATCCCAGCTAATGGCGAAAGTCTATCCACTTCTTTAGCATTATATATTTGTGCCTTTTTGTTTCCTGTCTGAGACGCTAAATTACCGATAGCCTCGAAAAATCCGCCACAAATTCCGTAAACTCTTTGAATGTATAAGGAAACGGAATCTTGTATCTGGTTATTTTTTAGTAACTTTTTCTTTTTTTCTGAATCAAATGTTAAAATTAAATCTATAACCTGCCCCTCATACATCGTGTGGTTATAGTCGTTCATTATTGTCGCCATTTTTAAAGAAATTTTTGGATTTTCTTTAGCAACAATAAAACAATATTTTAAAGTCAGCAAATGTCCAACGATGCCGGTAAAAATTGCGTCCCGTCGAGAGAATTTATTCCAGACAGTTTTTGATTTTTGGCGATATTTAGAACTATCAAAAACATCATCCAAAGCATAAGTATTCATCCAATTATACAATTCCACCACAGCACCAACTTGGTATGGAAAATTGTTGTCTTTAATAAATCTCTGGGTGCTAATTAAATGATGTGTTACTAAATCATAAAGCTCATAGAATAATTCCGGTCTAACTTTTTTTATACCGCTATGTCGGTCGCTCACTTTAATAAATGGGGGACTGATAGAATGTTCTAAACAATTAAGCGCATGTTCAATGTCGGTATTCCAAATTTTAAAAGTAGTAGTGATTGAGTTATCAATTGTTTCTTCGGTTAAATTATTTTTTAAATATTCCGAAATTTGTCTTTCCGCTCTACAAACCAACAAGGAATCTTTGTCTGATTTAAATTCTAATTTTTCTAGCGGCTCTAAATATTCGGCAATTGTTTTGTCTGTCTGGCCTGTAGAATAGATTTTTTTCTTTAAATTTTCTCGGGAAAATATTTCTCTAGCTTGCTCGTCAACATTAAAATTAATGACACCGGAGCGAGAATAAATAGAACGATAGTAATTATCTAAGTACTCAATGATTTTTGATTCAAATTGTTTTTCGTCTTGAGCTAACAGTATGGTAGTATGCACGAATTTTGGATGATCCTTCAATTTTTCTACTAGCGCCTTATTTGTCGTTAAAATGGCATTGATGCTAAAGCTTACCATCCATTGGTAGGCGTAATAGTCCATGTGATCCTCGTTCTCGATAATCATTATGACTGGTTTGCTTTTGGAAATTCCATAACCGCACTCCCATGTACTATCTGTCCCAATTGGACTTCTGTCTAAAGTTTTATAATATTTCATGAATACCAAAAGAGCATCGGCGTGATTAATTTCGTTTAAATCATAGCAGGCTATGCCAATCGGAATAAATCTATGGTCATCCGGAATGTCTAATGTACCGGGTTCAAAAAGATACACCTTTTTATTAAAAAATTCGGAGTATTTTTTGTGGAACTCGTTTTTCCAAAGTGTTATGCCGCTGGCCAAGTATAGGCCGTATTTAAATTGTTTATTTTTTGGCATATTCTATATTTTTTGGTGAAGAGAAGAATAAAATGCCTTGCTATTCGGAAATTTTTCGCTGTCTCGTTCTGTTTTTTAAGTATCGTTCAATAGATTCCTTTGAAGTCAGCCAATCTCTGCCTTCTTTGTGTGCTTCTAATTTACCTTGTCTAGCAAGCAAGTTTAGATACTTTGCAGAAAAAGGCGTAGTTTTAGCTATTTCTGTCAGTGATACAAATTTTTCCTGTTTTGTAGTGGAAGGCGTTAAAGTTTTTAGATAAATATCAAGAGAACGCTCTATGGATTGAGCGATAAATTTTATCATTGGTTCGTATTCTCCTTTGTCCGCCTTGTCTAAAACATCATAATATTTTTTTCGGTCAGTTTTCATAATTACAACCAACGGATATCCAGCTTGCATCAAAAATAAATTCATTGTCAGGCGTGCTGTTCTGCCGTTGCCGTCAAAAAAAGGGTGAATATGGACCAATTTATGATGCAGTAAAGCAGAGAGTTCGATAATATTAAGTTTGTTTTTTTGTGAATTTAGCCAAGTAATTAAATTCCTCATCAAATTAGGTACTTGTAGTGCATCTGGTGGAGTATGGTCAGCGCCACCAATAATCACATTCGCGTTTCTGTATCGGCCAGCCCACTCCTTATCTGTTTCTTGTAAAATAATTTGATGCAATTTTTTTATAAGCATTTCAGAAACAGTGTGTTTTTTATCTTTATCAATTAAATCATATAAATATTCCAGCGCAGCATGGTGATCTTTTGCTTCCAAATGATCTTTCAAAGGTTTGCCTTTTACCGTTATGCCTTCGCTTATAACCAAAAAGGTCTCTTTTAAGGTTAGAGAGTTTCCTTCGATAGCATTTGAGTTGTATGTCATTTCTATCTGGAATTTTTCTCGAAGTTTTTGTACTGCAGATTTCGGTAGGGGACGAAGTTTGTTGAGTTTTGTGAGTTTTTCTTCTAGGCGGGTTTTTATGATGGGTGATAGATAAGTCATAGAAAATGCTTAATATGGTTTAGTTAAGTATTTACAGTATACCATATTAAGGAATTATGTCAAGTTTAGGGTTTATTTATTGTTTTCGTAGCCGAGCGAAGAAAACACCATATTTCCCCTCGCTCAATCACCAAAAAACAAAATCGGATTCTTTTTAAGAGCGGGGGCTTTAGCCCCCAAAGGAAAACATGTATTTCATATAATGTACGCCGATATGCGATGTTTCGCACACTCCATTAAAATTAAATATGTGCGAAATATGGGTGAAAGAAAAAGAGTATCCATTTAAAAATATTATACACTCTTTTTCTTGAACCGCATATCGGCTGTTATGTGTTGTAAATTTTTTGATTATTTGTTTTTTTCGTTCGCCGTTCAATCACGGGGGGCAGGGGGGGCGTGAATCACTATGGCGAAAGGGGACAGGGGGGAACAAAAGGGGTGAATGGCCCCTGTAGCCATATCGCTCGCTGGTCATTAGGGTCTTTAACCAATAGTATTTTACCATAATTGGAGAAAAATACACTAGCAGAGGTTATAGGGTGATTATAGGCATCTCACTAAGTCCAAATCAATGATAAAAAACCATAATGAGCAGTTTTAATACTGCTCATCTTTGGGGGTTGAGCTAAGAACCTCTAAAATACCCTCTGTGAGTTCAGCAAATATTCGATCTCGTCTTTCTTCTTCTGTTTCTTTTTTATTCTGGTTGTTTTCATTCATCTGTAAGGCCTCCGCCAATTGTTTGGCATAAGTCCATGCAGAAAAGCGAGGTTGGCCTACAGGGTCGGGGAATATCCACGGATCACTGCCCATTCCTGTGTAATTATCGTACATTTTCTCTGGTGGAATATTTTTTGCCACATAACCCGCAAAATCTTCGTCTACAATTGCTTTGCATACGGCAACCGCTTCGTCATAGGTTTCAAAATCGCCGTATGTATAACTTTCACTATCATCCATGTAGTGAAAGTTATCCGCTACTTTTACTGTATATATTTGTTTTGGCTGTTCGATGGCCTGTGCAGTATCTGTTGGGGTTATAGACTCCGAATCAGGAATAAAAAATAATGGGATTTTCATATGTTTTAATGGTTAAAAGTTAATTAGGCATATTAGGCCGATGCATAACCAGCCACCAAAATCATCTTGCCACAAATAGGGCAGGAGACATCCATAGCAAAATGGCTATCAGTATTTATACAATCGCTTGATTTAGGTGTTCCTTTCCAACCGCACACCGAACATTCCAATTCTATATTTTCATCATAATCTTTATACTCAATTATCCTTGCTGGGCTGTTCAACATAAAAAATGGCGATCCAATCATTTGCAAATCATTGGCTAAAAAAACAAGGTCTTTTGCCAAAGGATTTTCTTTCCAACATGTCAGTATGGCGTTAATTGCTCTTAGCAGATTCTTAATTATTTTTTCTTTTGGTGCATTGAAACGATCAAATACCATTTCACCATTTTTTTCATAATCTTCGAGCAACTCAGAGGCATTATTAAGAATATCAGCGGACTTGATTAAGAGAGATCCTTGTGAGAAGTTTTTAATATGTTCCAAAGCTGCTTGTTTTCTTACGTCCCAAGGTAATTCCTTATTTTCTTCCGTAACACTTACTACAAGATCGGCAATTTCTTTGTTAAATTCTTTTACGAGCATTTTTTTGGTAATTTTCTTTTCAGCAATACTGTCTTCTAGTGTATCATGTAAAATTCCAGCAACAATTATTTCTTCGCTTGCACCGGCGCGCGCTAAAATAAGGCCAACGCTGAGTGGGTGGACAATGTAGGCAATATCTTTGCCTTTTCTTTTTTGTTTTTGGTTCATCTCGTGAACCTGGGTTGAGAAGCTGATCGCTTTTTTGATGAGGTTTGTATATATCATATGTGTATGAGTTAATGAATAACTCTCTTAGTCCACATATTTGCCGTCGACCCCAACAAAAAAGCGGCTAAGAGATTTGATTCAGCTTTAACAACTGAATGAAATCTCCCAACCGCTTGGCAGTTAGTCGTGATATTTCATATGGCTCATGGCAGATTTCCCCACTTGCCTATCCGCCGGTGAGGCGGAAGAAATATACGATACTTGGACAATTACTGTCTGAGTACATAGGAACTATACCATGATCTCGATTAAATGTCAATGCCACATAAGCTAAAGGCTGTTTGATATTTTTTCAATACCATCTTTTAATACCATTGTCGCTTTGCAATCGTCCTCGTTATATAACAGAATTCTATTCAAAATGCTTTCGTCTTTTGTCTGAATATAGTCGTTGAACCATTGGATAGATAATGCACCGGACGGAGTTTTGTCACGCCAAGAGAAACCCAAATATACAGCGATTGCTTTAAGGGAATAACTTTCAAGAGGCCAGTCAGTATTTTGTGAAACGACTTTGGTATACAAATCTATAACATTGGGATTGTCAAAAAAATCGACAACAGCATCTTCGGAAATGACGTCCGGGTATTTTTTCTGCATTTTCTTGTAGGTTGTTTTTTCGTGAGGAGCATAATAATACACAGCAAAATCATTTGCTGGCAAACTGTTGATGTAAGTCCAAAATTTTGACCACGCTTCTTTTTCAGCATTTTCTGACAATTCTTTTGCGGTAAAATCTAGAAATCTTTCGCCATTAGGACTGCGTTCATAAACTCCATGCAGATAAACAAATTCCTGTGTAGGGTCGTCCTCAATATCAAAAAAAAGTTCATAACTTACGACCGGAAAATCAATTTTATTATACACGACAGGTTTTTTAATGTTTTTAATTATGTTTGCTCTAGAAATCATACTTTCCAACCTGCTTCTACCCAAATTTTTTAAAAAAGTTTTGTCTTTTTCCTTTTGTTCAAGCACTTCTTCAACATTTAAATTTAAAACATCAGCAATTTTTGTGATCCCGAGGTCATTGTTTATAGTGTCCCGCCAAACAGCGCCCATATTAAACATGCCAGTTAAATCGTCGTTGCTAATAACCCATTTTTTACAACTACTATACCAAGGACATAGTTTGCATTTACCACTAGAAGATGGCTTGTTTGTAGCTTTGTTTGCTATAAGTACAGACACCTTGGCCAGTACATCTTGATAAAACGCCCAGAAAGTCATTTTGTTTCTTGGTCCTAGTGGATTTTCAAGATTATATTCAACTTCGTTTCCGCGAATATCATAAATCAATGCAGTCTTTTTGCTTTCGAAGCCAAGCCGAATAAGGGTGTCACAATATAAAGCTAATTGAACAGCGTAATGTTTTTTTAGCTTTCCTTCCTCGTCTTTTTCTTCGTCTTCACCCGCGACCCCCATGCCGGATTTTATATCTATTGGCATATACAAACCGTCGGGCATAAGTCGCAAGAGGTCGGGGATACCAGCAAGATTATCAACCATTAAAACACCTTGATAGATTAAAGGTGTTTTGGTTTTCATTGCAGTTATTGTTTTTTCAAAACGTTCTTCTAAACTTCCTTTTGACAAATCAAGAAATTCGCCAATTTGGCCAATAACTTTCTTTTCGTACTGGACACCTTTGTCCCAGAGAAGTTGGACAAATGGGTTTGTTTCTTTTATTTTTTCATCCTGTGGACCATAAATATCCCGCCAAACTCGATGGGGGCATTGTAGGTAGTCGTAAAGTTTTGAAGCGGTGATGTGCATGTGTAAATTTAATCCTAAGCAGAGGCGATAGGTAAGAGTGCTTAAAATACAATACGCCCTGAAGTCGCTAAATTTTATTATTACCTATGATGAGTTTTATAAATTCATCCATGAAATGCCAGTCTGGTGAGCCGTTTTTAAAAGGGATTATTATTTTAGTATTCTCTATCCTTGTTTGATTAAACTTTCTACCATAAGAGTATCTAAACTGTTCCTTGTTCAATAATGTTTGTAAAAAAATTGCTGTATTGGCTGTCATTTCAAACTTCGGTATTAATTTTTCTACATGGTCACTCGCAGTAAAATTATTTTTTTGATAGCTGCAATAACCTATTGTTGCTGAATCAAGTGTTAGAACGTTGCCTTTGTCTGTATAATAATTGTAATACTCATCTATTCCATTATTTGTAGCCCTTGTTGTTACATATGGAAATTCACCTTGGCCAATTTCTTCCAGTTTCTTTTTGGGTGTTGTTTTACTACCCTTTATATCAAAAATTTTACTAATTTCAATGGATTTCCAGTTTTCCATGTTTATATTTTTTTCATCATTGATTTCTTTTTCAAATATTTTTCTTTTTTTTGTATCTTCCAAGATCGTTGAAATTATTTCATAAATATTTTCTATGCCAGTTTCCTTTTTTATGTTACAAATGATGTGGTCTTTGATAGTATTTTTGAAGTCTCGAATTGTTATTATTTTATAATTTGTTTTTACATATGCCAAAGCAGACCATTCGTCTAGTGGGCCGACATTTTTTAATACAGAATAACCAGCAAATTCTTTCCTGTTTCTGTAGTCAGAAAGCCATTGTTTTTTGATTTTCCCCCATTTATCATTTCTGTCCACTCTTTGGTTTTTATAATTTACAAATCCGTCATCGCTCCATAATGCAAACCATGTTTGTATTATGTCATTATGTGGTTTGTGTGCTTCAAAAACCATTATACATGTATGTGTACCCACTCCTTTAAACAAATCTGACGGCATAATCATCACAGCTCTTAATGTGTGTTTTTTTAAAATTCTTTCTCTGATGTCGTTATCATTATTGGTGCACCTAACAGGCAATATCGCTATTCCAATTCCACCGACATTTAAAACATCCAACATGTAGTCTACAAAACCCAATTCTTTTTCCTCCTCCTTTTTTTGTGAATATGGTGGATTGATTAATCCAATATTGCATTGATATTTTTGTAGATCCTCTTTTTTTATGTCAAAGCAGTTGTCTTGTATAAGATTAGTTTTGCCGTCGCCGCGAATAATCATGTTGGCACAAGCCAGAGCAAACATGTTTGTTTGCGTTTCTATGCCCACTAAATTATTTTTATATATATTATCAATTTCAGATACAGTTGGATCGTCAGTGAGCATGTGTTCCATAGCCGAAATTAAAAATCCGCCAGTTCCAGCACATATGTCTATTACCCTTGAGTTTTTGTTGACTTCTGAAAGTTCGCAAAAAAGATCGGTGATATGTGGTGGTGTCAAAACAATGCCAAGACCTTTTCCATCGCCACCGGTATAACGTAAAAATTCAGAATAAAATTTTCCTATAATATCCATGTTATTAACCTTTTTAATATATGGATATACTTTCTTATGTATATCAAATAAAAATTTATGTAGAATATTATTATCATGCGACGGAGTCATCGCATCAATTTCACCTCTCGTCAAATAGGTGTGGGTTGTAATAAAACCGAACTCTCTTTTTAAAGTTTCTATTTTATTTTCTGGTATACCAGCTTCCCTTAATCCATCTTCTATTGATTCAATAATTCTATTTGCCAATTTTTTTGGATTAGTTATGCTTGGATATTCATTTACAAAATCTCCACTTTCCAAAGCAAGCAACAGGGCTCCTACCAAGAGTGGTTTTTCCGCTTCTTTTAATTTTGCTTCATCCCTCATTTCGTCGTGTAATTTTTTTGCGTATTGCATCAAATCTTTTTCAGACACAATAACAGAATCTTTTTCATGAAATAGAGAGTAGAAATCATCATATGCCATTAAATCGGTATATCTTTTTGGGAAGTACCTTTTTTCATTTTTATTCCATTGGAATATTGATAATTTAAAATTATCTTTTTCTTCCCCACTGATGGCGATGGCAATGACGTGAAATTCCTTTTTTAAGAAAGACGCATAGTGCAAGACGCCGTCAACAGAAAAATCTTTTGGGTTGTCTACTTTTTTGCTTACATGATTTTTTATATGTGCTTTGCATTCAATAACTATAACAACATCCGAGTTTTTCTTTCTGATTATAAACTCTGGGTAGCCGGAGCCAGATCCAGACTTACTGGCCTTAGATAATAAATTATTTATTATCTCACTATCACTTTGTTGTTCCTCAATAATTATTTCAGGTGTTGCAAAATAGCCGAGCGTGATCAGTTTGTCTTTAATTATTTTTTCAGTTTTTCTCTCGTTCATAAAAAATGATTAGTTTTTGCGATGTTTTAATTATATCACATATCCACAGATGGCGGAAGTAGGGGGTGTTGACAACTTACGCTATATGCGGTATTATTTACTCATAAGTATAATAACACATTTTATGGAATTAACCAATAAGCAAAATGAGGTATTGGCCGTCATAGTGGATTTAACCCAAAAAAAGGGTATACCACCAACTTTGGGCGAAATTAGGGATTATTTAGGTTATAAAAATACCAGTTCAGTACAGAGACACACCGACGCTCTCAAGAAAAAGGGGTACTTTGTGTTGGATAAGTTTCAATCTAGAAGTTTGAAAATAAAAAAATTTTTGCAAAAGAAATATAACATACCTTTGGTCGGAAGTGTGGCGTGTGGCCAGCCGATGTTGGCCATACAAAATATAGAGGCGTATATACCTTATAAAGTAGATGGGGATCCGAGCGATTATTTTTTTCTTAGAGCCGTTGGAGATAGTATGAATTTAGCAGGCATCAACGATGGCACTCTTGTTTTAGTAAAAAAACAGCCCAACGCTGATCAAGGCGATGAAGTTGTTGCCCTGGTAGGTGATGATGCTACTATTAAAATATTTAAACGAGAAAAAGATAAGGTTGTTTTGGAGCCAAGATCAACTAATCCAATTCATAAACCACTTTATATCTTTGAAGATTTACAAATTCAAGGAAAAGTAGTGGATAAAATAAAAACATGAGTATGCTAACAAAAATTCCTGAACAAAAAAGACGCATAATTTGTTTGTATTAATGCGTCTTTTCCTGTGAGTTTTTAATACCCACCCTATCTATGAGTATTATACCAGGTTTTGTAGATGCAGACAATCTATTTAGAAATTAATGTTATTAACTATGAGCAAAACCTTTTTGATATCTTATGATCTTGGTATACCAGAAACTGGTGAAGATTATAAGAAAGTAGCTAATTATTTAAAGTCATTTGTGTACTGGGCAAAAGCATTGCAATCCCTCTGGTTTGTAGTTTCAGATGATAAGGGTGCGGAGGTAATAAGAGACGATATTCAAAAATTAACAGATGATAATGATAAAATATTAGTTATGGATGTGTCAGGTGATTTTTGGGCAACTGCTAGAATAGGCAAGGAAGTCACTGATTGGATGAACAGTAATATATAAATTGCAATTTTGGTAAAAAAAACAGGATTTTATTATCTTGTTTTTTTGTTATAAATAAAATCCGTTTGAGCCCATTTCGCAATGGGTGAGAACACCTAATATCCCCTCAATTCGCTCGCTCGTCGCCCCCCCCTCGCCGTTCGTCAATCACAAAAAAACAAATAATCAAAAAATTTATTACACATAATGGGTCGCGTATATCTGATGTTTTGCGGAGCGTAGCGGAGCAAAATATGGGTGGAGGCTTTTGTATAAAAGCCGTAACCAGATATACGCTGTTATATGATGTATGCTTTTCTTTTTGTCTCGCCTCAGCGAGACCACTTTTCTATAACGGTCAAGTTTTATTTTTTTATCTTGGTGAAGAGGCAAGGGGGTGGGGTGAATTGCCTCATAACTAAGATGTTTATATTAGCGCTCGTGAATAAATTTTATTTTAAAATCCGTGTTTCAAATTTAGCCTCGCTATGTCCCAAATTTTTTAGTTCGTAAAACCGCATAATTTCTTCAGCCTTGTGTATAGTTATTCTGTTCGGTCGGAGTTCGGGCATATTAATTACCGCATATTGTTGTTCATCGACGTATTTCAAATTTTCCGGCGGTATTGCCTCGCTATCAAATTCATATATGTATACAACTTTTTCTTGATCAAATAATTGAGGATTTTCAAATTCTATTGTGTGTTTTTTATCATCAATGTGGGCCGCGCCTTCGGGCATTGACGCTACAGCGAGCGCGAATTCAAATTTTGGTGAGAGGTAAATGGCGTCTAAAAGCTCATCTTTGGGGACGTCCATATTGTCGCCTTGCTGAGCTTGGTTTTTTTGGACTGTCGAAAAATTGTTTGGAGAACCATGATATAGTTTCATAGAATTAAAAAAACATAAATTTTAGTTGAATTTCTTTATTAAAGATTAACAAAATATCATTTTAGAGTCAAATAGCAGACCGTTATTTAAGGGCTAGTATAAAATTAAGATGATTAGGTTGACAAAAAAAAGGCATGTGGTATTATTTAAGTAAAGTTAATTAACTTTTAAATATATGAGAAATTCAGAAATGGGTTCAGTTCCACGTTCGGAGAAGAATATACCTATTTTTAGAGGTGACCCGAGCGGAAAACCTTGGGGAGAAGTGACAATAGAAGCTGCGAGGACTTCAAGCAATGTTATTGCAACGAAAAGAGGAGTAGGACACTTTGTAGAGGAGTTGCAAAGTGTAGCCGAACTAAAGGGCACGAAAGGGCTAAGAAGGTTGGATTTTGACATTGAAGAAAAAGACATGCGAGATGCGAAAAGATTAGCAAAGAGATTTGATAAATTGAAACCGGGTGAAAGCACCAAAGGCAAGGGGTATAAGGTAACGGCCGATGAAAACGGGTTTAAAGCGGAAATTGAAGATAAATAATTTAAATAGGTTTTTTAAATTAATAACAAAAATATTCCGCACATGGCAGGATATTTTTGTTTTTACCCTCAATCACCAATCATAAAAAATAAAATTTGGCCGTTTTAGAAAATGGGTAGTTATCCGTAAAAAGAAAAGCATATTTTATATAACTACCTTTATCACAACTCGTTGATTTTTTGTGATAAATAGATTATAATTTGGTTAGTTTTTGTCTTATAGGAGGGTTCCTATAAAACGTAGTTTAATACTTTTTATGGAAAAAGGCAACACTTTTGATAGTTTGGCTCAGGATTTGCGTATTAGAAATTATAGTCACAAAACAATCAAATCGTATATTCACTATAATCAGCAATTATTGTATTTCTGCAAAAAAGATCCGCGATCAATAGAAAGTGCTGATATTAAAAATTATTTAGATTTTTTATCCCAAAAGAATGCTTCTTCTACGGTTTCAGTAGCGTATAATGCGATACATTATTATTTTAAGGAAATTTGGCATAGATCTTTGTTTTTTAATTTAAAACAACCTAAGAAAAATAAATATCTTCCTGTTGTTTTATCAAAACAAGAAGTTGCTAAGATGTTAGAGGTCGTGGTGAACAAAAAACACCATTGTGTCATCTCTTTGTTATATGGTACTGGTCTGCGAGTGGGGGAATTGGTGCGAGTGAGAATGTGTGACTTTGATTTTGACCGTATGATGTTGCGGGTTTTTCAGGGTAAAGGTAAAAAAGATCGCATGGTTATTTTGCCGATTAAATTAAAAGATATTTTGGAAAATCAAGCTCGTATTAAAAAAGCTAATGATTATTTGTTTACCAATGGCCGTGGTAATAGATTGACCGAAGCTACTATACAAAAAGTAGTGGCACAGGTAGCAGAGCGGGCGGGAATACGGAAAAATGTCTCACCTCACACTTTGCGCCACAGCTTTGCCACGCATCTACTTGAAAACGGGACGGATATCAGGTATATTCAAGAATTGTTGGGGCATGCGAAATTGCAGACGACGCAGATTTATACGCATGTGGCTAATAGTAATTTACAAGGGATCAAGAGTCCGTTGGATTAATTTTTATGAAAAGGAATAGCGAGATTCTCGCTTTCGCGGGAATGACAATTAAAAATTTACCTGATGCGCCGGGCGTATATAAATTTTTTAATTCTCAAGGAGAGATTATTTATGTTGGAAAAGCATCGTCTTTGAAGAGTCGGGTGCGTAGTTATTTTGCGGGGAAAAAATCACCTCGGCCGATAGAGGAGATGATCCATGAGGTGGTGGATATTAAAACTGAAACAACTGATTCAGCTTTGGAGGCGGCTATTTTGGAAGGATATTATATTAAAAAATATTTGCCGAAATATAATATTGAATGGCGAGATGATAAAAGCTGGAATTATATTGGGATTAACAAAGATAAATATCCGCGTGTTTTGACTGTGCGAGAGCATGAGTTGACCTCCGACAAGCGGGCTGAATTTCGTTATTTGTATGGACCGTTTCCTGGGTTAAATACCAAAGAGGCCTTGCGATTGTTGAGGAAAATATTTTTGTTTAGTGAGTGCCAACCAGATGCGAAAAAACCTTGTTTCTATTATCAACTGGGACTATGTTTGGGCGTGTGTACAGGGGAGATTTCGGCGCGGGACTATATGGCCAAAGTTATTCGTCCATTGTGTTTATTTTTGGATGGTAAAAAACAAAGATTATTAAAAGATATTGAAAAAGAAATGGGTGTGGCGTCAAAGGGAAAATATTTTGAAGAGGCGGCGCGATTGAGAAATCAACTTCATCATTTGCAAAAAATTCAGGATGTGGCTTTGCTTAATGATAGTTTTTTAATGGATATTGTGAAAAGGGATTCCTCCACTGCACTTCGTTCCGGTCGGAATGACATGAGGATTGAGGGCTATGATATTTCTAATTTGGGAACTAGTGATAAAGTGGGGAGTATGGTAGTATTTGATGAATCTGGTCCGGTGAAAAGTCAGTATCGTAAATTTAAAATTAAAACAGTGATAGGACAGAGCGATGTGGATTGTTTGGCGGAAGTGTTGGAGCGACGGTTGAAACATAGTGAATGGGCGTTGCCAGATGTTTTTCTCATTGACGGTGGTTTGCCTCAGGTAAATAAGTCCAAGACAATATTGAGAGCGGCTGGAGTAATGATTCCTATTGTTGGTATTGCCAAAGGGGTAGAGCGCAAACGTAACGATTTTTTTGTCGTGACGGATTCAGTGGACATGCGAAATTGGATTAGTGGTAATAAAAATTTATTGATTAAAGTGCGTGATGAGGCGCATCGGTTTGCGATTGCGTTTAACCGTGCTCAAAGAAAAATAAAATAACATTTTATGAAGCGTCACTATTTTATCGGACAATTTAATTGGGATGTAAAAGAAATCGAATGTTTGGATACAGAAATTATTCATCAGATTGAAGATGTTTTAAAAATTAAAATTGGTGAAGAGGTAGTTCTTTGTGATGGAGAGGGGAAAACGGCGATAGTAACATTAGAGCAAATTGATAAAAAAGTTTTGGTATTTTCTTTGGTTAATTTTTTGCCTGTTAAAAAAAGCAATAAACATGTAATTTTGTGTGCCGCCATGCTTAAACGTGATAGTTTTGAGTGGTTATTACAAAAAGCGGTAGAAGTTGGGGTGGATGAAATTGTCCCGATAATTTCTGAACGAACGATAAAAATTGGTGTGAACGAAAAACGTTGGCAAAAAATTATCAAGGAGGCGGCTGAACAAAGTGAAAGACAGGTGCTACCTAAATTAAGTGCTCCACAATCTTTCAAAGATGCATTAAAAACAAAAGCTGGGCAGGCGATCTTTTTTGATCCATCTGGTATCGATGTTAGTAAATCAAAAATTAAAGGTAAGGATGTGGCCTTGTTTATCGGTCCCGAGGGTGGTTGGAGTGAAAATGAAGTCAAGTTGGCGCAATCGGCTGGAATTGAGGTGTCCAGTCTAGGAGAGTCGATTTTACGAGGGGAAACGGCTGGAATCGTGGCTGTTTACTTGGCGAAAAATGTATTTTAAGGTAAAATAGGGGTACTACTTGACATTTTCCTGTTTTTTGTTTATTATATTGCTGTTTATGTTAGCCAAAAATAATCGAGGTGAATCCTGGGTTGAGGCATTAAAATTTATTGGTCATTGTCCGATTTGCAATCAGAAGTACGAAGAAAATCGGGCGAAGCTATTTGCCAAGCAAGATGCGGCCAATTTGGTCCATATCACTTGTGGTAAATGTGACAGTAATTTTATTGCCATGATTGTCATGATGGGCCAAGGATTGAGCTCAGTTGGCATGGTGTCGGATCTGACTTTTGATGACGCCAAACAACTTTATAAAACTGCGCCGCTTACGATAGATGAGATGATCAGCGGGCATCAATTTATTCAAAAAAATTTTTAATAATAAATTAAATTTGTAAGATATGGCATATTTGTTGCAAGCGGTGACCCGCACAATCAAGGGAGCAAAATCTCGTGAAGAAGGAAAATTACCAGCCGTGACTTACGGAGCTGGAAATGAAACTGTTTCATTGGATTTGAATTACGCTGATTTTCTAAAATTATATAAGCAAGCTGGCGATTCCAGTTTGATTGATTTGGAAATTGATGGAAAAGGTGTAGGAAAAGTATTGGTACACGAAGTACAGTATAATCCTGTAAAAGACACTCCAACCCACGTGGACTTGCGTCGTATTGATATGAACAAGGTAATGCACGCTCCTGTGGTGTTACACTTTATTGGTGAATCTCCAGCAGTAAAAGCACTGGGTGGTACATTGGTACAAAATCTTTCTCAAGTTATCGTAGAATGTTTGCCAAAAGATTTGGTTTCATTCATCGAAATTGATTTGTCTGGTTTGAAAACTTTTGAAGACATGGTAAAAGTCAAAGATTTGGTTTTGACCCCTGGTCTGAAAGTTATTACTCCTCATGGTGACGCTTTGGTAGTCAAGGTAATTCCTGCTATGACTGAAGAAGAGATCAAAGCCATGGAAGAAGCTGGCAAAGACATGGATGTTAGTAAGATCGAATCTGCTAAGAAGAAAGAGGAAGAGACTCCTGTTGAGGGCGAAGCTCCAGCTGTTGCCACTGCAGAAAAGAAAGAGGAAGAAAAGAAACCCGCAGAAAAGAAATAAATTCTCTAGAATATCAATCCCTGCTATCGAGCGGGGATTTTTATTTTGTGGTATAATGTTAAATATTATGAAGAAGAATATCAAATATCTGGTGGTGGGTTTGTCGGTGTTGCTGTTTGTCGCAGTAATGGCTTATTGGGGTTGGTCAAAATTTAACAATAAAATCACTTGGAAAACTGAAACTTATCCACCACCAGTTATTTATTTGAGTGCTTTGGATGGTATGCCAGTAAGCAGTACGGAAATGATAAATCCTAGTGTGGTGGGGGTGATGATCGACAACCATCCATTTTCTCGTCCCCAAAGCGGTTTGTTGGCGGCCAAGATTATTTATGAGGCCCCAGCCGAGGGCGGTATTACTCGTTATTTTGCGATTTTTGATAGTACTCAAAATGTAGAAAAAGTTGGCCCTGTGCGTAGCGCGCGACCATATTTTATTGATTGGATTCAAGAATATGATGGTTTGTATATGCATTGTGGTGGGTCGCCGGAAGCGCTAACGATATTAAAACAGGGTAAAGTGTTTGATATTAATGAAATGACCAACGGTCAATATTATTGGCGCGATAAGAATAGATATGCACCACATGATTTATATACTAATAGTGAAAATTGGGATAAAGTATTGGTAAAATATGCTGAGGATAAAAAGATTTTTGTTAATGCTTGGAAATTTGGTGAATTGACATCTAGTAGTTTGGAAATGGTGAAAAAGATTTCTATAGAATATGCGCCAGGATATATAGTAGGGTGGAACTATGATGAAAACCAAAAAAATTATTTGCGATATATAAATGATAAGACCGAAGGTGAAGGCAATGTAGTTTTGTCAGCAGAAAGTATTGTAGTTCAATATATAAAATCACAGATAGTGGACGATTATGGTCGACGTGAAATCACCACTAGCGGACAGGGCGATATGCGACTTTTGCGAGATGGGATTATGGTACGTGGAATTTGGAAACAAGAAAATGGTCGCACTAGATTTTACGACGTAGGTGGACAAGAATTGAATTTAAAACCCGGCAAGATTTGGATACAAATTGTGCCCAAGGAAATTAATACAAAAATATCCACTTAATTAGATGGATATTTTTAGTATTCGATCTAGCCCAGCTAGATCTTTTTTTATTTCTATTTTTGAGGGAGGAAAAGTTTGTTTTATTATGGCAGTAAGAGAATCGGTTTGGTCAGGATCTATTTCAAAAAACATTGTGGTTTGTTTATTCGGGATAATTTTTGCCGTTTGCAGTAGAAGTTGTTTATATAACGCCAAGCCATTTTCTTTGGCAATGAGTGCTATTTTTGGTTCTTTGCGGATAGATGATTCTTCAGTCACTTGTTTCTGAGTCAGATAGGGGAGGTTCGCGGTAATTATTATTTTATCGAATGGTTTGAAATTTTGATGATTTATTTTATTCAGCAAGTTGCTTTTTCTCAGTTCGATGTCTACTTGATGTTTTTGAATGTTTTTCCGAGCAACATTCAAGGCGTGGTTAGAAACATCTACGGCGATTTTTTTTATTTTTTTAACAGTGTGTTTAGTAATGGCGATTGGAATACATCCACTACCAGTACCAACATCTATCAATAAAATATTACTTTCTTTGGAATTTTCAATTTCTTTTAGTGCTTCTTCTACCATCAATTCAGTTTCCGGTCGAGGAATCAAAACATGTTTATTCACAAAAAAATCCAAACCGTAAAATTCCTTATGTTTGGTGATTACGGCTACAGAATAGCCTTGACGATATTCGTATAGCAGATATAAAAATTTTACCGTTTCCCAAGTAGAGAGTCGATGCTCTGGATGAGTAATAATAAATTCCTTAGTCCTCTTTATACTATGGGCGATAAGAATGTCGAGGTCTATGGCTGATTGAGAAGACAATATTTTTTGCCACTCTTTAATTGATTTCATATTATTTTACAAGATGAAATATAGTAGGGGTGTTTATGATTGGCATAACAGCAGATGTAGTAGTTAGGCGGTAGCCCTTCTCTTTTAAAACAGTCAATATGTCAACTGATTCATAGGTATTGTCAGGTGTTTGCATGAGAAAAATATCGTCAAAATTATATATTCCGTTGCTTTGAGCCCAAGCATCTATTTTTTCTTTGGTTTCGCGAATTCTGAAATAGTTTTCAGTAATTAGAAAATGATCCCAGTTGTCTATTTTATGAGGAGTATAGTTGATGGTCGGGATGGAAAGATGTAAATAATAATCGACTTCGTTTTTGTTAACAAATGAGTTGTAAACCAATACGGTTTTATGGTGTTGTGGAATATTTGTAACTAAGTATTTGTTAATCGCTGACCAGTTACTGACGGGAAGAATAGTAAAAAATAATTGCAGTCCAGGCAAAAAAATAAGCAAAAAAATCGGGTAAGTCCAAGTGGGGAGATTGTCCGACAAAATATAAGCGATGACCAACAATGCCCAAGGCAGGCAAATAATATAAAATTTTGGATCTAGTGTACTGAAAGATACCGCCAATAAAAATGGGAATATTGCTAGGGATGTAATTGCTAGTAGTAAGGATTGGTTCGACTGTCGCTTTATCGTTTTATAAACAGTGGAAATAAATAATAGTAGATAAAATAGAATCAAAGGTAAAATATAGAAAGACTGTCTGAAAAAACCGAGCAAACTCATTTGTAATGTTTTGGCATAATTGTCAAAATCAATAGCGCTATTAAAAAACCAGGCTTGTTTGTAGGTGTGAAAATTAAGTTTAAAAGAAAGCGCCGGTATTGCCCAGATTAGCCATGGTAATACTGACATAAATAATAATGTCATCCATAGTTTAATTTTTTTCTTATTAGATGCAATCAAAATAATAAATTCTGACATTATAATACTTGCGCTAGTGAGATGGGAATATAAAAGCATTATATGTAGTAATACAAAAAGAGTTTTATCTTTTTTGTCCGCCTCATTTTCTAAAACAAATATTTTTATAAAATAATATCCAGAGAGTAAAGATAGCAAAATCAAAATAGCATAAGTGCGGGCAGTAATGCTAAAAAGGATGTGCTGTGGCGATAAAGTGAGAAGTAGGGAAGCCAAAATGCCAACTCGGCGAGTAAATAATTTGGTTCCAATAAGATAAATAAAAGCGATAGTGGCAACGCTGGCAATCAAACTTGGGAGACGGGCAGTGAGTTCGGACGGTGTGGTGATGTAAAAAAATAGTTTTAAAACAAACATGTGGAATGGCGGGTTTGTTTCCCAAACCCACATGCGAAAACTATCTAGCCAAGGTTTTTGGCTATAAGTGAAGCTAAACATTTCGTCAAACCAAAAATCTCCATAGTGGAACAGAGCAAAAAAACGTAACGAAGCACTCAAAGTGACAATCAATAGTAGTGGCCAATATTGTTTTAGAAAACGAGGCATGAAATTATGCTTCTGCTTCATCTGCTACGCGCAGGGCGTTGATAATAGGTTCTAAATCACCATCGAGAATGCTAGGAATATTGTTCCAGTTTTGGTGAATACGATGATCGGTAATACGATCTTGAGGATAGTTGTAAGTACGAATTTTTTCACTGCGATCGCCACTACCGATTTGGGATTTGCGTTTGTCGGACATTTCTTTTTCTTTCTTTTCTTTTTCTATTTCATAAAGACGAGAACGTAAAACTTTCATCGCTTTATCTTTGTTGGCCATCTGCGAGCGTTCGTCCTGACATTGTACAATCAATCCAGTTGGGATGTGGATAATACGAACGGCAGAGTAAGTAGTGTTTACACTCTGTCCGCCATGACCGCCGGCACAAAATGTATCGATACGCAAATCTTTTGGTTCGATTTTAAATTCTATTTCGTCGATTTCGGGCATCACCGCTACTGTAGTGGTCGAGGTATGGATACGTCCGGCTTTTTCGGTGTCGGGTACGCGTTGTACGCGATGTACACCCATTTCATATTTCAAATCTTTGTAAACGTGTTTACCTTTGATAGAAAAAATAATTTCTTTGTAGCCACCGATTTCGATACGGTTGGCATCAATCACTTCAACTTTCCAGCCTTTATTTTCGGCATAGCGTGAATACATACGAAATAATTCTGCGGCAAATAAGGCGGATTCATCGCCACCAACACCAGCGCGGATTTCCACAATCACATCTTTTTTGTCCATCGGATCACGTGGACGAGTCATGTCTGACAATTCTTTTTCAAGAGATGAAATTTTTGTTTTCAATTCTTCGATTTCAACCAATGTCATCTGTTTCATTTCTTCATCTGTTTCTGTTTTTAACATTTCTTCGGATTGTCCTAGATTTATTTCAGCTTTATCCAAATCAAAAATCTTTTCTTTGATAGTTTGCATTTCACTATACTCTTGAGATACTTCTTTTAGTTTTTTGGAATCATTAAGAATGGCTGGATCTTGTAATTCCGCTTCCAATTTTAAATATTTATTTTTTAGGTCAATGTATTTTTGTAACATATTACTCATTATATATTAAAAAACAGACCAAAGCAAAATAAGCTAAAATGGTCTGTCTTTAAAATTGCTAAGCTTTGGCTGCTTTTTTTGCGACTTTCTTGGCGGCAGATGCAGCTTTCTTTACCTTCTTGCCTTTGCGAACAGCGGCGGCGGCAGAAACTTTTCCAGCTTTTTCTTGATATTTTTCTACGCGACGAGCAGTATCCACGAATTTTTGTTTACCAGTATAAAAAGGATGGCACTTGTTGCATAATTCCACGCGAATTTCTTTCATAGTACTGCCAGTGGTAAAAGTGTTGCCACATGCGCAAGATACTACACAGTCTTCATTGTATTCTGGGTGAATTTTCTTTTTCATAATTTCAAAGGTTGAGTTAAGAAATAATTTATTATTTCTTACGAGACCTGAAGAAATTTCAAGTTTCGCAGAAACTTATTTAATGTAATTGAATAACGGGGTGAATTGTAGCAAAGTTCGTGAAAATAGTCAACCCCTGAGCATAACCAGTGGTTTCTCTTGACACTTTAGCCTATTTAATATATAATCGTCTCATCTTTTAATCACTCATTCGCTCATTTTTTTTCCTCCCCCGACCACTCGGTGGGTGAGAGCGAAGAGGCAATAACTCCCTTAACGGGGAAGATAAGGAAAATATGACACAAATCCCATCCATGATGGAATTGCTCAAGTCCGGTATGCACTTTGGGCATCAGAAATCTCGTTGGCACCCGAAAATGAAGCCATATATTTTTGGCGTTCGTAATGGTGTACACATTTTAGATTTGGAACGTTCCGTAGAAATGTTGCAGGTAGCCTTGGACTATGTCAAAGGTTTAGCCGCAACTGGAAAAGTAGTTTTGTTTGTTGGTACCAAGCGTCAAGCTCAACCATTGGTGAGAGCGGCCGCTGAAAGTTGTGGAATGCCATTTTTGACCGAACGTTGGATCGGTGGCGTACTTACCAATTTTGATGAGACCAAACAACGTATTAAAAAATATAAAAATTTAAAACAACAAATTGCGACTGGTGAAATCGAAAAATATACAAAAAAAGAACAACTTGATTTGATCAAATCTGTTGCCAAGATGGATAAATATTTAGCTGGTTTAACAACTATGGAAAAAATGCCAGATGCGATGTTTATCATCGATATGCGCGTTTGTAAAACTGCTGTCAACGAAGGTTTGCGTACCAATGTACCAATCATCGGTGTGTGTGATACCAACGTAAACCCAGATCAAGCTACTTATATTATTCCTGCCAATGATGACGCTGTAAATTCTATCAAAACAATTTCCAATTTGATCGCAGAAGCTATCAATGAAGGAAAAGCTGATTGGGAAAAGAACAAAGCAGCCATGGAAAAAGAATATAAAAAAGTAGAAGTAAAACCCGTTGCTTTTGAAGAAAAAAATCTCGCTGGAAAATCTTCTTTGGTAAGAGCCACCGCCGCCAAGCCGGTTGTAAAGAAAGAACGCCGTGCCATGACCAAGGAATCTAGTATCTAAATCATTTCACTTCCCATGTAAGTGGGAATCTAAACATTATCATATGACAATAACAGCAGCTGACATATCCAAACTCCGCGCCTCTACTGGTGCCGGTATGATGGATTGTAAAAACGCTTTGACAGAAGCCGAAGGCGACATGGAAAAAGCCGCCGATATCTTGCGTAAAAAAGGTATTTTGAAGGCCGCCAAACGCGCTGATAAGGTTGCAAGTGAGGGTGTGGTTGTTTCTTCTTTGAGTGCAGATAACAAAGTTGGCGCGCTATTGGAAGTAAACTGTGAGACAGATTTCGTTTCTGGTAGTGATGATTTTAAACAGTTTGCCAAAGCAGTGGTAGAAGTAGTAGCCAAAGAAAATTCAGCAGATGATGCTGCGTTGCAATCCAATAAATTGCCATCCGGAGAAACTATTAGTTCTGCTCTGAGTGAATTGGGGTTGAAATTGGGAGAAAAAATTTCTATCCGTCGTTTTGTGAGATATCAGACAGATGGTTTGATTACTATTTATTTGCACGGAAAGAAAATCGCTGTAATGTTGGAACTAGCAGGTGGAAATGCACAAGTTGGTATGGATGTAGCAATGCATATTGCAGCTACCAACCCAAAATGTATCGATCGCTCTTCTATTGATCCAGCTTTGGTGGCCAAAGAGAGAGAAATTTATTCAGACCAACTCAAACAACAAGGCAAACCAGAAGCTATGATAGAAAATATTTTGAAAGGTAAACTGGATAAATATTATGCCGAAGTTTGTCTGATCGAACAACCATTTATCAAAAACGAAGAAATAAAAGTAGAAAAATTGTTGGCAGATGCGGGAGCCAAAGTAGTAAAATTTGAACGCTTTGAACTGGGAGAGGGTATTGAAAAAGTAGTGAAGAATTTTGCGGACGAAGTAGCTGAACAATTAAAGTAATCATCAAAAACAACTTCGACTCTGTCGGGGTTGTTTTTTTGTTCAATTTGAGGTAAGATTTATTAGTAATTTCCGTATAACTCTAACAAATATGACTAAACTCACAGTGCTAGCAAAACGTATCGGTCCAATTCGTGGTCGTCATCCTTGGGTATTTTCTGGGGCAATTAAACATATCCCAGATGGTATAAAAAGTGGTGAGCCAATTATGCTCTACGATGAGAATGATAATTTTTTGGCGCAAGGATATTTTAACTCATATTCCCAAATTGCCGTGCGTTTGTGGAGTTGGGATGAAAAGGAAAAAGTGGATGAGAATTTTTTTGTAAAAAGAATTCAGGATGCACATGAAGTGCGCCAAGAGTTGGTAGAAAATAAATCTACCAATGCCTATCGCGTAGTGAATAGTGAGAATGATTTGTTGCCTGGATTAATTGTCGATAAATATGATGAATGTTTGTCTGTGCAATTTCATAATTTAGGAATCGCTTTTTGGAAAGAACAAATTGTTTCAGCTCTAAAAAAAGTTTTAAAACCAAAAGGTATATACGAACGCAGTGATGTAGGCAATCGCGAAAAAGAGGGTGGAGCTAGTACTGGGTTGTTGTTTGGAAAAGTTCCTGAAAAAGTAGAAATTTTGGAAAATGATTATAAATTTTTTGTAGATATAATCAACGGACAAAAAACTGGTTTCTTTTTGGACCAGAGAGACAAAAGAAATGCTTTGCAAAAATATTGCAAAGGCAAAAAAGTGTTGAATTGTTTTTCGTATACCGGTGGATTTTCTGTATATGCCATGGGTGCTGGAGCCAAAAAAATGGTTAGTGTAGATTCTTCACAACCAGCTTTGGATATGGCCAAAGAAAATATGAAGCTCAACGGACTTGATCTCAAAAAATGTGAATTTATTTGTGAAGATGTCAAAAAATATTTGCAACCAGAATTAAATAAAAATGAATTTGATTTTGATGTAATAGTTTTGGATCCACCAGCATTTGTGAAGGATCGTCACAGAATCAACGAAGGTTTGCAAGGTTATAGAAAAATAAATGAAGCGGCCATGCGCGCACTACCGGCCAATGGTATTCTAGTTTCTGCTTCTTGCTCACAACATATTTCCATGGTGGATTTTCGCCATATGCTTAGTGAAGCCGCCGGACGTGCCGGACGCACTGTTCAGATATTAGAAACATATACTCATGGTATTGATCACACCCAATTAGCCGCCTTTACCGAGGGCGAATACTTGAAGTGCGTGTTTGCCATAGTACGTTAAAATAGGTATAATATTGAGCGTAAGAACTAATAGCGGTGAGATAAATTACTTTTGAGCGGGTTATGAGCCGAGGCTCATCCTTTCACCCTCGCGGGTGAAAAAAGCGAAAAAGTTATTTATCGAACGCGTAAATAATTAATATTTGTCATATGAACATAGCCATCAATGGTTTCGGTCGCATCGGCCGTCACGTTTTCAAAGCCGCTTTTAGTAAAAAGAATATTAAGATCGTTGCCATCAATGATTTGACCGACACCAAAACCTTGGCGCATCTCTTGAAACACGATACTGCTTATCGTACTTCTGAATTGGAAATTGGCTATGATGAAAAAAATATTATTGTAAAAGGTAAAAAAATTCCGGTGTTTGCCGAAAAGGATCCTTCATTATTACCTTGGGGCAAATTGAAGGTGGATGTAGTAATGGAATGTACTGGTAGATTCACCGATAAAGCCGGAGCGGAATTACATGTCAAAGCCGGAGCCAAAAAAGTAATAATTTCTGCTCCAGCCAAAGGCACAGACATCCCAACTTATGTGCGCGCAGTAAATTGTGGTAAGGTTGGTAAAGAAAAATCTTTGGTAATCAACAATGCTTCTTGTACAACCAATTGCATTGCTCCAGTAATGGCAGTATTGGAAGAAAAATTTGGAATTACTAAAGCGATGTTGAATACTATTCACGCTTATACTGCCGATCAAAATTTACAAGATGGTCCACACAAAGATTTGCGTCGCGCTCGGGCGGCCGCAGAAAATATTGTGCCAACTTCCACCGGTGCCGCCAAAGCAGTAGGTGAAGTGATGCCAAGTGTAGTTGGAAAATTTGATGGGTTGGCTATTCGTGTGCCAGTAGTGACCGTTTCACTTTCAGATATTACTGCGGTATTAAAAAAGAAAGTTACGAAGGAAGATATAAATAATGCTTTTATTGCCGCTAGCAAAACTTCTCGTTTTGCGGGTGTGTTGGCTGTGACCAATGAGCCACTGGTGTCTACAGATTTTATTGGCAACACAAATTCCTGTACAGTTGATTTGTCTTTGACCAATGTTGTAGACGGTGATTTGGTAAAAATTATTGCGTGGTATGATAATGAATATGGTTATGCTCATCGTCTAGTGGAGATGGCGGAGTTGTATGCTTAAAAATTATGCGTGATAAATTAAAATATAATCCTGATGCTGAACCTCAAGAGGGGGATGGTGTATTGTATAGTTGGGGAGAAGGTTTTCCACTTGAAGAAGAATGGAGTAAAGATTTGGCTTGCAGAAATGATCAATGTGAAATGTATAATAAGAGCTTATTGAGGAGATTTAATAAAGAAGCCATTGGAGTAAAGAAAGCTCCAATTAGTATGCAAAGACAAAATAAACATTATGCTTTATGTTGTGAATGTCCAAAATGTTTTTCTAAATTTTGGTTTCATATTGATGATCAAGAAGCCCAAACATTAAAAGAAGTTGTTGACTCTGGATTATGGAATCATATGGTAGAAAATTATGATAAATAATATGGATAAATTATAAAATGTATAAAAATTTAAATATGCGAACACTAACAACCGAAACAAATGAAAAGGTGGGACAGGAAGTAGTTATCCAAGGATGGATCAATGCTCGTCGCAATATGGGCAAGATTGTCTTTTTGGATATGCGCGATCGAGCGGGAATTTTGCAAGTGGTGGGGGTGCCGAGTGAATTGGATGCCAAATCACAAGAAGAATTGGTGCGTGTTCGTCCAGAATGGGTTTTGGAAATTCGCGGTATTGTGAATGCTCGCGGTGCCAAACAGCAAAAACCAGATTCACCAACCGGTATGGTAGAGATGTTGGCCAAAGAAATAAAAGTGTTGGCCGAAGCCGAACCATTACCTTTGGATTTGGAAGATGAAAAAATTGGTATGGATATTCATTTGGATTATCTGCCAATTACTTTGCGTACACCAAAATATCGTGCGGTTTTCAAAATCCAAGCGGAAATTGTTCGTGGGTTTAGAGATTATTTAATTACTCAAGGTTTTACAGAAATTCAAGCGCCAAAAATCGTGGCGGCATCGGCCGAGGGTGGGGCAGATGTTTTTGAAGTAAAATATTTAAAAAATAAAGCTACACTAGCTCAGAGTCCTCAATTTTATAAACAGATAATGGTGGGTGTTTTTGAACGCGTATTTGCGGTGGGAAATTGTTTTCGGGCTGAACAACATGCTACCACTCGTCACCTCAATGAATTTACCGGATTGGATTTGGAATTTGGTATGATCGAAGATCATCGTGATGTAATGAATTTGGAAGTGGAAATGTTGCGCTATATTTTGGATCATTTGGACAAGACCGTTCCAAATGAATTGAAATTGTGGAATTATGTGCGTCCAGAAATCCCAGCCGAAGTACCATCTTTTAAATTGCGCGAAGTGCAGCAATTAATTAAAACCGGAACTGGTGTAGATCACACCGCCGAACCAGATTTGGAACCAAGTGAAGAAAAATGGATTGGTGAATATGCCAAAACTAAATTAAATTCTGATCTTGTTTTTGTTACTCATTATCCAACATCCAAACGTCCGATGTACACCTATCCAGATGAAACCGATCCAGAATTCACCAAGAGTTTTGATTTGTTATTCAAAGGGGTGGAAATTACTTCTGGCGGACAAAGATTTAATGATTATAATCAGCTGGTAGAAAGCATGAAGAAAAAAGATTTGAATCCAGATGATTTCAAATTTTATTTGGAAGCGTTTAAGTATGGTATGCCGCCAGAAGGTGGTTTGGGTCTGGGATTAGAGCGCCTCACTGCCAAATTGCTTGGTATTGATAATGTGAAATACGCTACACTATTCCCACGCGATTTGAATCGTATTGATTTACAATTATCACCACCTGAAAATAAACAATAATATGTTTTCTCCCTTACAAATCAGCATCTTGAAAGAATGCTATGAAAATAGGGGAAAGGTTAGTCGACAAATTTTTTTACGACTGTATAGAAATAAAAAAATTAAATCATTACCAGTCAAAATAATTACCCAAAGTTTAGAACGTCTTATCAAAAGGGGATATATTATCGGGTATTGTATTTTGAGGTCAGATAAAATATTTATCAAGGATATCAAAATCACCGCCGTGGGTATAAAAGCTTATGAGTTGTGGTGGGAAAAAAGACAGAGAAAGTTACCGTTTTAAAAATGACACCAGATATTAAATTAGAAAAGTTTCAGGGTCCACTCGATTTGTTGTTACAATTAATCGAGTTGGAAAAACTGAACATCACTGAAGTTTCGTTATCGCAAATTACCGAACAGTTTTTGAATTTTTTGGATAAAATGGAAAAGGATCGTTCGGAAGAGCTGGCTGATTTTTTGGTGATTGCCACAAAATTAGTTTATCTAAAATCAAGAACATTATTACCATATCTATATCCAGAAGAAGACGAAGGACCAAGTTTGGCGGATCAGCTCAAAATGTATCAGCAATATATTTTGGCTAGTAAAAAGATCAACATTTATTGGAATCAGAACCGGATTGCCTATGGACGTGTAGAACCACCAGTAAAAAATACAGAATTTGTTTTGCCTCTCAATGCGCGGGGTGAAGATTTGCTGAAATCAATGGAAAAATTGGTGTCACGACTACGACCGATAAATCCATTGCCAAGAATCACTATTGATAGAGCTATATCGGTAAAACAAAAAGTTGATTCTATTTGGAACGCTTTGAAAATGCACAAAAAAATAAATTTCAAAGATTTGTTGGCTAGCGCCGAGAATAAAACCGAAGTGATTGTAAGTTTTTTGGCGTTATTGGAATTGATGCGTGACCAAAAAGCTTTTATCAATCAGGATAGTGCATTTGGTAGTATGGAGATAAATTTAGTATAAAAATATTGTAATATGAATATTAACTCACAACTGGAAACAATTTTATTTGTGGCGAGTAAGCCGCTATCTTTGAAAAAAATTATTAAGGTTTTGCAAGTCGAAGAACCAATCGTCCAAGAGGCGCTCGCCAATCTATGTGCAAAATATAATAATCAAGAATCTGGCATAGTGGTTATTCAAAACAATGATGAATGGCAAATGGTCGCCAATCCAGACAATCACGAATCCGCGGAGAATTTTTTGAAAGCAGAAGTAAGTGGTGAACTGACTAGACCACAACTAGAGACCCTCACAGTTGTTTCTTATTGCGGGCCAATCACCAGACCAGAACTTGAACAAATTCGCGGGGTGAATTGTAGTCTTATTTTACGTAATCTTATGATGCGCGGATTGGTAAAAGAAGCAGACGATCCATCTGGATTATTGCCAAAATATGAAGTAACCATGGATTATCTTCGTCATCTGGGGATTAATAATTTGAATGAGTTGCCTGACTATGATAAACTGCACAATCACGAACATATTAGTAATACTTTGATGCAAACCAACGAAAGTGCGTCTTAAACAGTTTGTCTATGTCTAAAAAACTTTTTGATTTTATTTCTTCTTTTGGTATGATGTTGGCCGGGGTCGTTTTGCTTTTTCTCGGTTCGGTATCATATCCTCAAGTTTCTCAAAAAGTTTCTTTTTTGCCCAAATCAAACCCAAGAATATTAATAGTGACCGGTGGCGACGAACAACCGGCAGTGCTTCCTATCAGCCATCCCAATGTTCCATTAAAAAACGATCAAACAGAATGTGATGTAAAATTGACAGCTGTCACCTCTATTTTAATGGATGATAAAACTGACACAGTCTTGTTTGAAAAAAATGCCGACATGGTACGGCCACTGGCAAGTATTACAAAATTAATGTCTGCTTTAGTTTTGCTTGACCTTAACCCAGATTGGAATAAAGTGGTGGAAATTACGCCAGAGATTTATGATGCCAATAGTCATTTCATAAATGTTGGTGAAAAATTTACGATGGGTGATCTCTGGGATATCGCTTTGATAGGATCCTCCAATAGCGCCATTAATGCCCTAGTAAGTGGAAGTGGTTTAAAAAATGAAGAGTTTGTATTAAAAATGAATGAAAAAGCTCAAGATTTGCGCTTGCGCAGTATGCGATTTATCGAACCATCGGGTATAGATGATAAAAATATTGGTAGCGCTCGTGATACTGCTCGACTATTAAAATATGCATTGGTAAGTGATAAGATTTTTAATACTTTACAAACACCAGAATATTATGCCAAGCCAATTGGTCAAAAGCAAAGAAGGATTTGGACAACAGATTGGCTTTTGTCCAAATGGGTACCAAATAAGTTTGGGGATTTGACCATCGCGGGCAAGACTGGATTTATTGATAATTCAAAATATAATTTTGCTGTACGTATCGAAAATGGTGGCAAGCGGGCTATTCGCACAGTCATATTGGGTGCGGACACGATGGAAGCAAGATTTAGCGAAGCGCGTGATTTGGCTACGTGGGCATTTGAACATTATTCATGGCCAGGAGATAGTGGTTATGAAAAACTCGCGATATAAATATAAAAATATTCATATACCCCAATTCACTTTGGGGTTTTTTATTTTTGTGGTATAATATACATTGTTATGCAATTGAAAAGTATAAAAAATGTGAAACATTTATTTGGTCAGCGTATTTTGGTACGAGTGGATTTTAATGTACCCATAAAAAATGGACAAGTAATGGACAATTATAAAATTCAAACTAGTTTACCAACGATAAAATTTTTATTACACTGTGGCGCGCGAGTGGTATTGGTTAGTCATTTGGGACGCCCTACGAAAAAAGAAAAAAAGTTTTCGCTATTACCAGTTGCCAAAGAACTAGAAAAATTAATCGGCGTTAGAGTATATTTTGGTAATTTAGAAAATCGTGACGATTGGGAAGGAGAAAAATTAGTATTATTAGAGAATATTCGTTTTTATAAAGAGGAAGAAGCAAATGATATAAATTTTGCCAAGCGTTTATCTCGGTTAGCGGACATGTTTGTTTTGGATGGTTTTGCAGTAGCACACCGTGATAGCCCTTCTGTCAGTGGTGTGGCGAGATATTTGCCTGCATATGCTGGTCTGTTATTGATGTCGGAAATAGAGGGTCTATCTAATATTTTGTCCAAGCCGAAACAGCCGATGGTAGTGTTGTTGGGTGGTTTAAAAATTGAAACAAAGTTATCAATTTTAAAAAATCTATTACCAAAAGCCAGTAAGATTTTATTATCAGGTGAGATATTTAATACTTATTTGTGGGCCAAGGGTTATGGTGTTGGCAATTCGATACTTGATAAGAAATTTAGAAGTGATGTTTTGCGCGATTTGAAAAATAAAAAAATAATAATGCCAGTAGATGTGGTAGCCGGAACTGCAAAAGGTAAGAATGCCCGTGTAGTTTCATTGGTCAAAAAGTTTGTTTTAAAAAAGGATGAGGGTATATATGATGTTGGACCAAAAACAGTTTTGTTATTTGCTAAGTATATAAAAACTGCCAATACTTTGATTTGTAATGGGGCGATGGGGATGTTTGAACAAACGCCGTATCACCATGGTACCTATGCTTTGATGAATTTATTTGCTAGCAAATCAAAGGGAAAAGCATATGGTGTTTGTGGAGGAGGCGAGACATTAGAAATTTTACGCCATCTTGATTTGTTAAATAGCGTGGATTTGGTTTCTACCGGTGGTGGAGCCATGCTCGAGTTTTTAAGCGGTAAAAAATTGCCTGGTTTAAAAAATTTAATAAAATAATTTAATATTAATTAATTTCGAATGAACAGCGAACGCTGTTGATTCGTTTGGGGGTTATTATGCCTATCGTAACAAAGACCCCAACTATTCCTGTTACAGCAAAAAAAGAATGCTGTGGTAGTAGTTGGGAAACAGGTGGCCACATGGGTTGTGGTCATAGCCATTTTGCCAAAAAATTGATCAAGACATTGATCGGTATTTTGTTGGTTTATTTAATCGTGTTCACAGGAACATTGATCCGAAACAATGGTAAAAAATATTTTACTATTGGAAAAGCCGACACAATGGAACGTACTATTATGGTTGCAGGATATGGTAAGGTGAGTGGTAATAATGATATTGCGGTTACCACTATCGGATATTCCAACACTGACAAAGATGTAGCCAAAGCACAGTTGGATAATAAAAAAGTTATGGATCAAATAACTTCTGAACTAAAAACTTTTGGTATAGCTGATAAAGATTTGCAAAGTAGTTATACTATTTATCCTGATTATAATTATACTCAAGATAAAGGTCAGCAATTAATTGGTTATAGAGTTTCCAACCAACTCACTATCAAGATTAGAGATTTGAGTAAAATCCCTCAAATTTTGGGATTAGCTGGAAAATATGGCGCAACCGAAGTTAGTGGTTTGAATTTCACCATTGATGATCCAGAAAATCTAAAGATGGACGCTCGTGCCAAAGCGTTGACTGATGCCAAAACTAAAGCTCAATATTTGTCAGAAAAATTGGGTGTACAACTGGGTTCAGTCGTTTCCTTCAATGAATATGAGGGATCAAGCGACGTGTATCCTATGAAAGTAATGTCCTCATACTCTACTGGTATGGGTGGTGGTGCGCCAGAATCAGTATCTAGTGGAAGTAAAGACGTGGTAATGAATGTGAACGTAACTTTCGAAATATCTCAGTAGTATAAACGAAAAAAGAGGTGTAAATACCTCTTTTTTAATTTCTTTTGTTATGGTATAATGGATAACAAATAGCTATCTAATTTTTGATTGTATGAAAATTAAGCAAATTGTTGGGAGGGAAATTTTGGATTCACGCGGCAATCCAACCGTGGAAGCCAAGTTAGTTTTGGAGAATGGTATCGTCAGTATTGCGAAAGTACCATCAGGTGCCTCTACTGGCTCGCATGAGGCATTGGAATTGCGTGATGGTGGTAAACGTTATGGGGGCAAAGGTGTTTTGAAGGCAGTCAAAAATATCAACACTACTATTGCCAAAAAATTGGTCGGTTTGGAAGTGGAAGATTTGAAAAATTTGGACAAAGTAATGATAGAATTGGACGGAACTAAAAATAAAACAAATTTAGGAGCGAATGCAATCCTGGCAGTATCGATGGCCGCCGCGAGAGCAGGAGCGGAAACTAAAAAAATTCCACTTTATAAATATTTACGCCAGGTTTATTCTATTGCCGAAAAAGAATATCGTTTGCCGGTACCGATGATGAATATTTTGAATGGTGGACGTCATGCCGACAATGGTTTGTCTATCCAAGAGTTCATGATTATTCCTCGTCACAAATTGATGAGTGAACGTGTGCGGATGGGATCACAAATTTTTCATGCTTTGGCCAATATTTTAAGTCAAAAAGGTTATGTTACTTCAGTAGGTGATGAAGGTGGTTTTGCTCCAGAACTTTTGAACAACGAACGGGCACTTCAGGTGATAATGGAAGCTATAAAATATACTGGATGGATTCCGGGAAAGAATGTGTTCCTAGGTTTAGACGTGGCCGCTTCAGAGTTTTTTCATAGTAAAAAATATTATTTTGTTAGTAAAAAACAAGGTTGGAGCGCAGATAAAATGATTGACGTGTATAAAGAGTGGGTTAAAAAATATCCAATAATCTCTATTGAAGATGGTTTGAGTGAGGATGATTGGGACAGTTGGAATAAGTTGACCAAAGAAATGGGTAGTAAAATTACTTTGGTCGGAGATGATTTATTTGTCACCAATACTGAACGTTTACAAATGGGTATAGACCAAAAAGTTGGTAATGCTATTTTAATTAAACTTAATCAGATTGGGACAGTGAGTGAAACTATGGCGGCTATAATGCTCGCCAAGAAAAACGGCTATAAGGTAGCCGTTTCACATCGAAGTGGTGAAACTAGCGATACATTTATTGCTGATTTGGCAGTGGCAGTAAATTCAGAATTTATCAAAACTGGCTCGCTATCTCGTTCGGAACGTGTTGAAAAATACAATCGTTTGATGGAAATCGAAGCTGAATTATCGGTTTAATATGCCCGAGCAAAAAACAACTGTACTAGTAATCCTTGATGGTTGGGGTATTGGACAAACGGAAAATACTCTTGATCCAATCGTGCCAGAACATGCGCCGAATTATTTTGATTTTTTAAAAAAGTATCCCAACACCCAATTGGAGGCCAGTGCAGAAGCGGTAGGATTGTTCAAAAAACAGGAAGGAAATAGTGAAGCTGGTCATATCAATTTGGGAGCGGGGAGAGTAGTGAAGCAAGACGCTTTGTATGTTAGTGATGCGATAGCCGACGGCACTTTTTTCAAGAATAATGCTTTTTATCAAGCGTTGCATCATGTCAAAAAATATAATACAGCCGTGCATTTGATGGGGTTGTTGTCCAATCATAATAGCGCGCATTCATGCCCAGAGCATTTGTACGCTTTGTTGGAATTAATGAAAAAAGAAAAGATAAAAAAAGTTTTTTTGCATTTGTTTACAGACGGTCGTGACTCTGCTCCACATGATGCTGTGAATCATCTCAAAAAATTGAGAGACCATATGAGTGGTGACGAAAAAATTGCTACTGTTATGGGGAGGTTGTATGCGATGGATAGAAATAAAAATTGGCATAGGACAAAAATGGCATACGAGGCAATGACATTAGGGAAAGGCAAACTTGTGAGTACTGCCGAAGAAGCTCTTTTGAAAGCATATGATTGTGGGGAGTCGGATGAGTTTATTTCGCCGACCATAATTGTTGATCAAAATAAACCGATAGCCACAATAAAAAATAATGATGCAATCTTTTTTTTCAATCTTCGCAGTGATCGGGCGCGTGAAATAACAAAAGCATTCGTGCAACCAGATTTTGAAAAAGTAAATCCTGGGGCTTTCAAGCGAACACGCATACCAAAAAATACTAGGTTTGTCGCGTTGACTGATTTTGGTCCGGATTTACCAGGTGTGTTGACCGCGTATCCCAGTCGCGATGTAAATAATAGTTTAGTACAGTTTTTGTGTCCCAAAAAACAACTATATGTGGCAGAATCAGAAAAATTTGCTCACGTCACTTATTTCTTCAATGGTGGTTATGCTCAACATTTTTGTGATGAAGAATGGGTTAAAATACCAACTCCATCCGCAGAAAATTATGAAAACAAACCAGAGATGAACGCCAAAGGAGTGGGTGATAAAGTAGTAGAGGCAATAGAATCTGGCAAATACGAATTTATTGTTTGTAATTTTGCCAACGCCGATATGGTTGGCCATACTGGCAATTTCAAAGCTGCTCAAGAGGCAGTACAAGCCATTGATGAACAGTTGGGTAGAATAGTTCAGGCTTTGACAGCTGTTAAAGGGCAAGGTATAATCACAGCCGATCACGGCAATATTGAAGAGATGATAAATATGCGAACTGGCGGTATTGATACAGAACATTCATTGAACCCAGTACCCTGTATTATAATAGGTTCAGGCGCCAAGCAGATCAAAAAATCTGGCAAACTCGCTGATGTGGCCCCAACTTTGATCAAAATGATGGGGCTAAAAAAACCAAAAGAAATGACTGGTAAATCATTGATATAGTATGGCTTATAAATTAGTAACTCTTGTAATTTTTGACGGCTTGGGTGTGGCGCCTTCATCGGATGGCAACGCAGTTACACATGCCAAGATGACCAATTTTCAAAATTACATAAAAAATTATCCAGTGATGACTGTATATGCTTCAGGAAATGAGGTTGGTTTGTCTTTTGGAGAAATGGGTAATTCTGAAGTTGGACATTTGAATATTGGTGCGGGCCGAGTTTATTACCAGTCTTGCCCGCGTATTAATAATGAAATTGGCAATGGTGAATTTTTCAAGAATCCAGCTTTTTTGGCGGCGGTAGAAAATGTCAAAAAAAATAAAACCAATCTTCATCTAGTGGGTTTGCTCGGGACAGGAAATGTGCACGCTAGCGATAGCCATTTGTATGCGCTCTTGGATTTTTGTGCACAAAATAAAATAGGTGATAGAGTATTTGTTCATGGAGTTTTGGACGGGCGAGATGCTCTATATAATTCTGGAAAAACTTTTGTGACAGATTTGTTGGAAAAAATGAGAGTCACTAAAACTGGACAGTTGGCTTCATTGTCTGGACGTTTTTATGCGTTGGACAGAGATAATCGTTGGGATCGTTGTGAAAAAGCTTACCAGGCCATGGCTTTGGGCAAGGCTGAGCGTAGTGGTGATGATCCGCTGAAAGTGATTGACGATTCATATGCAGTAAAAAATTATGATGAGGAATTTACTCCAACTGTGATTACCAAAAAAGGTAAACCGGTTGTAACTATAAAAGAAAATGATTCAGTAATATTTTTTAATTTCCGTCCTGATAGAGCACGTGAATTGACCAAAGCTTTTGTATTACCTGGGTTTAATAAATTTGAAAGAGAATATATAAAGAATTTGTTTTTTGTAACGATGACAGAATTTGAAAAAGATCTACCAGTGATGGTGGCTTATCCGCCGATTGTCGTACATAATTCATTGGCCGAAACAGTAAGTAAAGCCGGTAAAAAACAATTTCATGTGGCCGAGACAGAAAAATATGCGCATATTACTTTCTTTTTAAATGGTACAGTAGAAGATCCGTTTATTGGAGAAGATCGAATGATCGTACCGTCACCAAAAGTATCTTCATATGCGGAAGCTCCAGAGATGTCTGCCGCTTCAGTTGCCAAAGAAGCGGTCAAAGCAATCGACAGTGGGAAGTATGATTTGATCGCTCTAAATTTTGCCAATGCTGATATGGTCGGACATACAGGTGATTTGGCCGCCACAATAAAAGGTTGTGAAGCCGCTGATAAAGCATTTGGAGAAGTTGTTCATCATACTTTGGCTCAAGGTGGAGTGGTAGTGGTGACAGCTGATCATGGGAATGCAGAAGAAATTGTAAATTTACAAACAGGAGAAATAGATAAAGAACACTCTACCAATCCTGTGCCACTATTAGTTATTAGTAAAGAATTTGAGGGGCAAGCCGGTCCAGCTGGTGAACCACCAGAAGGCGATTTGAGTCTGATGCATCCAGTGGGGGTACTCGCCGATGTAGCGCCGACAGTTCTGAGTCTTATGGGTGTGCAAATACCGTCGGAGATGACTGGGACGGCATTGATATAAAAACAAAATCCCTGATTAGTTCAGGGATTTTATTATTTCTTCAGTAATGGTTTTTTCGGCATCCAATAAAGTAATATTTTCTAGAGATATTTTGACCTGTTCGCTCGTGCCACTAGGGTTGTGAGGTTTCAGGAGTAGGCGAGTATCATGTCCTTTTTTAGAATGTAAAATGCCGTTGATTGTTTTTTGCCCGTTCAGATTTTCAATCTCGTATAGTATTAATATCAAATCAATTTCCGGAGAGTTGCCAATGAGCTCAGGAATAATATCTTTTAGCTCTTCTTCATTGGCACCGCAGTTGGTGAACTCTTCTTTGGTGACAGTGGTCCAAGCAAATCTTTTACTAGTTTCGATTTTTAATTTTGATAAGGCTGTACCCCAAAGCTTTAGGGTAGACAAACTACGAGTGCGATACAGATTCTGAATAATTTTTTCTCGGTTGGCACCGTGGTTAATCAACTCGCTGGCGGCTTGTAAAGTGAGGGGAGTAACGTTGGTAGTTTTGAAACTGTGAGTGGCGGCAATCATACCAGCCAACAGAGCAGTGGCGCTATTTTCATCAATCTGATTATCCCAGAGATGTTTGCTCAATCGATAAATCATTTCACCAATAGAAGTGGCGTTGAGATCAATATAATTTATTTGGCCATATCGTTCGTTGTTAGCGTGATAATCAATATTAACTATATTGTTTCGATAAAACAAATCAGTATTGTTTAAAAAAATCGGTCCCAATGTTTCGAGATCTGATGTCCCTAGAGTAATTATTAAATCATATTTATAAGCAGATTGTGCAGTACGCAATTCGTCCTTGGTAAGCAATCCGTCTTTTGGAGTTAAATAGATAGATAGCCAATTATCTTTTATATCATAACTTAGACTTTCAATTTTGGCGTGGGAGACATCAACTTTAATAATAAGTTTTTGTAAATGTTCGAGTTTGGATTTTATGTTTTTTAATCCGTTCAAAAGAGCAAGATTTTTGGATGGCAAAAAATTTGGACAGGCGATGTCGGCCGATTTGTGATTTTTTTCAAAAAAAGAAGACAAGGCCAAAGCAGAAGCAATCGCATCAGTATTTTCGTGGTTATTAAAAACTATCAAAACGTGTCGACAATTCTCAATTTCCTGTTTGATTTGTTGGATTTCATTTAACATAAGCAATAGATGATTTTACCAATAAACAAGCGGTCTGTCAAGGGTCTTATCAACTTGCCATAATGTCCAAATTTAGGTAAAATATTAGGGTGATTAAAAATTCATTTTAAAATAAAAACGCTATAATAAGCTAAATTTTTGTATGAAGGAATTATCTAAGGCCTACGAACCGCAAAAATACGAGGATGAAATCTATAAAAAGTGGATGGATAGTGGGTTTTTTAATCCTGATACTTGTGTTGAAAAAGGTGTCTGTAAGGATGATTCACCGACATTTAGTATGGTTTTGCCTCCACCAAATGTCACCGGCACTCTTCATATTGGTCATGCCTCGATGTTGGCGATAGAGGATTTAGTGACTAGATACAAGAGGATGCAAGGTTTTAAGACCTTGTGGTTGCCTGGGACTGATCATGCGGCGATTGCCACTCAGGCCAAAGTGGAGAAGCTTTTGATTGAAAAAGGTATAAAGGAACCGAAAAAAGAATTGGGCAGAGAAAAGTTTTTGGCGGAAGTAGAAAAATTTGCTCAGGAATCGCATGACACTATTGTGAACCAATGTAAGAAAATGGGGTCAAGTTTGGATTGGAGTCGAGAGGCATTTACTTTGGATGTGGAAAGAAATTTGGCAGTGCGTACAGTTTTTAAAAAAATGTATGATGATGGTTTGATTTATCGCGGGTTACGATTGGTAAATTGGTGTCCACATTGCAAATCTACCTTGGCAGATGATGAAGTAGAACACAAAGATCAGATTGCTAAACTTTATACTTTCAAATATTCCAAAGATTTCCCAATTGCGATCGCTACTACTAGACCGGAAACAAAATTAGGCGACACTGCAGTGGCGGTCAATTCAAACGATAAACGTTATGCCAAATATATTGGCCAAGAATTTGTAATTAAAAATTTTGCTGGTGGCGCGGATTTGAAAATTAAGATTATTGGTGAGGAAAGTGTGGATATGAAGTTTGGTACTGGTGCAGTGGGTGTGACTCCAGCGCATAGTGCGATTGATTATGAAATGGCGCAAAAAAATAATTTGCCGATTGTAAAAATTATCAATGAAGAAGGACAGATGACCAAAGAAGCAGGAGAAAAATATTTGGGTAAAGCAGTAAAGGTAGCACGAGCTGAAGTGGTGGAATGGTTGAAAGAAAATAATCTTTTGGAAAAAGAGGAAGAAGTGCCAAATAGTTTATCTATTTGTTATCGCTGTGGTTATGCGATAGAACCGTTGCCTTCCAAACAGTGGTTTATTGGGGTAAATAAGGAATTTGTTCTGCCTCATTCCAATATTGATGGAATACAATCCGGCGAAAAAGTGACACTCAAAAAATTGATGCAGAAAGTGGTGACCAATAAACAAATTGAAATTATCCCAGACAGGTTTGAAAAAACTTATTTTCACTGGATAGATAATTTGCGTGATTGGTGTATATCTCGTCAACTTTGGTATGGACATAGAATTCCGGTGTGGTACAAGGGTGAAGAAGTTTATTCTGGAATTGATGCGCCTACAAGTGAAGGTTGGTCGCAGGATCCAGATACATTGGACACTTGGTTTAGCGCTGGATTGTGGAGTTTTTCTACTTTGGGTTGGCCAAATCAAACCAAAGATTTAAAAGATTTTCATCCCACAACATTGCTTGAAACTGGTTATGATATTATATTTTTCTGGGTGGCGCGTATGATTCTCATGACCACTTATACATTGGGTACTATTCCATTTGAAACAGTTTATTTACACGGTCTAGTGCGAGATGAAAAGGGTAGAAAGATGAGTAAGAGTTTAGGTAATGTGATTAATCCGCTAGACACCATTTCCAAATTTGGCGCTGATGCGACTAGATTGTCTTTGTTGTTGGGTAATACTCCTGGTAATGATTTGAAATTGTCTGAAGAAAAAGTAGAAGGGTTTAGAAATTTTACCAATAAGTTGTGGAATATTTCACGGTTTATGTTGCTCAATATTCCGGAGCCAAAGATTGATGTAAAATTGCCTGAATTAAAAACTTTGTCTGATAAATGGATTATTGGTTGTTTGAGTAAAGTAGTCATGGATGCTTCAACCATGATTGAAAATTATCAACTATCAGCCGCCGGAGAAAAACTTCGTGAATTTACCTGGGGCGATTTAGCGGATTGGTATTTGGAAATTGCAAAAGTGGAGGGTGGTAAAGAAGAAATTTTAAATTATATTCTAAACACGGTTTTAAAACTATGGCATCCGTTCATGCCATTTGTGACTGAACAGATTTGGAGTGAAATTTATGGTGGACAAAGAATGTTAATAGTAGAGAAGTGGCCCAAACAGGAAAGTATCACAGAGAACACTATTGAGTTTGAAACAATTAGAAATATCGTTACTGGTATTCGTACTTTGCGTGCCGACAACAAAATTGAACCAATCAAAAAATTAGACGCCACTATTAGTGCGGGCGCAAAATTAAATTTGATCAAAGAAAATTCTGAAGTTATCAAAGCTTTGGCTCGTTTGGGAAATTTGGATATTGTGGAATCTGCCAAAAAATCTTCTACTGCCGCTGGGTTTGTGGAGGGTGGAGTTGAAGTGTTTATTGAGCTTGCTGGGGCAATTGATCTGGACAAAGAAAAAGAACGCCTGCAAAAAGAATTTGAAACATTAACAAAATATATCAACGGAATAGAGAATAAATTGGCGAATGAAGAATTTGTGAGAAATGCTCCACCGGCCGTGATAGAAAAAGAAAGACAAAAATTAGCAGAAGCACAAGTGAAATTAGATAAAATTGAAGCCCAACTATAATATTTTATTTATGCCAGGAGATCAACTAGGAAGATCAAATGAATTTGGTGGTGATTTTGGAAAGATAGGCACTATTGAAACACCAGAAAAAAAATTAGCTGTGGAATTGCTTGATAGCGTGCGGTCTTTTGCTAATAATATTTATCCGCGTTTAAGAGCAGTCTTAAATTTAAGGAAAATAAATAGAGGCGTTCTGGATGTAAAGGCAAAACAAGAATTGTCTGCTTTGTTAAAAGAGATTCCGACGTTGGTATGTTTGCAATTAAATAATTTTACCTTTTTAAAGAATAAAAATTTAACCGGCACTACTCAAGTTGAGCATGATTTAAACAATTTTTCTGCTGGATTATTTGGCGTTGTTGAATTAATAAAAGAAAATGAGGAAGCGGGTTTGAAGGCAGTAGCGGCAAATGATTTGGGTGGTGTTTTGAACGATTTGCAATTAGTTTGTGAATACTCTCCGGGTTTTATTATTACTTTGGAGGATATATTGTTACATGAACAGAATTTAGAATCGGATAAAGAAAATGTAGGACAGCGGGCGTTGGATCTGGATTTTTTATTGGCTGGTATTCGTCAATTGGTAATGAGTGGGGCAGTGGACGGTCGGGTAAATAAATTATTTAGTAGTTTAAAATTTTTAAGCTCGGAAGGTATTTTAAAAGAAACCGAAGAGATTGTTACTCAGCCGGCAGTAATTGGAAATTTTTTATTTAATGTCATGCGCAATGCTAGTAAGGAAAAAACAGACACCAAGCATGTAAATTTTTATATTTTACGCGAAGGTGACGAGTTGGTAATTCGTATTGTAGATGCTGGTATTGGGATGACCAAAGAACAACTTGACCCCAATAGTAAGAAATTTATTTTTGGAACAGGTAAAGAAAGTTCAGGCACAGGTAGTACTGGAATCGGGTTGGCTGATGCTGATAAGCGATTAAGCAAATATGCAAATAGTCAGGTGCGCGTATGGAGTCGCCCTAGAGAAAATACAGAAGCGGACTATAATACTTTTCCATCAGATAATAATGATGAGATCCCAGTGGTAGTAATGGAAAGTGGCGAAGACGACTCAATCACTGGATTAGTTTCAACAGTTTTTGAACTTAGATTACCAATTATTCAAAAATAAATATTTTAATTTTATGAAATTATCAACTGACCAACAGAAAATTGTAGAATTATTAAATAGGGGTGTAGAAAATATTTACCCTAAAAAAGAATTCTTGGAAGCGCGTCTCAAAGAGGAGAAACAGCTCGCTCTCTATACCGGTTATGATCCAACTGCGCCGACTTTGCATATCGGACATGCTATTACGATGATGAAATTGCGTCAATTTCAGGATTTGGGACACAAGGTGATAATGTTGATTGGCGATTTTACCGGCATGATCGGAGATCCGACTGATAAAACTTCCGCGCGCGTTCAGTTGACGCATGATCAGGTGATGGAAAACTGCAAAAATTATAAAGAACAAGCCAGCGCGATTTTGAACTTCAAAGGAGACAACCCGGTTGAAATAAAATATAACGGCGAATGGTTGGGGAAATTAAATTTGGCAGGAGTGTTGGATTTGACTTCACATTTTACAGTAGATAGATTATTGGAGCGTGACATGTTTGATAAGAGAAAAAAAGAAGGGAAACCAATATTTTTGCATGAATTTTTATATCCAGTCATGCAGGCCTATGATAGTGTGGCGATGGATGTAGACGGAGAAGTGGGAGGCAATGACCAGACATACAACATGTTGGCTGGTCGTGATTTGATGAAAGATTTAAAAAATAAAGAAAAGTTTGTTTTGACTTCAAAATTGTTGGTAGATAATAGTGGTAAAAAAATGGGTAAAAGTGAAGGCAATATGATTGCCTTGTCTGACACTCCTGAGGATATGTTTGGCAAAGTGATGAGCTGGACAGATGGTATGATTGTGAATGGTTTTATTTTGTGTACCAGATTACCGATGGACGAAATCAATGGAATAGAAAAAGATTTAAAATCTGGTACAAATCCACGCGATATCAAATTGAGATTGGCGAAAGAAATTGTGGTGACTTTTGTGGGTGAAAAAGAGGCCGTTGTGGCCCAAGAATATTTTGTGCATACATTTAGTAAAAAAGAACAACCAGATGAAATGCCAGAAATAAAACCAAGTGCATATGACATTTCTACTTTATTGGTAGAAGCGGGTGTGTGCAAAAGCAAAGGGGAAGTGCGTCGAGTGATAGATCAGGGTGGAGTAAAAATAAATGAAGAAAAAGTGGGTGAAAATGATTATACTCATGTTGTAAAACCAAATGATATCGTGCAAAAAGGCAGTCGTTGGTTTGTAAAAGTGAAATAATAAATTTTATGTTAAGACCTAGATTAGGAGCGGAGATGCCAACCCCATTTTCGGAAGCAGGCAATAGATATGAATCAGCCAAAGCTGAAGTGAAAGCTGGGCTTCTGGACATTTATCAGGAGTTCGTTGATTTGGTGTCCGGATGGGAATTGGATTTTAATGATCCAAATTGGCATAAAGCTTTTTTGGATATTGAAGATGGTATTAAAAGTACGGCGGCTAGTTTTGGTATTATAGATATTGAACGTCCCGTGGTTACTGAAATAAACAAATTTGAAATGGGTGGTAAATTGTCTAATGAAGAACGGATCGATCTGTTATTTAAATTACAGGCAATTAGACAAAAATTAGAATCTTTTGAATTAGTACACCGGAAAAAAATGGAAAAAGTGGGGATGATTAATTTGTTGAGTAATAAAAAAGCTGAATTATTAGAAAGGAAAGAAAATTTGATTGGTAAAATGGCGAAAGGTTTAAGAGGAGAAGCAAAAAAAATAAACGGAGAACCGCAACTGGTAGTAGAAAAACCAGATTTAAGCGAAAAAGATTTGGCTAATTTTGAACCAGATGAAATAGCCCGAAGTTCAAAAGATATTACACCAAAAACCAAAATATATATTGGCCCACTATTTGTTGGAATTTTTAGTGAAAAGTATAAACATTTAGATTATATTTACACTTCATTTCCAGAAAATAGGGTACATAGAGAGACAGTAATGACAGGTGGCAAAACCAAACAACAGTTATTTGAAGAAATGCAAAAACAAAAAATCCAAGTTTATGACGAAGCGAAATTTTTGATGAGAAGTGAAGATTTTTCTACCACCTCAGAAACTGAACAAGCAGATTTTGTCCGTCTCACCGTAAGAGATTTATTTAATGATTCAAATAGTCACACTACTGATGAGATTTACGAAAGAAAAAGACAACTTGGTTTAGAATTGTGTCAAAGTCAAGATGGACCAAATTATCGTTTACATTATACCAATCAACCACAAGGTGAGTGGTTACGAATGGGTATGAAACAAATCACCGACGCGGATGGCTATCCGGGCGTGTTCTATCTGGATTGTGATGGTGGCGGTGGCCTGAAGCTCCGCGTCCATTGGATGTCTCCGGGGGATCAGTGGCGTTCCGGTCATCAGTTCGTCTTTCGTCTCAGCAAGTATGAAACTAAATAAATCAGTTTCATAAATTTGAAACTGTGAAACTTTGACACTTTGTCACTTTGATTAAAAATATTATGTCATCATCAGAATTAATTTTAAAACTGATACAAAACGCTGGAGTTGAGGGTGAAATCAAGTTATCTCCTGTACCAAAACCAGAGATGGGTGATTTGGCGTTTAGTTGTTTTGAATTGGCTAAAGCGCAAGGGAAAAATCCGGTGGAGTGCGCGAGGGATCTAGCTGCTAAAATAGATTCCCGTTTGCACGGGAATGACAATGTGGATGACTGCGTTGTTGAACGCGTGGTTGCTTTTGGTCCGTATGTAAATTTCTTTTTGAATTCTGGTTCAATTGCCAAGAATATTATTAGTGACATTCAAAAACAAGGCAAAAAATATGGTTTTAATGATGTTGGTAAAAGTAAAAAAGTAGTGATTGAATATCCTAGCAATAATACTCATAAAGAATTGCACATAGGTCATTTGCGAAATATTTGTATTGGAAATTCGTTGACTAATATTTTTAGAGTAAATGGTTTTAATATTGAGCCAATCAATTATCTCAATGATTTTGGAGCGCATGTAGCCAAATGTTTGTGGGGTTTGGAAAAGTTTCACAAAGGTGAAAAACCACCAAAAGGGGAGGAGCAAAAATGGTTGGGTGAAATTTATGCGGAGGCGAGCATATATTTGGAGGCACATCCTGAAGAAAAAGAAGAATCGTTTGCCATGCAAAAAAAATTGGAGGCACGCGACAGAAGTGTATGGTCAATATTTAAAAAAACTAGACAATGGAGTATCGATGGTTTTGATAAAGTGTTCAAAGAATTGGGGGTCAAACATAATCGAGTTTTTTACGAGCAAGATGTCAAAGATGATGGCCAAAAAATTGTGGATAATCTATTGAATACAAAAATTGCTCAAGTGGGTGAGGGTGGAGCAATCATTGTTGATTTGAATAAATTTAATTTAGATATTGGTTTGTTGCGTAAGAGTAATGGTGCTGGGTTATATCTGACTAGCGATTTGGGATTGGCGGTAGCTAAAAATAAGAAATACAAAAATATTTCCGAGAGTATTCACCTGACTGGCAGTGAACAAAATTTTTATTTCAAACAATTGTTCAAAATTTTAGAATTGGCTGGATATAAATATAAGATGACCCATATTGGCTACGGGTTGGTAATGTTGCCAGAAGGTAAGATGTCTTCACGCACTGGTAAGGTTGTTTTGTATGATGATGTGAGAGATTTGGTTTATAATAAAGTGTTGGAAGAAACAACCAAACGCCATCCTGACTGGAATAAAAAGAAGCTGGCGAATGTGTCTTTGAAAATCGCTTTGGCCGCCATTAAATTTGAGTTCCTAAAGCACGAAGCCAATAAGACAATAATTTTTGATGCGGCAATGGCGACGAAGTTTGAAGGTTTTACGGGACCATATATTTTGTATATGGTAGCGCGTATCAATAGTATGTTGCGTAAAGGAAAAGTGAAATTGAAAAATATCGATTTTAGTTTATTAAAAGAAAGCGAAGAAAAACAGTTGGTATTATTGTTAGGGGAATATGGCGAAGTAATAAAGAAATCTTTTGATAATTATAATCCTTCGGTTTTGACCAAATATAGTTTTGATGTGGCACAGGCATTTAGTAATTTTTATGCTAAACACAGCGTTTTAAATAATGAAAATACAGAGTTGGTGAAAGCGCGTTTGGCTCTGTGTGGTGCTACCAAACAGGTGTTGGAAAATTGTTTGGCCACTATGTCTATTGAGGTGATTGATATAATGTAGATTATGATATACGAAAAAATTATTCGTCCGATTTTATTTAAAACAGATCCTGAATGGATTCATAATTTTGTTATATCTGGCTTATCAATAGTGAGTAGTTTGCCATTAGTATCGAATGTGATAGCTAAATATTTTAATGTTAACGACTCGTCTCTGATTACATCTGTAGGAAAAGTAAAGTTGAACAATCCTGTTGGTTTGGCGGCTGGTTTTGATAAAAATGTTACTGCTCCACTGGCGTATAATATGCTCGGTTTTGGTTACGCAGAATTGGGGTCGGTAACTTATAGTGGACAACCGGGTAATCCAAAGCCTCGTTTATGGCGTTTACCAAAAGACCAGTCGTTGATTGTTTATTATGGTCTATATAATATTGGAGCAAAAAATATTTTAGAAAAAATGAAAAAACTTAAAGCTCGTAAAATTCCTTTGGGTATTAGCATCGCGCCGACTACGGGTCTAATTTTGTCGGAAATGACCGCTGACTATTTACGAAGTTTTGAAATTTTGTATCCATATGCTGACTTTATCACTCTCAATGTAAGTTGTCCCAATGTGGCTGGGTGTGATTTGTTTGCCCAAATTTCTTTTATAAGAGAATTGGTTAGTGCTATAAATGATTTTAAGAAATCAAAAAATATTGATCTGGATATTTTTGTTAAAATTGGGCCAGATATGGACAACGAGCAATATGATGAAATTTTGGATATTTGTGTAGCTAATAATGTGACGGCAATTATTGCTACTAATTTAATAAAAAAACGTGAAAGTATAAAATCTTTGAGTGAACCAAAAATATTATCTCATCCAGGTGGAATATCTGGAAGGCTTTTAAGAGAACGAAGTAATGAGGTGATCAAACATCTGTATGCTCGTGCCAATGGTCGGTTGAAGATCATCGGTTTAGGAGGAGTTTTTTCTGCGCAAGATGCTTATGATAAGATAAAATGCGGAGCTAGTGCGATTCAGCTAATCACTGGGTTTATTTACAATGGACCGTGGGCGATGAAAAATATTAATAAGGGGTTGGTAGAATTGCTTAAAAAAGACGGATATAAAAATATTAGTGAAGCGGTGGGAAGAAGTGTTGTAAAGTAGCTATGATTAATGACATGAATTTTAAAAAAGATATTTATCAGCTACCAACTCCAGATAAAGTGTATGATTGGCAGGGGATACGATGGGAAATTTTTTTAGCTAAAAATTTCTCTAGCCAATGGGTAAATGAAACGACTCATAATTTGGTATTAAAGTGTCGGCAGTCTTTTGAGCGTTATGGTGAAATTAGCCTAGAGGACGATTATGACAACAAATCATTAGTTTTATTAGCTAGAGTTCATTTTGAAAATGAAAATGGACAGCAGGAAGAATTTTTCTCATTACGTTTGATACCAGCACAGGGTGAGCCTTTTTTAACCGAAGATTTACAGGTCATATTGCATGGTGGGGGGAATTTGTATGAATTAATAAAAGATAAATTACATTTTGGACATTCTGAATCTCATAAATATATATTTACAATTTCTCGTTTTTGTGGTCTTTCTTTAATTCCCAGTAATCAAAATCATTTAAAACATACCACCCTCAGTTTAGTTATTTTGTGGCTATTCGCTTTAGAGGGTGTTCCAAAACCTCACAAAGATATTGCTATAACGGCGATGTTTAATCGCCATATTTTTAGTAAGGTAAGTCGTTTGAAAATAAATAACAAAGAGTTTGTTTTATCTCTGCCAGAGATCCACGAGACCCTATCTTTGTCGATAGAAAATTTTGGTAATTTTTTTCCTGGTCCAGTAGCCTTTCATTATCCAGCTTATTTTTTCAATTTACCTGAATTGATATCTTGGTTTAGAAAAATATTTGATGATAAAAAAATTAATCTAGATACTATCAAACATTGTTGGGGAACGGAGATTGATTGGGTTCAAATAGAAAAAGAATTATCACATGATAAAATGGCAGTAATAAAAAAGATGCACGGCTTGGGCAAAATGTTGAATGGTTGCACACCTTTGCCTGGGTGTAAACTAAATAGTGTTGAGTTGAGAAACGATTTAGAAGAAGCAGTGAAAAGTTCATTAGTTTTAAAATTAATCAAATTAGAAGATTTGGAAAAAATATTGAAAAAATTTCTAGATAATATATCTTTTATCGTTTAATTGTATGATTGTAAATCGTTTTATTCGGAAACCATATGTATTTGAGGGGATACAAGCGATTAAAAATAATTTGATTAAAAAAGGTGAAGACGGGGCGATTGAAATACTTTATCATGATAATTGGATTTCAATTCCACCGGCTAATCAGTTTGATCTGACTGCGGCCACTATTTTTGGTTTGAATGAGCGCCTAACTCTAGCCGCTCTCTCACCAGTAACCGATAGTTCTGGGTTAACTTTGCGTGAACAGTTCAATGACGAATGGATGAAATATACACAAGCGCTCGAATCAGAAGATTTATTTTCCTATGGTTATTTTGCGTATTATGAGGAAAAAAATCATCTCGTTCATTATTGTGATCCTTATTGGCATAAAGTGGTAGCGGTGGCCAGTAATTCTACTTTATTATCTGATCCAGAACTGAAATTAAAATGGAAAGAAGTTAGAGAAATTTTTGCTAATACAGTTGTTGGAGTAGCTGGTTGTAGTGTGGGTAGCAATATTATTCACAATGTTATGATGGACATGCGTCCAGATAAGATAAAAATAGCCGATAAAGTACCATATAAAATGGAAAATATTAATCGTGTCCGTTTGGGGTATTGGGATATGGTAAAGAGTAATGCAGATAAAGCTGGCCTAATGGATGTGGGATTAAAAAATAAAGCGCATGTAGTGGCTGATCAAATTTATGGCATGGACCCCTTTACTGATGTTTATGTTTATGATGAAGGACTGAGCAATGAAAATGTAGCTAGTTTTTTTGATGGTGGCGGTACGGAGCCAAAACTGGATATAATAGTAGAAGAAATAGATGATCCACAGAGTAAATTGTTCATTCGACAAGAAGCCAAAAAACGTCACATACCTTTGATTATGGCTAGCGATATGGGTTCGATGGTACAAATTGAAGTCTCACGTTATGATTTGGATGAAAATCTTCCTTTGACTTATGGAGTTGATGATGGTGCTTTTATTGACGCAGTAGAAAATATTTCCAAAGCAGGTTCGGATAGAAAGTTATTTTTTCAGTTTGTAGATACTTTGATTGGTCGCGATTACTATGAAGATGAATTGCAGAGAATCATTGAAGAAAAATGTGAGATTCCGACATCTACCATTGTCCCTCAATTGGGTTCTACAGCAGCCTTGTCTGGAGCACTAGTGGCTGAGTTGATAGCTAGAATTCGTCTAGGTTATAAATATCCTCCTCGTTTTTCTTTTAATAAGAAAACTTTGGAAGTGAAAATTTATCAATAGTTGATAATAACTTTGGAGAGCGGCCACCTAGGAGAGTGTGGCCGTTTTTTGTCTTCGTCCCTTTTTAGGTAACCCATTCGAAATAGGGTCATGATTCGGCTAGTTGTTCCCAAAAATGACATGGAAAATAATTTATTAATTAAAGTCACTTCGGCGATACCAGCATGTACAGCGCAATAGATACCTTCGGCCGTAAGTTGCAAAAAAATTTCTTCCATCACCTTGCCGGCTTCGAGCCAACTTTCAATAGTATCTTCTTGAGAAGTGAGAAAACAAACAGTGGGTGATTTTTCAATACCGATTTTTCCGCCCATAGAAAATTTCAATCCATCCTCTGGCCTTAAAGCGGTTTCTCCTTTTAATCCTGAATGTAATCTTTGGGCTTCATCATCTGCTAAACCAAATCCTACGCCTGGCATGCCGACAAAACTTTCTGTATCATTGGGTAATAGCCACTCTCCCAGTTCATGACTGAATTTTTTGGAGTTTATAACAAAGTTGTCTGCTTGACCCTGAAATTCTCCAATAGTAAGACGACGCCAACGATCTGACACTAAATGTATTTCTATTTTTTCATTATTAATACTTTCTATTTTTTCTAAAATTTCGATTGGAATTGGAGTTTGTTCATTGTATTCAGCTCTGGTTACCTGACGATTGAAAATAGCGAGATAATTTTTTTCTAAACTATCATCGGGAGTATCAGAAATGAATTTGATTTTTGCTAGTGCAATCAACTCAGGATCGGGGATTCCCGGTTTAAAATCTTCTTTTGATGAATTTAATATTTTAATTTCTGTTTTATATCCAAAATAACGGCTGGACACTTCAATATTCTTTAACGCACATCCGGAGCTGATAACCGTTTGGCGCCCATTGATGTCTGAGGCTGGTAAAATAAAATGTATATTTATAAACATCATTATTTCCATCTCTTCCAGATTGATTTCAAATCGCCAAGGTTGGGTGTTGTGGGTGTTGGGGGCCAAATGTCCCACCAGACAGAAGTGTTGTAGCTGTTCTTTTGGTGAAAGTCCTTTGAATTGATCTTTTTTCCATGGCGTGCTTTTCCAAATATTGTAGTTTTCTCCAGAAAAATTATCCATATCTTATAGTTTTTTATCTTAAAATAGTGTATAATATAATTATTAAATTATAACAGCTGTGTAATCTTTAAGCAATATGTTTAGTTTTGATACTCAAGATTTTCAACTCCTCTTGAGTTTTATTACATTTTTCGCCTCTACAGCCTTGGGGGTTTTGACCTATACCAGAGATCGTAAAAGCTGGACCAATCGTTTGTTTGGTTTGTTGGCGTTTTTGATTGATGCTTATATAGTGATAAATTTTTTGTCTTTGCATCCGCCAATTTCTACACCAGAGAGTCAGCTGTTCTGGATTAGATTGGTAATGTTTGTTTGTTCTTTTATTGGGCCTACTTTGCTGTTGTTAGTTATGTGTTTTCCTGGAAGTGTTTTTGGTGTTAAGAAAAAATTTTTTATTCCGATATTGTTGTTGATGTTGGTATCAGCGGCTGCGTCTTTGTTGCCTTTGGTTTTTAAATCAATTGAATATCCTAACGGAAGTCCCGTACCAGTACCTGGACCAGGGATAGTTGTTTTTCTGTTAGACTTTGTTGGTTTGTTTATTGTCAGCTTTGGAGTGCTTATTTATAAATACCGTAAAGCGGTTGATGAAGAAAAAACCAAATTATTATTATTTTTATTGGGTGTATTATTTACCTTTACCTTGATGGGTGTACTTACGGTGATTGCGGTGGTAGTTTTCAAATCATCTGCGGGAGTATTTTTGGGGCCAATTTCGTTTGTGATCTTGTCTTCGTTTGTAGCTTTTGCCATTATCAAGCACGGCTTGTTTAATGTTAAGGTTATTACTACTAAAGTATTAATTGGCATTTTGTGGATAGTGTTCTTTTCAAGAATTTTTCTTTATGAATCCACCCAACAACTAATTATTAATTTGGCTTTATTTTTAATAATATTTGTTTTTGGTTTTGGTTTAGCTCGTAGTGTCGAACGTGAAGTAAAACAAAAAGACGAGGCGTCTGCTTTAGCCGTTTCTTTGGAGCAGGCAAACTTACGCTTGCAGGAGCTGGACAAACAAAAAACTGAATTTCTTTCTATAGCTTCCCACCAATTACGCACTCCACTTTCTATATTAAAAGGGTATATTGAATTAATTCAAGATGGTGGATATGGAAAAATAACTAAACAGACAAATCAAATTCTGAAAAACATGGATGAGAGTAATGAACACCTGATTAAATTGGTGGATGACTTTTTGGATATTTCTCGCATTGAACAGGGGCGAACAAAATATGATTTTAAAAATTTCAATTTATCTCATACTATAGATGGTGTATTATTTGAATTATGTAAGCGCGCGGACGATAAAGGATTAAAATGTATATGGCATGATGGCACAGTATTTGAAATAGTTGGAGATGAAGAAAAAATTCGCCATGTTATTTTCAATTTTGTGGATAATGCTATTAAATATTCTGAGGATGGAAATGTGAAAATTGATTTGAAAAACAATAATGGGGGTGTTGATGTGACTGTTAGAGATAGTGGATTTGGTTTTGGTAAGGTTGATGGAGCCAATTTTTTTCAGAAATTTTATCGTGGGGAAAACGTCAAAAATACGAATGTTACTGGTACCGGTTTGGGGTTGTATGTTTGTCGTAAATTCATTGAAGCGCATGGTGGCAAAGTGTGGGCGCATAGCGCTGGGCTTGGAAAAGGTAGTGAATTTGGCTTTTGGTTGCCGCTAAAGCCCCCTGCTACGGTTTCTGGTAAAGTTTAGGGGTTATAGACCGTTGTAATTTTTTCATAAATATTGTAAAATAAAAGTAATAAATATTTAATCTAATTTTTTATGATGTTCCAAAAATCCACTCCAAAAAATATCGTTGAAGAAGAACCCCAATTTGAAACTCCAGCTGTAACTGAACGAGTGGATGAAGTAGAGACAATAGTAGGCCCTTCAGTAAATGTGGAGGGTGATTTTGCTTCTGAAGGAAATATTATTGTCAAAGGAACAGTATCAGGCAGTGTGCATACGAGTCGATTTTTATATGTAGAAATAGGGGCAAAGATTATGGCCAATGTAAGGGCTGGAAATGCAAAAATTTCTGGTGAAGTGAAAGGAAATTTAAAAATTAAAGAAACTCTAGAACTCACTTCGACCGCTAAGGTGTTGGGAGATATCGAAGCAAAAGTTTTGTCAGTAGAACCAGGAGCATTGCTTTTCGGCAAGGTGTCCATGCCAGGTATAGAAGGTGCTGATGTGAAAGGTTCGAAAACACGTATTTCACGTCGTAGTGAAGATGTGGTTGAAGTTGGAGAATAGATAAAATTGCGTAGGCAATTTTAATACGACAGAAATGTATGTACGTTTATCTTTATGACAATTTTTTGCGGCAAAAAAAGTATGATTCCTTAATCAAAGCGGTGGAGGTGCGTTTGACTGATTATGGAATTGCTGGAAAAATTTTGCGTTTAAACAATTTTATTGATCCAAAACAGATTATTGATGATGAAATAAAGCGTGGTGCCAAAACGATTGTGATAGTGGGAAATGACGCGACTTTCGGATATGTGTTGTCACGAGCGGCTACTTGTAATTGTACGTTCGGTTTTTTGCCAGTTGGCGCGGATAATACGATTTCTGAGGTATTAGGAATTCCGGTTGGTGTTGAGGCGTGTGACGTTTTGTCCAAAAGGCGCAAGGAAAGTTTGGATGTGGGTTGGATGAATAATCGATATTTCGTTTCTCAATTGCATGTGTTGCCAGCAAAGCTGAAAGTCGTATATGATGAGAGATTTGTAGTGACTGCCAATGAAAAAATGGAAGTGGTAGTTTGCAACTTGCAACCTTATTATTGGAAAAAAGATAAAAAAGATCAATCAGATCAGGTGGTGCATCCGCAAGACGGCAAGTTGGAGGCGTTTTTAAGACCATTGACAAAGCAGGGGTGGTGGGGATATAAATATGAGGACCCAAGTGTATTTCCATTCGAGGAAATGGAGATAGTGTCTGATTCACCATTCACCGTTGAAGCTGACGGAAAAGTTTCCAAAGAGATAAAAGTGAAAATCAAATTGGCACACGGGAAGATAGACATGGTGGTCGGTAGGAATAGGCAGTTTTAAAATAAGCCCAGGTGGCGAAATGGTAACCGCACAGCCTTGAGGTGGCTGCGACCGTAAGGTCTTGGAAGTTCAACTCTTCTCCTGGGCACGTAAGATTATTTTATGCGATATTTTATTGGAATAATTTGTGTCATAGTCGGGTCATTGTTAGTTTTGAAAACTGAATGGTTTCATGAAAATTTTGGAACGATCGGCTGGGCTGAAGAGCATCTTGGAACTAGTGGTGGTAGTCGTTTGTTGTACAAGTTGTTGGGTCTGGTAGCTATTTTCATTGGTTTTTTACTGGTTACCAACATGTTTCAAGGGTTTTTGATGGGAACAATTGGTAAAATATTTATAAGGTAATAGACTAAAATATGTCACATGCAGGGCGCGCGTTAATTGATCCATTTAGTATTTTTACTAAAATAGGGTTGGAAAAAGGGATGAAAGTCGCCGATATGGGCTGTGGCCGTACTGGACATTTTGTCTTTCCTGCTGCTAGAATAGTTGGTGATACTGGGGTAGTGTATGCTGTCGATATCCTAAAAGAAGTTCTAGAGAATATAACTAGTTGGGTCAAATCTCGTGGCTTGGACAATGTGCAGGTAATTTGGTCGGATATTGAAGTGCCAAACAAGACACCAATTCCAGCAAAAAGTTTAGACAGATGCTTTTTTATGAATGTGTTGTTTGGAATAAAAAATAAACAAGCGACATTGTCTGAAGCGACACGTTTGGTAAAAGATGATGGTCAAGTTGTTATAGTGGACTGGTCAAAGAGGTTAGGGACACTTGGACCGTCCGATGAAGCCATGATTGATCCTAAAAAATTAACGGAATTGGCTGGTCAATGTGGTTTGAAATTAGATAAAGAAATTTTAGTTAGTGATTACCATTATTGTTTGATATTTAAGAAAATATAATTATGCAAGTGCAAAATATTCTGAAGGCGTCGTATTGGTTCTATCAACCGTTTATCGCTGTTGGGGGAGTAAAGTGGTTTTGGATTGTTGGTTTTTTGGCTTTGGTTTTGGCAGGAATGGTCGCCAAAATTGTGCGAATTTATAATCAAAAAATAAGCCAGAGTACCAGAGAAGTTTTACGTCGTGCTGGTAATATGCTTATTATCACTGGTTTGCTTGGTCTGTTGTGGATGTTTTTCCGTCAACAGCAGGTAGCATTTTTGGCTTGGAGGTTCTGGTTGGTTTTGTGGATTGTGTTATTTGTATGGTGGGGTTATAAAGTTATTTTTTATGCCACCAAAAGATTGCCTTTGATTAGTACTGAACAAGCAAAAAAGGATTTGATGGAAAGATATATGCCAAAAAGTAAAAAATAATTATGCATCCTGGGAGGGATAAAAAATTCGGTAAGTGGGGTGAAGATCAAGCCTGTGCGTTTTTACAACGGCACGGGTTTTTTATTGTGGAGAGAAATTATTTTGCGACGGTGGGCGAAATAGATATAGTTGCCAAACAAGATGGTGATTATTATTTTGTGGAAGTAAAAACTCGCGTGGCAGGGGAGATGGCCAGTGATTTGGCGATAACACCTACCAAAAAGCATAAACTAGAAAAAACTATCAAAAAATATTGTTATCAACGGAATGTACCAGACACGGGTTTGATTTTGGCGGGGTTGTTGGTAGTTTATGACAGAGGGGCTAAATCAGTCTCATTTCGCCTAGTTGTGATGGAATAAAATGGCGATTGTTTTTTGTTAAATGAATATGCGCGATTGACAATCTGGCGAAAATGGATTAGTATTATACTCAAATATGGACAATTCAAAATTACATATTGTGGCCATCACTGGTTACTTGCGCAAGGGTGATCAATTTTTGATCTTAAAAAGAAGTCCAAATGAAATTGCCTTTCCCAGCAAGTGGACCATCCCTGGTGGAAAAGTTGAAGGTGCTAGCAGTGTTGTTGGTACTTTAAAGAGGGAAATTTTAGAAGAAACTGGTTTGGGAATCAAGGACAAAGTAGATTTTTTCAGTGAGTCAGAGTTTACTCGTCCAGACGGTTATCATGTGCTGGTGCTGTCATTTATTTGTGAATACGATTCTGGTGAGGTGCAGATTGAGAAAGATTCATTCAGCGAGTTTGCTTGGATTAACAAAGAAACGTTTACCAATTACGATTTAATAGAAGGCATTAAAAAAGATTTTAATTTATTATTTAATAAATAACACATATGGATATGAATTTTAAAGAAGAGCGTTCTTATGTCATGATCAAGCCTGATGGTGTTAAAAAAGGTTTGACTGGGGAAATTATTCGTCGATTCGAACAACGTGATTTAAAAATTGTTGCATTGGAAATGTTTCAACCGACTAGAGATCAAATAGATAATCATTATCCAAAAGAAGAGGCTTGGATTCGCCGTTTGGGACAAAAAACTTTGGGCACTTATGAAAAGTACGGTATTGATGCTATCAAAGAACTTGGTACTGGTGATGATTTAGAAATTGGTAAGATGGTCCGAGGCTGGTTGCTTGACTATATGGTCTCTGCTCCATTAGTACGTATGGTAGTTGAGGGTGTACATGCAGTAGATATGGTGCGTAAAATTTGTGGGGCAACTTTGCCTTATTTGGCTGATATGGGTACTATTCGTGGTGACTATTCCGCCGATTCACCAGCTGTCGCTAATTCAGAACATCGCGCTGTAATGAATATGGTACATGCTTCTGAAACTGCCGCTGAAGCTCAGCATGAGATTGCTTACTGGTTTGGAGAACGTGAAGTGATTTTCCCTTATAAACGTTTTGGAGAATAAAAAAATATTTTGACACATTTTTTAGTCATGGTATAATAGATATGTTCCGATGAAGAGGCTAAAAATGTTCTACAATCTTTATATTTTGGATAGCCAATATTTGATCTTCCCGTGGGAATATCGTGCGGCTAACCACCCTAAATTTTAGGGACATAAGGCCTTTAATCGGAATAACAAAAAGGACAAGTAATAGTAACTTTTTCGCTTTCCTCGCCTCGCGAGAGGCTCAGGGAATCGCCTCGGGCTCATAACCCGCTCAAAAGTAACTATTACTTGTCCTTTTTGTTATCGAATTATATTTTAGTTTTGAAGTAGTTGATGATTTCATCTTGACCGTTGTAGCAATTTGCTCCGTCCCAGTAAAAAGGGACACCCATACCGTCTACTGTGCTTAGTCCACATTGTTTCCAAATTTTTGTCATAAGTATGGCGTTGTCTTGATTGTTCCATACTTCCTTTGTAGTGAATTGAACTTTGTCATGAACTTTGTTGGTAACAACAAAATCATCTACAATTTTACAGTGTGGGCAACCGTCACCAAAAAACAAGATAGATTCTTTTGGAATACCAGATGCTGTATTTGGCATAAAGATAAGCCAGATAGCAAAGGCCACAATGGCTAGGGTGATAATATAGGGTAGTGCTTTTTTCATATAAAAATATTATTTTTAATAGATTCCCGTTTGCACGGGAATGATAATGTATTTTTAATTATAGCTTATTCTAAATAAATAGGCAATAAAAAATCCTCCCAAATGTTTGGAAGGATTTTTGGAATGGTTATGCTTTTTTTGAAGCGGTACGGCGGCAAGTAGAACAGGCTTTTACCTTCTCTTTTCCAACCATAAGTAGTTGAAGATTTGGGTGTTGACGACGTGGAACACGGCGTTTACTGTGACTGACATGATTGGCGCGAGCGCTAGTTTTGCCGCAAACTGTGCAAGATTTACTCATAAGATTGATTCTTTAGTGATATTAGGATATAATTGATGATGAAATTATAGTAAATAATATGCCTTTTGTCAATAGAAAGGCCTAAATTAATGTTATATGGACTTTATTTCACTACTCTTTTATTTTTTTGTTATCATTCCTTCAGCTATTATTCATGAATATGCTCATGGTTGGATGGCCTATCAGCTGGGTGATCCTACTGCCAAATATGCTGGTAGATTGACGATTGATCCGCGCGTACATATTGATAAATGGGGGACTATCATCATGCCTATTGGTTTATTTCTATTAACTGGTGGTAAATTTTTATTTGCTTATGCTAAACCAGTTCCGTATAATCCATATAATCTAAAGGATCAAAAATGGGGGCCAGCTTTGGTGGGAGTTGCAGGGCCCTTAGCAAATTTTTTGTTAGCCGCTTGTTTTGGAATTTTGGTGCGCATGTTTCCAACTAGTTTGTTTGCGCCATTTTTTGCCATAATTGTGATGGCCAATATTACTCTGATGGTCTTCAACTTGTTACCAATTCCGCCATTGGATGGATCGAAAATTTTGTATGCCATTTTACCGCCAGGCGCACATCAGGTACGAACATTTTTGGATCGTTATGGTTTTATGATTATGTTGTTTTTTGTTTTCTTTTTATTTGATATTGTCCGTCCGATTATTGATGGTCTGGTACGATTGCTAATTGGTTAATTATGTTGCCGATATTATCCGTTTCAGAATTTATTGAACAGATAAACGGCATTATAACCGGTGAGTTTATTATTGAAGGTGAAGTTTCACAATATAAAATTTCTCAAGGTAAATGGATTTTTTTTGATCTCAAAGATGATAAAGCAGTAGTAAATTGTTTTGCTACTGTTTTTAATTTATCACAACCATTGGAAGATGGAATGAAAATCAGAGTGTTGGGATATCCAAAAGTGCATGATAAAAGCGGACGGTTTAGTGTGACGGTACAGAAAGTTGAATTAGTGGGTGAGGGAAGTCTGAAAAAAGCATATTTACTATTGAAAAAGAAATTGACTGATGAAGGTTTGTTTTTATCTGATCGCAAACGTAAATTATCAGAATTACCTGCCAAAATAGGAGTGATAGCTTCACGGGATAGTGCGGCCTTTGGAGATTTTGTCAGAATACTAAACAATCGTTGGGCGGGTATAGAAATAAATTTATTTAATGTGGCAGTGCAAGGTGAACAGGCAGTTGGTGAAATCACTGAGGCGTTTAATTATTTTAATACACGTGAGACTGGTTGTGATGTGTTGGTGTTAATTCGCGGTGGTGGATCACTGGAAGACTTAGCGGCTTTCAACAGTGAAACCGTGGTACGCGCAGTCTATGGTAGTAAAATACCAGTAATCTGTGGGGTAGGGCATGAACGCGATGAATCATTGTGTGATTTCGCCGCCGATGTTCGGGCTTCGACACCGTCCAATGCAGCGGAAATAGCTGTCCCTGATAAACATGATTTTATTTCTGGTTTGGATTTTTCCGTTCAACATATTTTGAATACACTTGATCATAAGATCACGAAACAACGTCGCAGTGTAGAACAGTATTTTTTTACTATCTCATCTATCTTAGAGGCGCCATTACAAAGCTGTCGCAATTTGATGGAAAATTTTAAACACACTCAGTTGATTTTGCAAACCAGTGTGTCTAGGAAAAAAGAGTTTGTATTATCTGCCGAGAGATTGTTTAAAAATGTCGATCCCAAACAAGTATTAAAACGAGGGTATAGTATTGTGCGTAATCTAAAAGGTGTTATCGTACGAGGCGCTTCGCAAGTGGACGTAGGGGATGAACTTATGATAGAATTTGGACAAGGAAGTATTAAAACTGAAGTGTTAGATTTAAAAAATAAACAAACTAAATTGATATAATATGACCACTGAAAAAAAATTTAATTTTGCTAAGTCGTATCAAGAATTACAAAAGATTGTGGAGTGGTTTGAAAAAACGGATGTCGACCTAGAAGAAGGTATTACAAAATTTGAAGAGGGGGCGAAGATTGTAAAAGATCTGAAGGAATATTTGGAAAAAATGGAAAATAAAATTAAAGAATTAAAAAAATAATTTTATTAAATTTTAAATTATAAATATGTCTTTACTTTTACGTTGGTTAATTAGTGCTGGTTCATTAATGTTGGTTGCGTATGTAGTTCCAGGAATTAGTGTAGCCAGTTTTTATTCGGCTTTGATCGCGGCCTTGGTTTTGGGTTTGGTAAACGCACTTATTCGTCCGATTATTATTTTGCTGACATTGCCAGTAAACATTTTGACACTGGGTCTTTTTACTTTGGTTATTAACGCTTTATTGTTTTGGTTAGTTGCCACCATGGTTAAGGGTTTTACAGTAAGTGGTTTTATGCCGGCATTTTTGGGAGCTCTGGTAGTATGTGTGGTTAGTTGGGTGTTAAATGGAATTTTTAATAAATAATTTTGTTATGAACAGAACGATAAAATTATTAATATTCTCTTCTATTTTTGTAGACACCGGGTTTGGTTTCATCGGTCCGATGTTGTCTATTTTTATAAAAGAAAATTTAATTGGTGGTACTATTTTTACGGCCGGTATGGCCAGTGCTGTTTATTTGATAGTGAAATCAGTATTACAATTACCGTTTGCCCATTATGTCGATAAACATGATGACAAAGTAAAATGGCTATTGGTTGGTACGGCGGCTATGGCGGTGGTACCTTTTATGTATATATTTTGTGCCAATGTATGGTACATTTATCTGGCACAAATATTTTTGGGTTTGGGTTCAGCATTGGCTTATCCGACCTGGGCGGGTTTGTGGAGTACACATCTAGACAAAAGAAAAGAAAGTTATGAATGGAGTTTGTATTCCACTTTGACCGGTTTGGGTACAGCTATTATTGCCAGTTTGGGAGCGGCTATTGCTCAGTGGTATAGTTTTGAAGCAGCTTTTGCCCTAGTTGGTTTATTAGCAGTAATTGGTTTTGTGATATTATTAGGCTTACAAAAAAGTGATGTAAAGTTATTGAATAAAATGTAGATTGCAACATATGAAAAACTACGCCAGCAATCGTGCCCAAAAAGGTAAAACGGCTTTTAGAACACCGAGCATGTATAAGGCTAATAAGGCAATTGCAATAAACAAATATCGCGCTTATGACAAAGGTTTGAGCTCTAGTTTAGAAAATTTGAAACAAATAAAAAATTATGAATAAAAATAAAGTTGTAGTATTGTCTTTGGGAGGTTCGTTAATTGTCCCAAAAACAGGTTTTGATATTATTTTTTTAAAAAAATTTAAGAATTTTGTTTTAAAGCGTATTCGACTGGGTGAAAGATTTATCATTGTGTGTGGTGGGGGAAATACGGCACGAGTATATCAAGAAGGGGTTAAAGCAGTGAGTGAATTGACCAGTGAAGATGTGGATTGGATCGGCATACACTCTACTCGTCTCAACGCTCATTTTATGCGTACTATTTTTCGTAAATGGGCACATCCAGTAGTAGTAAAAAATCCAACTATAAAACTGAAATGGAAAAGTCCGATTTTAATAGCTGGTGGTTGGAAGCCAGGGTGGTCAACGGATTATGATGCAGTCAAGTTGGCAGAATTGTATGGAGCCAAACAAGTGATCAATTTATCCAATGTGGAATATGTTTACGACAAAGATCCAAATAAATTTAATGATGCTAAAAGAATAGAAAATATTAATTGGAAAGATTTTAGAAAAATCGTCGGAAATAAATGGATTCCAGGTGCCAATTTACCGTTTGATCCAATAGCTAGTAAAGAAGCGCAGAAAGATGGATTGACCGTTGCTATAATTAAGGGTGACAATCTGGAAGAAATTGTAAAGGTAATAAATGGGGGAGAAAAGATTGTTGGAACCATTATTAAATAATATTAATAAACAAAAAATCACCTTCTATGGTGATTTTTTGTTTTCCTCAAAAGAATAAAATAATCTTCTAAGGGAAGCCAGCGCCGACCGGTTGTGGAACCGGCCGGCGCTGTTGGCTACAGTAGGCTACGGCAGGTGGTTGAAGATGCCGACAATCACCGGCACAACAAGAGCTGCCAAGCACACGACGGTAATTTTCTGTCTTTTGGTCATGAGGTCCTCAACGATTCAGTCGATTTTGATTGCCCACCGCGCGGAGTTGCGACGAGGGATATCTAATTTGATAAATATCAAACCAAATACCCCTGTCGCAATCGTTTGTGTCCTTTCTGTAGAATGATATGGTTTGGCTAATTAGCAAAACCAGATACTTTTAAAAGAACGATGAATTATAATATGCTAAAAACGGGTAAAATGTCAATGGTTGAGGCTAGAAAGTTGACTTACGAGTAAATTAGTGATATTGTCTGCGCAAGTATCCGGACAGGCAACTATGCTCTGTGCCGGGTCATCATGACCGTATGCGACTTCAATGTCGTTGATTCACTGCAAGGAGACCCCATGAATCGTCTTCGTGAGAAGCTGTCCCTGTTGTTGGCGCTGACCTTCAAGAACGACGTCACGGCCAAGGAGCTCGACGATGGCTTCACCGAGGTGAGCGACGCCTTCGACGCCGACGTGAACGAGGCGTTCCCGCCCGAGGACACCAGCGGCGACGGCACGGCCGCCACCGCCGAGGTCGCCGAGACGGTCGCCGAAGCACCCGCCCCGGCCCCCGAGCCCGATCCCGCGCCCGAGGCCGATGACAAGGGCGTCGAGCCGTAGTCGCCGCGTAGCGGTCATGTGAGGCCGAGTGGGGAGGACTTCCTCCCCGCTCGGTCCTCGCAGCTACAAATCTGCTCTTGACAAAATTTACTCAATCCGTTATTATATCCGCACCATAGACAGCAGGTGGCGAAAGCCTTAATTACCTGCCGAGGTACAAAAGCTATTTTAGTATAGGTCGATTTGTACTGTATTATCTGTCTGTGGAAACACAGATTTTTTTGTTAAAAAATCACTATGCCAAAAACAAGACAACAAAAAATAAAAACCATTGAGTCCTTGACTGGTGGCTTGAAAGACAGCAAAGGTGCTGTATTTGCCAGTTTTGCTGGTTTGAAAGTAGCTGACTTCGAAGAGTTGCGCAAACAAGCTCGCTCTGAAAATGTTCAGGTACAGGTAGCCAAAAAAACATTGGTAAAAAGAGTGTTTGACGATCTGGGCGTTTCTGCCGATCCAAAAACATTTGCCGGTGGCGTGGTTACTTTGTCCGGTGCGGATGAAGTTACTGCGGCCAAAGTATTTGGTAACTTTGCCAAAACTCATGAGACAGTTTCAATTTTCGGTGGTATCTTGGAAGGTAAATTTATTGATGCGATGAGCGTCAAACATTTGTCTACTTTACCAAGTAAACAACAATTGTTGGGTCAATTGGTTGGTACTCTCAACGCACCAGTATCTGGTTTCGTGAATGTACTGGCTGGCAACCTGCGCAATTTAGTAAATGTTCTTAATAATATTAAAACAGCAAAAGTTTAATTAATATATAAATTTATGACAGAAGAAAAAAATGTTGTAGTTCCAGAAAAGTTTAAAGCTTTCGTGGAACAAGTAGAAAAAATGTCCGTTTTAGATTTGGCCGAATTGGTCAAAGTATTGGAAGAGAAATTTGGTGTTTCCGCTGCCGCTCCAGCTATGATGATGGCCGCCGCTCCTGCCGCTGGTGGCGCTGCTGTCACAGAAGAGAAAACAGAATTCAATGTTGAATTGACTGATGCCGGTGCAAACAAGATCAATGTGATCAAAGCAGTGAAAGAAGTAACTGGTTTGGGTTTGGCTGATGCCAAAGCTTTGGTAGACGGCGCTCCAAAAATGATCAAAGAAGGTCTAAAGAAAGACGAAGCCGAAGCTATGAAGAAAAAGATTGAGGAAGCTGGTGGTAAAGTAACTTTGAAATAATACCTCTCAGCTCAATAAAAACAAAAACACGACCAATTTGGTCGTGTTTTTTTATAGATTGATTTCCCAGAGTTTGTTATTATCCAAAATGTAGGCAATTTTATTTTCTTCGTCGATTATCATACTGGATGGGTTTTTCCATTCTTTGGCAGTAATTTGGTTTTTTAGACGGCCATCTTTTTGCAGAATAATCAAACGTTTGTCGGTATTGTCCAATAAATAAATATATTGTTTATCAGTGTATGTCCAAATTTGGCTACCTGTTTTTAACGCTGGGTCTAACCCAGAAATTTCGAATGGTTGTTTATTGCCGGCAGTCAGTTTTTCGATTGATCCATCGGTGCGACTGACAAACATGTCACCGTCGGTGGTGAGTGATAACCCGTCTTTTATATTAACCGAAATATCTTTTATCCACTCTTTACCCAAGCCAAAACCGGTTTTTATATTGTCATGTTTATAAATTTGGTTATTATTTGTGTCTAAACTATAAAGACGACGATTGTAAATAATTAGGCTACTAATTTTAGCATCGGTTTTGGGATAAGAAACATCAGCTGATTCAAGGGAAAAGTTTTTTGGATTGTAGAATGTGATGGTTTTATTATCAGACAAAATGGCCGCGTAATCATTTTCTTTTGGTATCGCTAGGTCGTTGAAATTGTTTAGGCTGGTGTTTAGATATTTTGGTTGTTTGGTTAACAAATCATAAATAACAATGGTAGATGAATTGGAAGGTAATACCAAAATTTGATTATTTATTTTGGCTAGGTGAGCCAAATTCATTGCTTGGGTACTCAACTCGAAAATCAGATCTGGTGTCGCAATTATTTCTTTGCGGATTTGAGCAAGAGTAGTGTTTATTTGCTGGTTGAACTCGTCGCATTCTTTCTTATATTTTTTACAATTTAACTGAGAGATCAAATTTTTTACTATCTGAGATTCGTTGAGGGCGGTAATATCATCTTTGTAAATAGTCGCGCTTTCAGCGATGTCTTTGTGGGCGATAATATCTCTAATGATTTCCTGGGATTGTTTTTCTTGGGCCAATCGTACTTGGGTAGATCGAATAAAGAGAATACTAGAGATAAAAACGATTAGTATCAAGGCGCTCAAGGTAAAGAAAATCTTGGTTGTTCTTGGTAAGTTTTTAATTCCCAATTTAAAGATATACCATTGTCTTGACCAATTTTCTAAAATATTACGACGACGATTTTGATAATTGGTAGCGACAAAAAATAGTAATGATATTCCGTGTCCAAGACTTATCAACAAATTGAAGACAAGTAATAAAAATAGCCAAATAAAGTGAATAGTATATTTGATTCCTATCCAAGTCATTTTTAAACTAGCATTTAGATATTGTTTGTAAATGTCAAATCTTTGGGGAGTGGGTGGTTTGGCATGATACTGTCTCAGATGAGCTGAGTTGATTTCCGCTGGCATGGTTGGTGGTAAATTCTTGGGTTGTTTTGATGTTTCATCCTCAAACTCGTCCTGAAAAGCGGTTTTAATTCGGTTGTTCATTTTTGGAAACAGTGAAGGTGACATAGTGCTGGCAGTATTTTTTTCTGTTGCAAATAGGTTGTGCAACGATTTCACCGATCCACCTTTTGGAAGAGGCTGTCTCTTGGCGCTGGTCATGATTGATGGTCTTTCTTCGTTGAGATGGATGACCATACCGCCAAATGAAAATTCGTTTCGGATGTCGGATAATACACGCTCGATATGCTGGGCACTCTGACGAGATGGGCGAGTAGTAATAATTTTTTGCAGACGATCATCACTAAAGTATTCATTTAGCTGGGGCGTACCAATAAATAGGAAGTCATTAGGGGTGATTTTACCCTCGACTATTTGAGAGAAAAGTTGGTCGTTGGTTTCACCCTGGTTATCAGAAATCAGATCCATTTTTTTGTATAGGTCATCTTTGGTTTTATAAAAAAGCAACATTTTGGGATTGCCACAGAATGAAAAAACAATATCCTGTTCTTTGATGACTCCAACGACACAATGACGCTTGATCTGTTCTTCTTCCTCCAGTTGGTTTTCTCGGTTGATATTTTTTAAAACTGTTTCTAATGAATTCTCACCAATGTTTTGTGGTGCTTCATAATAACGAGATTCTATCTCATCAATAATATTTTGTAGTTTGACGATGTCTTTGGTAGTGGTGAAATTTAGTTCACAAACAGCAAAAAAATAACCCTTTTGTCTCTCTTTTTCATTTGAGGGTTCGGTAATATGAAGGAGCACATGGGACTTTTCCCGGTTACCACCTTCAATAAAAAACTCGTGCAATTGTAGCTTGTAATCCATAAACGCTTGTAGTATACTATATTTATTGTCGATAGTCCAATAAATATTAGGGGTAAAAGTGGGTAGCTTTCGGCTCATTTAAAATTTAAAAAATAAGTAACTATGCTTGAACACCTATTTGGTTCAATAACTCGGATTAAACTTTTACGCTTGTTTTATGGGAATCCAGAACGAGCGTATTTTGTACGTGAGCTTTCTCGCGCTATTGAAATCCAGCTAAATGCTGTTCGTCGAGAGTTGGCCAATTTAGAGGAAATAGGGATTATCAAACAAATTGAATTTGGTCAATCAAAGGAAGAAGAGGCCGGTACTGAGAGATCAAAATATTATAAAATAAATACTGGTTTTTTTCTTCATGACGAACTGGGGGCATTATTAGAAAAAACTCAAATTTTGGAAGAGCGTAATTTTATTGATTTGCTAAAGAAGCGAGCTGGTGATATGAAAGCCATGATTTTGACTGGTTTTTTTACCAAAGCAGATGAAGTTGGCACCGATATATTATTTGTCGGCAATGTCAAAACAATCGCTATTGCCAAGGTGATGCGTGACTTTGAAAAGTTTTTAAATCGTTCCATCCGTTACACTATTTTGGATGAAAAAGAGTTCTCTGAAAGACGCGAGATTGGCGATCGTTTTCTGTACTCTATTTTTGAGGCTAAGCATATTTTTGCAGTGGATGAATTAAAATTAGGTTAAAGTTTTATGTATTTGTTGATTGATAATTCATTAGATGATAAAGTCGTTTTTCATTATTGCTTGGATACCAAATGGGTTCAGCGAGAATTTGATAGAACCGAGCAAATCATTTTGGGATTATTGGAACAGTTATTGTTGGAAGAAAACAAACAGCTTTCAGACTTGCGTGGTTTGGCGGTGGTGGTTGGTAAAGGTAAGTTTACGGCCACCCGTATTGCCGTCACTATAGCCAACACTTTGGCGTATTCTTTACAGATACCAGTTGTTGCGGTGGATGGTTGGACTGAAAATTTAAAAAAAAATATTCAAGCATCGCCAGTCGGTCAATACGTTAGTGCACAATATAGTGCGCCAGCCAATATTGGTGGTGTTAAACACTAGTCACATGTTATCAGATTATCAACGTTATCGTCTTTACGAAATTTTACCTGGGTTATCAGTCTGGATGACTTTGATAGTGGGTGTTTTGTTATCGTTTTTCTTTCCATTGATAATGATATATGTGGTTATCATTTTTGATGTATATTGGGTATTACGTGTGGTCTATTTTGCCTTCTATCTTATTCTATCTTGGAATCGATTTCGCAAGGCGGTCAAGGCCGATTGGATGTCCAAATTAAAAACTGAATTTCCGAAATGGGAAGACAAAAAAAATGTAGTATTCTTGCCTTTGGCTAATGAAAATTATGAGGTGGTAGCGGGGACGTTGCAAGCTCTCTTGAATTCTACTTTTTCAGCGAACAAATTGTATGTAATAATTTCTGGAGAGGCTCGACGTCAGGATAATTGGAACAAAGTGCAAACAAAAGTTAAAGAGAATTTTAGTGACAAATTTGCTGACATTTTATATTATACTCACCCAGACAACTTGTTGGATGAGATACCTGGCAAGGGATCAAATATTCACAATGCGGAGTTGGAATTTAAAAAATATGCTGACGCTCGTCAATGGAACTATAGTGAAATTATAATCTCAGTGTTTGATATTGATACGGTCGTACATCCTCAATATTTTGCTCATCTCAACTATATGTACTGTCTGCATCCACATCCAGAGTTGAGTTCTTTCCAACCTATTACTTTGTATAATAACAACATGTGGGAATCCCCGTCGATATTACGCATTATGGCTTTTGGTACTAGTTTTTGGATGTTATTTTCTTTAGCGCGGTTGGATGGTTTGGTGACATTTTCATCCCACAGTATGAGTTTTAAGGCGGCATTAGAAAGTGGTGGTCATGCCAAGGATATTGTTAGTGAAGATTCTAGAATATTTTTTCAATGTTGGTTGCGTTACAGTGGCAATTATACCGTTACCCCTCTTTATATTCCAGTTTCCATGGATACGGTGCGGGATGAAAGTTGGTTTAAAAGTTTGAAAAATTTATATTTGCAACAACGTCGTTGGGCTTGGGGCACAGAAAATATTCCTTATCTATTGTGGCAGTTTAAAAAACATCCAGAGATTAGTTGGTGGAAGAAAACGATAATTATGTTTCATGAGTGGGAAGGTAAATGGAGTTGGGCTGTAGTAGCGATACTTTTGACCATATTAGGTCGTTTACCGTTATGGGTGGCGAACAATGAAGTTCGTCAGAGCGCGTTATTTTTCAACACTCCGCACGTATTAGAAAATTTGATGGCTATGGCCACATTCGGCTTGATTTTCTCGGCAGTTATTAGCATGTTAATTTTACCACCTCGTCCAGAAAGTCATCCCAAATATAAGTATTTGTTTATGGTATTGCAGTGGCTATTGGTACCAGTTTCTCTGATTTTATTTTCTTCAGCACCTTGTATTGATGCTATGACTCATCTCATGTTTGGAAAATATTTAGGTTTTAATGTCTCAACTAAAAAGAGAGCTATATAAATATGCGTATTTTTAAAATCATTTTAATTACAATATTGGTACTACTTATTGGTGTAGCGGGTTTTGCCTATTGGTCTATTCGTTCTGGTAATTTACAAAAAGTGGTGGTCAATGAAGTAGCCAACCAACTAGCATCCAACCCAGCAGAAAAAAATATTTTGCAAACGGTAATGGGTTTTGAAAAACCCCGCACTTACCTTATTTTGTTTTTAAACAATACTGAGCTACGTCCGGGTGGTGGATTTATTGGTGCTTATGCGTTATTACAAATGGACAAAGGTACGCCAAATCTATTGAAAGTGGAAGGTACAGAAATTTTGGATAATACAGGCAAAAAAGATTTTGAATCAGTGGCACCGGATCCAATTACCAAATATTTGAAAGTATCGAGATGGTATTTCCGAGATAGTAATTGGTCCCCAGATTTTGCTAGTTCATCTCAAAAATCAGTTGATTTATTTTTGAGACAAGGGGGATTGGGAGATGTTGGAGATATTGACGCGGTTATCGGTTTTACTCCAACAGTGATTGAAGAGGTATTAAAAATACACGGTCCTATAGTAATGAATGGTGAAGAATTTAATGCTGGAAATTTTACAGAAAAACTGGAGTATGAGGTTGAATATGGGTACAGGGCAAAAGGAATTGAGTTCGCAGAACGCAAAAATATGTTACGCGATCTGGCATATGGTTTGCTTTCAAATCTGCGTTATGATGTTTTTACCAAATGGCAGAAATATTATGATTTATCTCAACGTTTATTAAAAGAAAAACAAGTGGTATTTTTCGCGCGAAACAGTGATGAACAAAATATTTTAGTTGGTAAAGATTGGGCAGGTAAAATGAAATTTAACTCAGGCGATTTTTTATTATGGGCAGACGCTAATCTGGGTGCATTAAAAACTGATGCGTCGATAGTGCGCGAATTGAGCTACATGATTTATCCGACAAGTTCTGATAAGTTTCTGGCCACTGTCAAAATGAAATATATTCATCAGGGTAAATTTGATTGGCGTACTTCACGTTATCGCGATTACGCTCGTGTGTTTGTCCCCGTTGGTAGCAGGCTGATCAAGTCTACTGGTACTATGGAAGCCGAAAAATCTACTAAACCCGGGGTGATTGGTTCAGGGATAGAAAATGGGTATCAATGGTTTGGTGGTTTTATAGCAGTAGAACCAGGTCACACATCGGAATTGAGTTTTTCATATTATTTGCCAGAGAATATTACCGCGGCTATTAAAAATGGAGAGTATAATTTATTAACCCAAAAACAAATTGGTACCAATAATGTTAAGTTGACTTTAAAGTTGGATTTTGGTAAAAAACTAGTATCGGCGACACCGGGTGAAAACCCAATAAAACATGGAGATAATTTGTATGAATTGCTGACAGACTTAAAAGAGGACAGGGAATTTAAAGTAATAATGGGGAAATAGTATGTTTATCAAGAAAATCGGAATTGATTTGGGGACGACAAATGTTTTGGTTTATGTACCTAAAAAAGGGATTGTTTTGAACGAACCCAGTGTAGTGGCGATATCCAAAGCGGACGGCAAAGTGCTGGCGGTTGGTTTGGAGGCCAAAGATATGTTGGGGCGTACTCCGGATACTATTATTGCTGAACGTCCGCTCAAAGATGGAGTGATTGCCAATTATCAGATCACTGAAGCGATGTTACGATATTTTATTAATAAGGCTTTGGGTGGTGCGCGTTTGTTTCGTCCAGAAGTGATGGTGGCAGTACCAGCTGGTATTACCTCTACCGAAAGACGTGCGGTGATTGATGCGACCATCGCGGCGGGAGCACGCGCGGCTTATATTATTAAGGAACCTATAGTGGCGGCTATTGGTGCAGACATTCCAATCGGTGCCGCTTCCGGGCATATGATTATCGATATTGGCGGCGGTACGGCAGAAATTGCGGTGATTTCTTTGGGTGGTATTGTTTCAAGTGGTTCGGCACGTGTTGGTGGATGCAAATTTGATAGAGCTATTATGGAACATATTCGTCAAAAATATAATTTGGCGATTGGGGAGCGTACATCGGAAGAGGTAAAGATTACCGTGGGTTCGGCGATGTTTATGGACAAGCCATTGTCAATGGAAGTAAAGGGACGTGATATGATTCATGGACTGCCTCGCACTATCACTGTGACTTCTGATGATACTACGGAAGCTTTACAACATGAGTTGGGTGTATTGATCGATGCAATCAAAACCGTACTATATGATACCCCTCCAGAATTATCGGCAGATGTAATGGATAAAGGAATTATTATGTCTGGTGGATCTTCTTTATTGCGTAATTTGGATGAGTTGGTGGCGCAGGCGACTGGCGTGCCGACTTATTTGGCGGAGGAGCCTCTTTTGTGTGTGGCGAAGGGGACGGGGATTGCATTGGATAATTTGGATAGTTACAAGCGGAGTATTCTTGCGACTAAATAATTTCTTCATTTTTTCAGACAAACTTTATAAAACATATATTTTAAAACACGTGTCAGTTTTGTCTTGACAAAACTGCACTCTCACTCACTTCGGCTGTGAGGCCGAAGTTCCGTGGCGGTTTTAAAATACATGTTTTATAATGTTTGTCTTCTGAATACGTTAACATTTATTTTATGTTAGTTGGGATTGATTGTTCGCATGCTAACAAGGTTCAGCGGACGGGGGTGGAGGAATATTGTTGGCAGGTAATTCAGGAATTAAAAAAAATAATACCCGAAGATGTTCGGGTGGTTTTGTATTCTAATACTAAATTATTGCCAGAGTTGTCTGTGATACCAGCCAATTGGGAAGTGAAGATTTTGACTTGGCCTTTGGGGAAAATGTGGAGTCAGATTCGGTTGGTGTTTGAACTTTGGAAAAATTCACCGGATGTTTATTTTTCGCCTGGGCAGTTGTTGCCATTTTTTGTGCCAAAAAATTCTGTGGTGATGGTGCATGATAGTGCATTTGAGGCGCATCCAAATGCGTATAGATTTTTTGGGAGACAGTATTTAAAATGGATGAATCGGTTGATTATTAAAAAAGCCAAACTAATTTTAACTTCTACTGAGTTCAACAAAAAAGAGATGTTGAAATATTATTATAATTATTTTATCAATATTTCAGAATTGGAAAATAAGATAAAAGTGATACCTTTGGCTTATGATGATAAAAAATTCAATTTAGAAAAATCCGCCGGTCAAAATATTTATGGTAAATATATTTTATCTATTGGTCGCCTGGAAGAAAAAAAGAATACCAAGAGAATTATTGAGGCGTTTGATTTGGTTAAAAAACAGGTTTCGGATTTGAAATTGGTTTTGGTGGGAAAGCCGGGGACTGGATTTGAAGATGTGCAATGGGCGATTGAGCACAGCGAGTTTAAAAAAGATATTATTTTGCTTGGGTTTGTAGAAAAAGATGAATTGGTAAATATTTTGAAAAACGCGCAAGTGTTTGTTTTTCCTTCACTGTATGAAGGGTTTGGCATTCCAGCCTTGGAGGCGATGGCAGTGGGAGTGCCAGTGGTGGCGAGTTGCGGTAATGCTTTGGAAGAAGTTGGGGGTGGGGCAGTAGATTATGCTAATCCGTTGGATGAGCATAATATTGCCGATGCAATTTTGAAACTATTGAACGATGAAAATTATCGTCAACAAAAAATACGATTAGGTTTGGAAGAAGAAAAAAAATATTCTTGGCAGAAAACAGCACTATTAACCTGGAATGAGATAAAATCAAAATAATATTTAATAAGCCTCTGGCTTTTATCTGCATTCGTTCGGAAATTAAAAACTATAGTTTTTAATTTCTCTCACTCATTTTGATAATAAAAAATCCTCGATAGAATCGGGGATTTTTTAACCCATTAAATTCAGTTCTCTCTTGAATTTAATGGGAGGGAGGGGCCGAAGCGCCGAGAACCTCCGCCTAGAGGGAATTCTCGTCGTGGCACCTCCGGAAATAGAGTTCGCCGAGATGTTGTGCCATGTCCGCGAGACGGTTGGCAGTTTCATCATCGGTCGTTAGATGGCGAACGTTGCGCAGATTTCTCACCTGCGCTCTGATTTCGTCAGTCGTTGGTGGAACGGATGCCGTTAGGTAGGCCAGTACGTAGGTCGCATGGACCTCATACCAACCACCGAAGCCGACGTTCGACCGGAATAGCTCCTGGGCAGTGATCCTTGCCCAGTCATTCCCGGTCAATTTCCACCAAATAAGCGCGATGTCAGCGAGACTATCTCTCGTTGTCACCGCATCCTCTAGCTCGCTAGTGGCCAACTCCTGTTGGATGTAGGTTGCTCCGCCCAATTCTTCCAGGGTTTTCCTGGCTTCTTGGTCGGATCCTCTCCGCCACAAGTTTGTCACCTTGCAGTGAACAAACTCGAGCTGCCTATTTCTTGCGCTCATGTTTGTCCTCTACAACGTACCGCTCCATGCGGTAAACATTAGACAGTATCATAAATTACTGTTTTTGTCAACGGAGTCTGTGCACAACTTTTGACTTTTTTGCTAAAATGTGGTATTATTAAAATAAATAAATAGATTAAATTAAATTTATAATATGAATAAACCAAATAGAGAAAATAAGGGAGTTCCACTAGAAACCCAAGTAGCTGGTGGTGACAGGGCTGAAAGTGCTTCCAGAGCGGTAGATGAAAGAATCGGTAAAGAAGTCGCTGGTGATTATTCTGGTTTTTCAGCTGAGCAACTATTTGACATGCTTCAGGCTGACCTAAAGGTTAGAAAGAGTGAATATAAAAAAGCAATTGATGAGGGCGCAACACCCGAGGTTGATGAGAATGGGAAACCTAAGGAAATCAAAGGGTTTAATAAGGAATCTGATCTTTACAAAGCTTGGCTCAAAGCGGTTAGTTATAACAGAATAAAAGCTTTGGAAAATGAGGAAACAAAATTACGCACTCAAATAGAAGAAGGTATAGATGCAGGTAAAGCATTAGAAGTCACTGACAAACTTAATCAATGGAGAGGAGTAGTTGCAAAAACAGAGGAAGCTAGAGAGGCTATGAAGTTGGGGAGAAAATTAGAAGAACACCGACGAGCTATTGCAGAAGAAAAAAGAGCATTGGAAGCAAAAGGTCATGAGCTGTCTACCGGTGATTTTCCCTTACCAATTCAAGCAGAGTTAGCAGTCTTGGAGGGGAAAGAAAACCTTACAAATGCTCAATCAGCTCTGGCTGATGCAGTTTCCTCGGGTGGTCTATCTTCTGAGGCTGCCGAAGATGTGGTAACAAATGCTGTACAAGAAGCTATAACAAACGTGGACATTCCGCCTGCCCCAGAAAGTCCTGCAGTATCTATTACGGACCTTAACAAATTTTTGGGTGATTCATCCAAAGGAGTAGAGGTTGGTGCCGATTCCAAAGCATATGATATTATTAAATTGTATTTTGCTGATCAATTGGCTAGAGACGCAAAAAAGAATATTAAAACAAGGGAGCCATTTCTAGCAAATGAAATTAATAAATTTGTAGGGAATGACGTCTTTTTTGCTAATTTGTTAATAAATAATACTGAATTTTTAACAGTGGCGCAACAGTTTTTTGATACCAGAATTGGAATATTTAGTAACAAAGCACTTGCCAAAGTTGCATTGAATCTTCATAATTGGTTAGAGCTTGCTCGTCATAATTACGATCAAGAGAAAAAAAACCAAACCCCAGAAGCTCGTGAAGCACGTGCGCAAACACTTTTAGACAATAAAATTAAAAAAGAAATTTCTTGGCAAGAGAGTCAGGCAGAGCGAGCAAGAAATTCAGCGGCTGAAATTGCTTCCAGACCAGCGTTACCCACAGAGGAAGAGCTCAATTTCGGAGCAGAAATTCCTGAATCAGATTTAACAGAAATTATTGAAGAAGATCAGACGAAACCTGTTGAAATTTTAACGGAGCCTCTTATAGTAAGTGAGGTAGAATCAAAATTAAGAGAAAAAATAAAAATATTAGAAGAAAAAAAGGCGGTATTAGAAAGTTTGACATGGCTTAAGAGAGGTGCGAAATTGAAAACTAAAAAAGAAATTGGTAAAATTTCTGACGATATAAATAGTTTAACTGGAGAGTTAATACGTATTAGTGATAAAGTTATAGTTGAGAACCCAACGATAACGGAAACAAAACCTGAATTAGTTGCCAAGGTTAGAGAGCTTAAGGCAGATATGAAGTCTGGTATGGTTGCAAGGGATCCAGGTAAATATAATAAATTAATAATGGGAGTGATGGCGCTACTTACAACGTTTGTGGCTACTCAAGAAGGATCAAAAACAAGAAGGGTTAACGCGAAACAACCAGAAAGAGCGGCGGCGGTGAAAATTGTAGAGACCCCAGCGTCTAGACTTGCAAAAAAAGTAGACACATCAAATATAATGTCGGTAAATCGAACTCCTACTCCAAGTAGAAATTCAGGTCCAAATTTTACAGCCGCTCCAAGAGGGGTAACTGGAGAATTTGAGGCAGAAGTTGCTTCTCCAGGTGGGGAGGTTGCAAAGAGACCGATGTCAAGAGTTGATCAAACACCTAGTGAAGTTGCAAAGAACGGCAAAAAAGCTAGAAATGGTTCAAGAGTAGAATCAATACCAAGCGGTATTGTAGAAACAAAAGGTTACGAACAAAGATTGAATAAATTAAATGTTGAAAGAGAAGGGTATGAAAAAGAGAGAGATGGATTATTAAACAAAACTCCAGGAGCGCCAATTCTAGATATACTTAAAGTTAGTGATAAAACAAAAGGTTCTAAAGAGGCGAGAATTAGCAGACTTGGAGATTTGATTCAAGCTGTTGATGCAGAAATTTTGGCACTTCAAGTAGCAGAAAAGCAGAAACAAGTTGATAAAGAAAATGAACAATATCAAGTACCAACTTCCGCTCCGTTAGACTTTTCAGGAATTACAAGAACAGGGCCTGCAGAACCAGGGTCAGATACATGGGCTAACAGGAATGCTTTAAATGCTGATTTAGAAGCTAGAAAAGCAGTGACTGCTCTAAAAGTAGCTGGAATTCCATCTGCTGAAGACGCCACAGCGGCGGCTCGTGCTAGACAAGAGGAAGCACGTAATTTGGCAAGTAGACCAAACCCAATTGGGGATGTTAAGATACAGACTGGAAATAATAATGATTTGAGTAGTAAATAATTAAAATAAAAAACCGGCTGATTGCCGGTTTTTTATTTTGCTTGTCGTTTGCCAAAATAACAGTTTTTTGGTATCATATCTACATAAAAATATGCAGTTTATAGGCCAATCGCACATAACGTCATTTTTTGATTTAGCTGTAAAAAATAGCAAGCTTGGCCATGCTTATTGTTTTGTTGGTGCGTCGCACATAGGGAAACGCACTTTGGCCAACACACTGGCTGCTCAGATTTTGGGGGTTGATGTCGAAAAATTAAAATTCAATCCAGACTACTATTATGTCGAACGCCTAGAGGATGAGAAGACTGGAAAAAAGAAAAAAGAAATTTCCGTTGATCAATCCAGAGAATTGCGTGAAAAGTTTTCAAATAGATCTTGGTTGAATGGATATAAAGTGGCGGTTATCGATGAAGCCGAATTGCTCAATGAAGAATCTGGTAATGCCCTTTTAAAAATAATAGAAGAACCGCCAGACAAAAGTATTATTTTTTTATTAACAGAAAATGATGCGCTGTTGCTGCCGACCATACGATCACGTTGTCAGATATTTCAATTCGCACCCGTGCCTGAAAATGAAATGGAAAAGTTGGTAAACACTCTTAGCGACAGCCAAGATAAAAAAGAAATTGTAGAATTATCTTGGGGGCGACCAGGGAGAGCGATAAATTTATGTAAAGATTTCGAATTGTTAGGTGAAAATATTAAAGAAAAAAAACGTTGGCAAAAATTACTTGCGACACCAGTATACGAGCGCTGGAAAGCGATGGATGATGTATTGAGTGAAAAAGGTGGTGTGATAAAAACAAAAGAGAAACTTGATCCGATTCTAGATTGCTGGACAATGCTGTGGAGAGAAAAGATGTTGAGTGAGAATATTCACGGTGAACAGTGTCGATTGATAATTGACGAAATAAAAAATATTAAAAATTTATTGGCTATCAATGTGAATCCACGTTTGGCCATTGAAAATTTATTAACAAAATTTTAAAAAATATTATATTTAATTTATGAAAAAGATACCTTTATTATTGTTGGCACTGGTGGTCGGTTTGTTGACTACGGGTGCTGGTTGTTTAACATTTGGAGCGGCTCAGCCTACAGGGCCGATGGGTATGTATCAATCGGCTGATAAGGGTGAAACTTGGAAGCAAATTGCGGCGATGCCGACTGTGGCTGGTGCGAAGAGTATCGCTGGTATTAAAACGTATCGCTTGCATACCGATCCAAGTGATCCCAATGCTATTTATTTAGCCACTCGAGGTCAGGGGTTGTATTATACTTATAATAATGGTGCAAGCTGGGAAACAGTACCAGCTATGGCCGGAAAATTTATATATGGGTTGGCTGTTAGTCCAAAAGATAAATGTACAATTTTTGTAAGTGATGGACAACATATTTTCAAAACCGATGATTGTCTACGTACTTGGACGAATGTCTACACTGAAGAACGTCCTGATCAGAGAGTAGTTTCGGTGGCGGTAGATTTTGGTAATAGTAATATGGTATATGCCGCGGAACTAGGTGGAGATATTTTGGTAAGTAATAATTCTGGCACTAGTTGGCGCGTAACTCAGCGTTTTAATTTTCAATTACAATATTTAGTATCCGACCAATTTAATCCTGGACGGGTTTATGTTGCTGGTTATACTAATGGCATCTTTAGGTCAGATGATTCTGGTACTACCTGGAAAGATATGTCTGATGGGTTGGATAGTTTTGCTGAAGCTAATAAATTTTATCGATTGGTTTTGAATCCTGGCAAGAAGGACAGTTTGTTTTGGGTGTCAAAGTTTGGTATTTTGAGATCTGATGATGCCGGAGCTACTTGGACTGATTTGAAATTGATTACCCCTCCTGGCAGTGTTAATATTTATGCCTTTGATATCAATGCCAAAAATCAGAATGAAATGTATTACACTGGTACTATTTTGGGAGAGAAAAATGCACATGTTCGATCTACATTTTATAAAACAACCGATGGCGGAAAAAATTGGGTGACCAAAAAACTTCCTACTAACACTATCCCAGTCGGTGTTTTAATAAACACCGTTAAAGACAGTATAGTGTCTATGGGTTTTGCAATTTTAGATTAATAATAAATTTTATATATGCAAATCAGTGATTTTAAGGAGGATTTTGAAAAGGTCTTGGAGTTTCTTAAAAAAGATATTGTCGGTTTGCGTACTGGACGCGCCTCGGTTGCCATGGTAGAGGATATCTCTATTGAAGCTTATGGGACATTTCAAGCTTTGAAAGCATTGGCGTCAATTTCTGTGGCGGATGCCAAAACTGTAAATATTGAACCATGGGACAAAACAGTTTTGGGAGCGATTGAAAAAGGGATTCGTGATTCAGGGATTGGAGTGAGCCCGGTAAATGATGGGCGATTGATTCGAGTAATTTTACCAAATCTTACTTCTGAACGTCGTCATGAATTGACTAAAGTATTGCACGAAAAATTGGAAAACGCTCGTGTATCATTGCGCAAAGTGCGTCAAGAAATTCGGGAATTTGTTGAAGCGGAAGAAGAAAGCAAATCAATTAGTGAAGATGAAAAATTTAAATTGTTCGAAGAATTAGAAAAACACGTTAAAGAATATAATGATAAAATAAAGGAGATTGGTGAAAATAAAGAATCTGAAATTAATACTATATAAATATGCCAAAAGATTTAGAAAAGGTAGTTTCGTTGTGCAAGAGGAGAGGGTTTGTTTTTCCTGGTAGTGAAATCTATGGTGGACTGGCCAATACGTGGGATTACGGACCGCTTGGACATTTACTCAAGCAAAATATTAAAAAAGCTTGGTGGAAATTTTTTGTGCAGGAACGTAGTGATATGGTGCCTCTCGACAGCGCCATTATTATGAATCCAAAAGTGTGGGAGGCTTCTGGGCATTTGCAAAATTTCAGTGATGAATTGGTGGAATGTAAAAAATGTCATCATCGTTTTCGTACTGATCATTTGTTGGAAATAGAGAGTTTAAAACCAGAATATGATAAAGGCCAACCAAAATCGTTGAGTGAATTGAGCTGTCCGGATTGCGATGGAAATTTGACCGAACCAAAAAGTTTTAATTTAATGTTTAAGACTTTTTTGGGCACCAATGAAGATAGTGCAACCACCGCATATTTGAGACCGGAAACTGCCGGTGGTATGTTTGTAAATTTTAAAAATATTTTGAATTCAACCCGTCGTCGTTTGCCATTTGGTATTGCACAGATTGGCAAATGTTTCCGTAATGAGATTACTCCAGGGAATTTTATTTTTCGCACGCGTGAGTTTGAAATTGGTGAACTTGAATATTTTATCAATCCCAAAGATTGGGAAAAAGTATTTGAAATGTGGCTCTCTGAAATCAAGCGTTGGTGGAAAGATATCATGCAAATCAATATGGATAATTTGGTTTGGCATGAAATTCCAGAAAATGAACGTGCTTTTTATAGTAAGCGTACGCTAGATATTGAATATAAATATCCTTTTGGGGTGAAAGAATTACATGGTATTGCTTATCGTACAGATCATGATTTATCTCGTCACGAAAAAGTGAGTGGTCAAGATTTGCATTATACCGATCCAGAAACCAATGAAAAGTTTTTACCACATGTGATAGAACCAACTTTTGGTATTGATCGCATGTTGTTGGTATCTTTGTTGGAGGCCTATACCGAAGAAGAAGCTCCTACATCCAAAGAAGGTGAAACAGAGGCACGTATAGTAATGAAATTCCCAAAACATCTGGCGCCTATTCAAGTGGCTATTTTGCCGCTTTCTAAAAAAGAAGAATTATCTAGTGTTGCTCGCGACTTGGCAGATGGTTTGCGTAAAACCTTCAGTGTGGATTATGACGAGACACAAAGTATTGGCAAGCGCTATCGCCGACAAGATGAAATCGGCACACCATATTGTGTAACTGTCGATTTTGATTCGTTGGAAGATAAAAAAGTGACTGTGCGCGATCGTGATACTATGGTTCAGGATAGAATTGAAATATCCGAATTGAAAAATTATCTGAACAGTAAGTTTTAATCAGTAGATTCCCGTTTTCACGGGAATGACAAATTGAGTTATGTATAAAATTTCAAAATTAAAAAATAAAATCACACTTATTACTGTACCGCTAAAAGGTACAAAGGCGACGACGGTATTAGTGTTAGTACCAGTTGGTTCTCGTTACGAACACAAAAAGATTTCTGGTGCTTCGCATTTTGTAGAACACCTCATGTTCAAGGGTACACAAAAACGTCCTACCGCTCAAGACATCTCGAAAATTTTGGATGCCTCTGGTGCAGACTATAACGCTTTTACTAGCAAGGATTATACTGGATATTATGTGAAGATAGCTGGTGTGAAGCAAGCGATAGCCTTTGATTTGATTGCTGATATGGTTTTTAACTCAAAATTGGATGCAGTGGAAATTGAAAAAGAAAAAGGTGTTATTGTGGAGGAATTACGTATGTACGAAGATAATCCTACTATGGGTATTGGTTTATTGTATGAGCAGGTAGTATTTGGTGATTGTCCGTTGGGTTGGGATGAGGGTGGTAGTGAAGAAACTGTCCGCGGTATGTCACGTGATGATTTGTGGAATTATTATCAGGCCGCCTACAAACCAGAAAACATGGTATTGGTGGTGGCGGGAAATGTGGATGCAAAATTAAAAAAACATTTACAACATTTCTTGAATCATGATTCACAAAAAAATAAATCTAAAGCAACTATTCGGAAAAATAATTTTGAAAAATTTGTTTGGCCTACGGAAAAATTATCGTTGGAAAAACGGGTGGCGGTAAAAGAAAAACCACTCGATCAATCACACGTGATTATTGGTTTTCCCGGTCTGTCTCTAAACCATTCCGATCGTTATGTGTTGTCTGTATTGTTGAATATCTTGGGTGGAGGTATGAGTTCAAGATTGTTTGTTGAGGTGAGAGAAAAACGTGGATTAGCATATATGGTTCGGGCCGGTTCAAATAATTTCCGAGATGTTGGTACTGCCTATATTCAGGCTGGTTTGGATCCGTTGCGTTTAGGTGAAGCAATAAAAGTAATTAGGGAAGAATTGAAAAAGATTTGTGAGACGGTGGTAACTGAAAAAGAACTCAAGGATGCGAAATCCAACATGTCTGGTCGTATGACATTGGGTATGGAAGATAGTAGCGCGCAAGCTGAGTGGTTTGCCAAGCAGTTTTGGATGATGGATAAAATCAATACCTATGAACAAGTGTTGAAAAAAATAAAAAAAGTAACTGCGAAAGATGTTCAAAGGTTAGCTAAAAAGATTTTTGATTGGGGACAGGTACATGTGGCCGTGATTGGTAAAATAAAAAAAGAAGAAGTAATTAAAATATTAAAATAAATCGTATGTCTTCATCCAAAAAAGTTTATCTTTTTGCCAATTGGAAGATGTATTTGGATTATGACGAAAGTAACATTTTGGCCAATGCTTTGGGTGTGGCCTCATCAAAATTTTCTAAGAAAATCAAAATGGTTATATTTCCTAGTGCTTTGTCTTTTTATCCGGTCGCGCAAGTATTGGGGGATGTCGGTATCGTTAGTGGTGCGCAAAATGTATATTACGAGGATAAGGGAGGATTTACGGGAGAAAATTCTGCGGTAATGTATAAAAATGCCGGTGCAAAATATGCTCTGGTGGGACATTCAGAACGACGCCATTTGTTTCATGAATCTAACCATGATGTTCATCAAAAAATGGAGGCGTTTTTATTGGTTGGTCTGACGCCAGTACTGTGTGTAGGAGAAACAGAAAAAGAAAGGAATGAAAACAAAGCCAAAGATGCAGTTGAGATACAATTACGCGCGGCGTTGGATCGTCTAAAATGGAAACCAAAAACAAAATTAATTGTTGCATACGAACCCGTTTGGGCGGTTGGCACAGGAAATTATTGCGACCCAATTGAGGCAGAAAAAATGTGTTTGATGATTTTCAAGATGGTTAGCGCATTGGCTAAAAATGTTGAAGTGATAGTATTGTATGGTGGCAGTGTGAATGGAAAAAATATCAAGGAATATACCAAACAGCCCAATATCAACGGTGTTTTGGTCGGTGGCGCTTCTACCAAGCTTGACAGTTGGTTACAAATTGTGCAAAATGCCTAAACTTATATGTTAAATATCTTGTTTTTATTGGTAACGCTAATTTGTCTAGGTGTAGTCGGTTTTGTTATTTGGAAAAAAATTCCGCAATTATCCAATTTAGATGTGGATAATTTGCCACAGGAAAAAACCTCTCGTAAAAAACGTGAGATTATTACTAAACGTATTGAGGCACACAGTCGCGAGGCAAGAGTTAAATTGGGAGAAAAACTTCGCCCCGTGGATAAAATATGGCGTGAGTTCCAATTAAAATTTCGAGTGTATGTTGGGAAAATCGAGCGTCTTATTCATCATGAAGACATGATAAAAACAAAACAGGAACAGAGTCTTTTGACAGTAGAGGAGAAAGAATCAAGACTGAAAAATTTGATACAAGATGGAGAAAATAATTTGTCATTGGAAAATCTGGATAAGGCTGAGCGCATATTTATCGCGGCTATTAAAATTGATGTGAAGTCAGCATCAGCATATCGTGGTCTGGCTGAAGTTTATTTGAAAAAAGGCGCGGTCGAAGAGGCCAAACAGACATTTGCATTTTTATTACAATTAGAACCAGAAAATGATGCAGTGATGGTAAGACTGGCAGAAATGGCCGAAGCGGAAAATAATATTGATGAGGCTATAGAATATTATCAGAGGGCGATGGTGGCCAATGATTCATTGTCACCACGTTTTGCACATCTGGCGGAATTACTATTAAAAGTTGGTCAGCCGTTAGTGGCCAAGGAAGCGGTAATTCAAGCAGTGGAACTGGAACCACAGAATCCAAAATATCTTGACTTGCTGATTGAAACTGCTATACTATGTCAAGATAAAAAACTAGCTGGTGATGCTTATCAAAATTTGCGCTTGGTAAATCCAGAAAATTCCAAGTTGGCAGATTTTAGACATCGAATTGAAAAAATATAATGCCGTTGTAGCTCAGTTGGTAGAGCATCTCCATGGTAAGGAGAAGGTCCGCGGTTCAAATCCGCGTAACGGCTCTAGTTAAGATACCATTGCGGTATCTTTCTTTGATAAATATAGCCTAGATAAGACTTTGACAATCTGGAATCTATGTGGTAGAATCTAAACTGTTATATTAGCCGGGTTAGCTCAGTTGGTAGAGCAGCACTTTTGTAAAGTGCGGGTCGCAGGTTCGAGTCCTGTTCCCGGCTCTTTTTTACAAGTTATGCATACTAAAATTAAAGGGGATATAGGGGAATTATTAGTAGCGGCAGATCTTTTAGAAAAAGGGTGGATGGTTTCGCTGCCAATCAGCGAAAACACCAGATACGACTTGATAATCGAAAAAAATGGAAAAATAAAACGGGTACAAGTAAAAGCGGTTGTACCAAAGAATGGGGCAATGATTATCAATTGTCGGTCGTCAAATAATTGGAATGTTATAAACTACACAAAGAAAGATTTTGAAATTTTAGCCGCAGTGGATATAATTTCAAAAAATGTTTATTATATACCAGTAAAATGTATAAATAGAAGATGCATTAATTTACGACTAACAGCGTCGAAAAATAGACAAGAGAAAAATATAAATTTAGCAAAGAGTTTTTTGAAAATATAATTATTGGGCAGATACCAAAGTGGTTAAATGGGACAGACTGTGAACAATTGCAGCTCTTAGGGGAAACCCTAGGATGAACTCTCTGGGATAACGGTGAAGGCTAATGGGGGTGCTAATACCGTGGGAACTCCGAAATGTTCGGGGAGCGCCGTAGAGACTAGATACCAGAGTACCCTTCGTGGGTAAAGATATAGTCCATGCCGTAAGGAAACTTATGGATAAGTGAAATCTGTTGGCTCCGCCTTCGAAGGTTCGAATCCTTCTCTGCCCACTTAGACCGCCATAGCTTTTGCGAAGGCAGTCCAAAATAAATTATTAATTGAACATATGTCACAAGAAAAATTGGCAAAATTGGAGTGTTCAGAATGTAAGCGTGTGAGTTATTTTACAACTCGCAACAAAAAGCTAAAGACTCGCTTGCAATTGAAAAAACACTGCAAACATTGCAAAAAACACAATGAATTTAAGGAAACAAAATAAGCCTTTTGGTTTATGAGTTTTTTTACCACTCTATACAATAGTTTGTATAATTTTAAATGGCTTCGTGACCAGAAGAATAATTCGAGCTGGGCTTGGGGCTATTTTTTTCTATTGATATTTTTGGTGGCTGGTTTATCGACTGTTTCTCTGGGGTATAAATATTTTGAAGAAGCTCCAAAATTAAAGCAGATGGTATATAGTGAATTGCCTGAATTTCAAGCAGAAGTAAAGGATGGGCAATTACAAGTGACTGGTATAGAACAGCCATATATAAAAAGTTTTGAAAATTTTGCTATCGTGGTAGATACAGTAGCGACTGGTACACTGGATATAAAAAGTTTTGTAAAACAAGATACACAGTCAGTATTGTTGGTCACCAAAGATAATTTTGAAGTATATGACGGTCAAAGTAAAACCATCAAGAAACAATCAGTAAAAGAATTTAATAATTCCAAAACAGATCGAGCTGATGTTTTGAAGATTGCTGATAGTGCATTTAGCAATAAGATTATCTGGATGGTAATAATTTTCTGTTTTGTTATATTGTTTATATTTTTTGTTGTTAGTAATTTGCTCAACGTGCTGTTTATCAGTTATTTGTTTTACTCTATTACGAAATATAAAAAGTTGGGCTGGAAATTTAAGGAAGTATTTACTGTTGGTTTGTTTACTGTGACCTTGCCATTAATTCTCACTCAAGCTGCTCCAAGTTTTTATCTAAATTGGGTATTCATGTTGGTGTTTGCTGGTTGGATGTATTTGGTGGTGATTAAAAAAGATAAGGTGGTAAAAGAATAGCAAATAGTGTATAGTATTTTTGCAGACAAACATAGGGGCGTCGTATAGTGGTAGTACTTCTCTCTCCAAAAGAGATTGCGTGGGTTCGATTCCTACCGCCCCTGCTAAGTAAAACCAGATGAATTATAATCTGGTTTTTTGATTGACGGTTAACCATAAAAAATCGTATACTATACAGTATTATATACAAACATGAATCAAGCCCACGCACTGAAAATTCTCCAATCTGGCGATAACGTTTTTCTCACCGGTTCTGCCGGAAGCGGAAAGACTTTTTTATTGAATCAATTCATTGATTATCTCAAAAGCAACAAAACAAAAGTGGGAATAACGGCGTCTACTGGTATCGCCGCCACCCATTTGAACGGGCGTACTATTCATTCTTGGTGTGGGATGGGGATAGCCAAAAAAATGACCAAAAAACAAATTAACAAGGTTTTGAAACGGAAAGATTTGTTTGATCGTATAAAAAGCGCTCAGGTTTTAATCATTGATGAGATCTCGATGTTGGACGCGGCTAGTTTGGATTTGGTAGATAAAATTTGCAAGGCGGCCAAAAATCCGTTTATGCCATTTGGAGGAATGCAAATTGTTTTGTGTGGTGATTTTTTTCAACTACCACCTATTGGTAAAGATGCAAAATTTTCGTTTCAGGCATTTTCTTGGGAGGAAGCCGGTATTAAGGTTTGTTATTTGGATGAACAGTTTCGCCAAGACGATTCGGAGTTTTTAAAAGTTTTAAATAAAATTCGTACCAATGAAGCAGGTGAAAAAGAATTGGCAATTCTAAAAAATAGATTACATAAAAAAGTTACTCATTTGCCAAAGGTCACCAAACTCTATACTCACAATGTAAATGTGGATATGCTCAATGAATTGGAGCTTTCAAATATTGAACAGCCAGAAGAAATATTTCAGATGATCGAACAAGGTCCACAAGATCTCGTTGAATTTTTAAAAAAGAGCTATCCAGTTGTGTCTGCATTAAAATTAAAAGTAGGCGCGATAGTGATGTTTATTAAAAATAATTTCGAAGCTGGGTATGTAAACGGCACTCTAGGACAAGTGGTGGATTTTGATGAAGATGGCTTGCCAGTAATTAAAACAAAAAATAAAAATCGTTTGGTGGCCAAACCAGTAAGTTGGAATATTGAAGAAGACGAAACAATATTAGCGAGTATCAAACAAGTGCCTCTGCGTTTGGCTTGGGCGATAACCGTACACAAAAGTCAGGGGATGAGTTTGGATGCCGCTGAAATTGATTTATCCAAATCATTTGAACGGGGGATGGGGTATGTGGCTTTGTCACGTGTGCGTGCACTAGATGGTATTTGTCTGTTGGGTATAAATGAGATGGCTTTGAAGGTGAATGAAGCAGTTGTAAAAAAAGATAAGGAGTTCAAGAAGTTATCCGCGAAAAATAAATGAAGTATTTATTTAGTTATTAGCAACTGATATACTAGAGTAGTATTAGAAAAATGAATTTAGTTTTTATTAGATTATATATGTCTAATGGATCAAGTATTCGTATACCTGAACACGAGCTAAACATAACATTCGCGCGGTCTGGTGGCGCGGGTGGGCAAAATGTAAACAAAACATCGACTAAGGCTATCGTCCATTGGTCTATTAGTCGTTCAAAAGTTTTGTCTTGGGAGGAAAAAGTACTAGTAAGAACCAAATTGGCAAATAGAATAAATAATAATGACGAAGTAGTGATAATGTCCGAGGAAGAACGTTCGCAATCGCAAAATCGTGCGCTGGCTGTAGCGCGATTGCAGATGTTGGTGGCGCGTGCTTTGCATGTGCCAAAATCACGACGACCGACTCGGCCAACGAAAGCATCAAAAGTACGTCGTATTGAATCAAAAAAAATCCGCTCACTAGTGAAAGAGGGAAGGAAAGCGATAGAATAGTATGTATTATCTCTACATACTTGAATGTGCAGACAAGACATTGTATACTGGTATTACTGTGGATTTGGATCGTCGGGTAAATGAGCATAATATGTCGAAATTGGGGGCCAAATATACGCATGCGCGACGACCGGTGAAATTGGTATATTCCAAAAAGTTTAGAAATCGCTCTTTGGCATCAAAGGCAGAGAGTAAGATAAAACAAATGACAAGAGAGGAAAAAATAGAAGTAGTTCATTCGTTCAAAAAATAAAAAACGTCTTTAGACGATGGGTATTGGTGATTGTGTCTGGTCTGTGCGATCACATTCATCGTTTGGAGGCGAATCAGGTTGTTCTTTTCCCAGGAGGTGCTCATGAGCCGGGTGTATTGCGGGTGCTCAGACGAACCCATTGCCAGGATCGACGATCGGAAGGATCTTTCCTTCAGTGGGCTTTGTGAGGCCTGTTACCAGAGGGGTGGAGATTACGGACGGCCGGTGGACGTCCCTGTCATCGTCCGCCCTGCCTCGGGTACTGCGGATGTCCTTCCTTTTGTGCCCAAGAGGAAGACGACGCAGAAGGAGAGGAGGGCCACCGCGGTGTTGAAGGTGGGCTAGCTCCACGTAGTCAGAGTTCTGTGGCCGACTCGTTAAACAAAGGCCACACAGATATAAAATAACAATTTTAAAAAAGCTTTATAAAACCATACGCTAATGGTATGAATTTGACAGCGTATGGTTTTTGTGTTTTAATATAGACAACATTACTCTTCTATTTATAAGTTTCTTCTTCTTATCGTTTTTATAGCTGAATTTCGGCTGTTGTCTATTTTTTATTTTATGACTCATGTCAATTGGTTTAAATCTCGTAATTGGGTGAACGCGGACATTACTTTAGATAAAAGTTTGTCTGAATCACACAAATCTATCCCTGTCCCAAAAGGAATGCCTTTTTGGAAAAAGATGTTGGCATTTTCTGGTCCTGGTTATCTGGTAGCAGTTGGATATATGGATCCAGGAAATTGGGCTACCGATTTAGCGGGTGGTTCTAAATTTGGATATACTTTATTATTTGTTATTTTGCTATCAAATTTGTTTGCAATGTTGTTGCAACATTTATCGGCCAAATTAGGCATTGTGACCGGTCGTGACCTAGCGCAAATTTGTCGTGATAATTTTGGTAAACGTACTAGCATATTTCTTTGGTTAATGGCAGAGATTATGATCGTGGCTTGCGATTTAGCAGAGGTAATTGGTTCAGCGATAGCGTTGAATTTACTATTCAAAATTCCGTTGATTGTCGGTGTGCTCATTACCGCTGCCGATGTTTTTATTTTATTATTATTACAAAATAAAGGATTTCGTTATCTCGAAGCGTTGGTAATTGTTTTGGTAGGAACGGTCATGGCCGCATTTGGTTTTGAATTGTTTTTTTCTCAACCATCAATTAGCGCAATTTTTGGTGGATTTGTTCCGACTGCCGAATTATTTACCAATAAAGAAATGCTATATATTGGTATTGGTATTCTCGGAGCTACAGTGATGCCACATAATTTATATTTGCATTCGGCTATCGTACAGACACGTGCTTACGAAGAAACAGAAGAAGGAAAAAAAGAAGCGGTTAAATTTTTGACGATTGATTCGACTGTGGCTTTGTTGTTTGCGTTTTTTATCAATGCGGCAATTTTGATTGTGTCTGCTTCCACTTTCTTTACACGCGGGATGAACGGTATAGCAGAAATTTCTCAAGCATATGATTTGTTAACACCGCTGTTGGGTGCTAGTTTGGCAAGCATTTTATTTGCAGTTGCCTTATTGGCTTCTGGTCAAAATTCTACTATTACCGGTACTTTGGCTGGGCAGATTATTATGGAAGGATTCTTAAAAATAAAATTAGTGCCATGGTTGCGTCGTTTGATTACTCGCGGGTTGGCTATTATTCCAGCGGTGGGGGTGATTTTATACTTTGGCACTGGTAGTTTGACCAAACTTCTTATTTTGAGCCAAGTAGTATTAAGTATTCAATTGCCGTTTGCAGTTTTTCCGCTAGTTTATTTTACTAGCAGCAAGAAACATCTTGGTAATTTTGCTAATGGGTTACTGATTAAAATATTGGCTTGGCTAATTGCCGGCATTATCGCAGGATTAAATATTTATTTGGTTACGATGCTATTGCTGGGTTAAATATTTTTTGTTAGAATGGATGGGTATGAAAATTATCTTCTTAGGAACAAATGGTTGGTATGATTCGGCTGTTGGTAGTACAGTTAGTGCTCTTATCGATAGTAAAGACGCCTACATCATTTTAGACGCTGGATTTGGTATTGTTAAAGCTCGAGACTATATTAAAGAAGACAAGCCGGTGTATTTATTTTTGACTCATTTTCACATGGATCATGTTTGTGGTTTGCATGCGTTATCTCGCCTAAACATAAAACAGCCCCTGACTATTTTTAGTCACAGTGGTTTGAAAAAAATGTTGAAAACGATTTTTGATCATCCCTATGCTATGCCGCTGTCAGACATGAGTTTTCAAATCAAAACGGTAGAGTTAAAGGAAGGTAATTTTATTCAGCCGATAAAATTTGAATGTCGCAGTTTGGATCACATTGATTATACTTTTGGTTATCGCTTTTATTTAGAGGATAAAATTATTTCTTATTGTAGTGATACTAAGCCGTGTATTAATGATATAAAATTGGCAGATGGCGCTGATTTGTTAATACATGAATGTGGTTGGAATATTCGACCGGCAGATGATTTTTGGGGACATACCGATCCAGAGGGGGCAGGGGAGGTAGCCGCAAAAGCGAGAGCCAAAAAACTTTGTCTGACACATTTTGGCCCCAATGCTTTTGAAACACGCGCCAAAAGATTCGATGGTCAAAAACGAGCGAGAAAAATTTTCAAAAATACCCTGTCTGCGTTTGATGGTATGGTAGTGAAAGTATAAAATAATTAAGATAAAAATCCGCCATTTAAATAAGGCGGATTCTTTTTTTGCTACACTACAACGAAATGCACCGTCTTGACAGTTATTTACATTTAATATATTATATACCTATACCTATGGTCTAGGTACTAACATAAATTAATAAATAATGTAAAATTATGATAGAACCATACAAAGGAAAAATCAAGTTGAGTCTCAAAAAAGCTCAAGGACAGCTTAAATTATTGGATAAAATGATTGAAGAAGATCGCTATTGTATTGATGTGGCTCAACAGATCAATGCCGCGATTGGTTTGTTAAAACAAATAAATAACACCATTTTAGAAAATCATTTGCAAAGTTGTGGTACCAATAAACTGAATTCCAGGAGCACTGAAGAAAAAGCTCAGTTTATCAAAGAATTAATTAAAACTTTTAATTTAACTGGTAAATAATATTATGCCTAAATTTATTGTCCCTATTAAAGGGATGCATTGTAAATCATGTGAAATTTTAGTCGAACAAAACTTGAACAAAGTTTGTGGAGTAGTCAAAGCAGACGTTGATCATAAAATCGGTCAAGCGGTAGTGTATTTCGAAAATACAAAACCAGCACAGGAGCAAATCGCTTCGGCAGTCGAGGAATCCGGATATAAAATTGGCATAAAAGAAAAAAATGGTTGGTTGTCCAAAGATGTTAGTGATTATCAAAATTTATTGTATGGTGCCGTGATATTGTTTGTGTTCTATTTCATAGCGCGTAGTTTCGGTATATTTAATGTCAATGTTAATACTGAAAATAGCGGTTTAGGCGTAGTATTATTAGTAGGTTTAGTTGCAGGTATTTCCACCTGTATGGCGATGGTTGGTGGTTTGGTGCTAGGGCTGTCAGCTCGTCATGCAGAACTTCATCCAGAGGCTTCGGCACAACAAAAATTTCGTCCCCACATTTATTTTAATTTAGGTAGAGTAATTGGTTTTGCGTTATTAGGTGGAATTATTGGCTTGCTTGGTTCGGCCTTCAAAATTTCTGCTGGATTTTTAGGAGTACTTACTATTATCGTCAGTTTAGTAATGATTTTCTTAGGTTTAAAATTAATTAATATTTTTCCATTTTTACAAGATAAAAATATTGTCTTACCAAAAAGTATCGCCAAATTTTTTGGGCTAGGAAAAGAAAATAGAGAATATAGTCATCGTGGTGCGATAATTTCTGGTGCGGCGACTTTTTTTCTGCCTTGTGGTTTTACACAGGCGATGCAACTCTACGCCGTAAGTTCTGGTAGTTTCACTCAGGGTGCTCTGATAATGGGATTGTTTGCACTCGGTACGGCACCAGGCCTGCTCGGTATTGGTGGTTTGTCTTCAATCTTCAAAGGAAAAAAAGCACGAATATTTTTTGCGGCAGCTGGTATCGCGATAATTATATTCGGTTGGTATAATATTAGTAATGCCAGCCGATTGTTTGGAAATGGATCAGTGGATGTCGCCACCACCGCAGTCACTAGTGATGCACAAGTGATAAATATGGTTCAGGGTTTTGATGGATATAGTCCAAATGTTTTCACAATACAAAAGGGCCGTCAGGTAAAATGGGTGATTAAATCGGAAACATCATTTTCGTGTGCCAGCTATATCGTAATGCCGAAATTTAATATTAGTCAGCCGTTAAAGAAGGGTGAAAATATTATTACCTTTATGCCGACAGAAACTGGTGAGATTCCATTTTCTTGTTCTATGGGTATGTATACTGGAAAATTTATTGTGGTAGATAAAGTAACTTTTTTACCAGCAGTGCAAAAAGTATCAGCAGCACCAATAGCAAATATCAATTCAGTAAAATCGGATGCTAAAATTCAATTGATAAAATCTTCTTATGCCCAAATCGAGGATGTTTCACCCAATGAATTTACAGTAAAAAAAGGTCAGCCGGTAAAATGGGTGATTGCCATGAACGAGCCGCCGACCGGTTGTATGCACAATATAGTAATTCGCGAAATTGGTGTTTCGCAACCAATGAATCAATCAGGTGATACTATTGTTGAATTCACTCCAACCGAAACAGGTGATTTGTGGGTAACTTGTAGTATGGGAATTCATCGCGCTACTATTCATGTTGTTTAAATAATATGTATAAACTAAATTTTAAAATTACCAATTTAGATTGTGAGGCATGTATAAAATTGAGTACATCGGCATTGAAAACACTGTCTAGTGTGCAGACGGTCAAGATTGATCTTAAATCGGGATTGGCTGAAGTGGAATCAAATCAGGAGTTGAATTGGGAGGATGTCAAAAAAAGTTTGGCGGAAGTAAGTAAAAATGCGGAAAAGTAATTTCTGATATAATTTAAAAATATGAGCAAGAAAATACATCTCAAAATTTCTGGCATGCATTGCGAATCATGTGAAAAAATAATTTCAGCTGAATTGGCTGGCGTGCCAGGAATAATTAGTTCACATATCGATGCCAAAGCCGGAAACGGGATTGTGGAAGTGGAAGATTCAGTGGTAGAGAGCGCGGTCGTAGCGGCCATCAAAGTGGCTGGCTATGATTCGGAAATTTTACAGATAGAAAAACCAGAAATTGTAGAACCTCCAATAATTTTTGAAAAAAAGATTGTCGATAGTCAGGCACCATTTAGAGTAAAATTGGAATCATCTACAGTGGCCGATGGCAAAATCAGCACCAATAATGGCGAACCAAATTTTACCGGAAAAATTACTCAAAATAAAAAAGGAGAGTTTGAAATTCCTCAGGGTCGTAATGATTTGGAAAAGATAGTGCAAAATCTATTTGATGCATCAAAGATGGGACAGTTGTTTGGAATGTTATCAGGAGATTCACATCAAACGAATTCTGCGCCAGCTGATCATTCGACGCACAATTTGCCAACTACCGCTTCGGTCGCCGTAAAAAGCAAAACTGGCGATGAAAGTATAAATCTCAGTTTAGGTGGAATGCATTGTGCTTCGTGCTCTCTTTTGATTGAAAAAAGTTTGAAAAAAGTTCCGGGTGTAAAACAAGCGCATGTAAATTTTGCAGCAGAAAAAGCCAGAATTATTTTTGATTCCAGTAAAGCGACTGTTGATAATTTTATCAAGGCGGTCAAAGACGCGGGCTATAGTGCCGAGCTGTCTAGTAGTGATCCAGAAATCGATCGTCAGAAAAAAGCACAGGAAATAAAAGCTTTGAAAAAGAAATTTTGGTTTAGTTTTGTCTTTAGTGTACCGATGCTATATTTCATGATGTTCGATTTTGCCTCTTTTTGGCCAGGACGAGCAGTCATGCCTTACATCGGAATTATTTCATTGGTCTTAACTTTGCCGGTGCAATTTATTATCGGTGCCGGATTTTACAAAGGATTATGGAGTGGGTTGAAAATGAAAATGTTCAACATGGACAGTCTGATTGCTATCGGTACCAGTACTGCCTTTTTTTATAGTGTCTGGCAATTTATTAATTATTGGATAATAAACAAATCAATCATTGGATTGAATGGCGATAAAATTCCAGAATTATATTTTGAAACTGCCGCCTTTTTAATAACCTTTGTAATTTTAGGCAAATGGTTGGAAGCACGGGCTAAAGGCGGAACTTCGGAAGCAATAAAAAAATTAATGGGAATGCAACCAAAAACTGCCCGCGTGATTCGCAGTGGTGTGGAAAAAGATTTGTCGCTTGATGAAGTTGTGGTTGGTGATGTGGTAGTAGTCCGTCCAGGAGAAAAAATTCCGGTTGACGGAGAAGTAGTAAAAGGTAGTTCGAGTGTTGATGAAAGTATGTTGACGGGCGAAAGTATTCCAGTTGAAAAAAATGTTGGTGATAAAGTGGTAGGTGCAACTATAAATAAACATGGTAGTTTTGAATTTAAAGTGACCAAAGTTGGACAAGAAACCGCTCTGTCGCAAATTATTCGCTTGATTGAAGATGCTCAAGGAAGTAAAGCGCCGATTCAAAATTTGGCGGATAATATTTCCGGTTGGTTTGTGCCTGCAGTTTTAATTATTGCGGCTTTAACATTTGTGATTTGGTTTTTCTTCTTAGGAGCCGGACTGACATTTAGTTTGATGGCCTTCACATCGGTTATCGTGATTGCCTGTCCATGTGCTCTAGGTTTGGCAACACCAACGGCAATCATGGTAGGTACTGGTAAAGGGGCAGAATATGGCGTGTTAATAAAAGGTGGTGAACCACTTGAAGCCGCCTGCAAAGTAAAAGTAATCGTTTTCGATAAAACCGGTACATTGACCAACGGTACACCAGAAGTGACCGACATTGTTCCGATGGGTCACTATGATGAAGATGAGGTGATGATAATGGCGGCGGGACTGGAGAAAACTTCCGAACATCCTTTGGCTGAAGCAATTATAAAATATACTCAAGAAGAATCAATTTTATTTGAGAGTGCGACAAATTTTAAAGCCATTCCTGGTCATGGAGTGGAAGGTACGATCAATGGTAAAAAATATTATTTTGGCAATCGAAAATTAATGACGGATGTGGTCAAAATTAGCATTGAAAATGTAGAACGCAAAATGCGCAAACTCGAAGATGCAGGAAAGACTGCAATGATATTGGCCAATGAAACGGAAGTGATGGGGTTGATAGCCGTGGCGGATACTATCAAAGAGAGTTCACTTGAAGCTGTACAACAACTTCAAAAACGTGGTTTACAAGTTTATATGATTACCGGCGACAACCGTCGTACTGCAGAAGCAATCGCCAAACAAGCGGGTATAAAAAATGTTTTGGCCGAAGTGTTGCCTCAAGATAAAGCCAATGAGATTAAAAAATTACAAACCAATTTAGCAACGACGACTGGCAAGTCGGAGTCCCGACTCATAGTCGGGATGGTGGGTGATGGTATCAATGATGCACCAGCTTTGGCTCAAGCTGACGTTGGCATTGCGATGGGGTCAGGGACTGATGTGGCGATGGAAACAGGTGGCATTGTAATTATCAAAAATGATTTGCGTGATGTACTCACCGCGATAGATTTGAGTAAAGAAACGATGGGCAAAGTAAAACAGAATATGTTTTTCGCTTTATTATATAATGTGATTGGTATTCCGATTGCGGCACGTATCTTTGTTTCATTTGGTTTGGTTCTCAAGCCAGAATTAGCCGGACTGGCGATGGCTTTTAGTTCCATCTCAGTAGTTTCCAATTCGTTGTTACTCAAAAATTTTCGGCCAGGCAAAAGAAATTGGATTTCTATGATGGCTCCGATAATTATGGTTATAATTTTTACTTTTATATTTTTGCAGTTTGGGCGATTGAGTGGAATGAAATAAAATAGGTATTTGAGCGTTTCCAAGCCACATTAGGCTTGTAATTATTTATCTATTATGATAATATAAGCAGGCCTAAATCAGGCCTGTTTTTGTTTAAATATTGAGATATTATGTCATTTTTTACAAAATTATTTGGCGATCCAAACGCCAAAGCAGTAAAAGAAATTTTGCCCATTGTTGAACAGGTGAATGCTTTTGAGGTAGAAATACAGAAGTTGTCTTTGGAACAATTGAAAAATAAAACTACTGAATTCAAAGAACGTCTTGTCAAAGGTGAAACTCTAGAAGATCTATTACCAGAGGCTTTTGCGGTCGTTCGTGAAACTTCCAAGCGTGTCACCGGCATGCGTCATTTTGACGTTCAGCTTATCGGTGGTATTGCTTTGCATCGAGGCCAAATTTCTGAAATGCGCACGGGTGAAGGTAAAACTTTGGTAGCTACTTTGCCAATATATTTGAATGCACTCGCTGGACGAGGTGTTCATTTGGTAACGGTCAATGATTATTTGGCCAAACGTGATGCTGTTTGGATGAGTCAGATTTATGATGCTCTTGGTTTGAGTGTTGGTATTATTCAACAACAATTGGTTTCATATAAATACAATCCAAACAAGTTAAAAATTTTGGATGTAAATGGTCAGGATGCGATGAGTGAAGGTGGTTCGATAGACAAAGAACGTGATGCCAAAGGAGCATACAAAGTAGAATATGAATATTTGGAAACTTGTTCTCGAAAAGAAGCCTATGCTTGTGATATCACATATGGGACCAACAATGAATTTGGTTTTGATTATTTGCGTGACAATATGGTGGGCAGTCTGGAAGAAATGTCTCAGCGCCCATTTTATTTTGCTATCGTCGATGAAGTCGATTCTATTTTGATTGACGAAGCACGTACCCCATTAATTATTTCTGCCCCCGCAGAAGAAGCGGCCGAGATGTATTATAAGTTTGCGGAAATTGTGGCACGAATGGAATTGGACGTAGATTATAATGTTGATGAAAAAATGCGCGCTTCTACTTTGACAGAAGCCGGTTTGAAAAAAGTAGAACAAGCGCTGAATGTAGAAAATATTTATGCCGAAGGCGGTATGACGATGGTGCACCACATCGAACAGGCTTTGCGTGCACGGGCATTGTTCAAACGAGACCGCGATTATGTAGTAGATAATGGAGAAGTTATCATCGTGGATGAATTTACCGGACGTAAAATGCCAGGCCGTCGTTATAGCGAAGGTTTACATCAAGCTATCGAGGCACAAGAGCATGTAAAAATTCAGCGCGAAAGTCAAACTATGGCGACTATTACTTTCCAAAATTATTTCCGTTTGTATGAGAAGTTGGCTGGTATGACGGGTACGGCTGTTACGGAAGCGGAGGAATTTGCCAAGATTTATAAACTAGAAGTAGTGGTAATTCCAACCAACAAAGATAATTTGCGTGTTGATCATCCAGATAGAATTTACAAAACTGAAGAAACAAAATATAAAGCCATCGCGCAAACTGTAAAGGAACTACAAAAAAAGGGACAGCCGGTTTTAATAGGTACTATTTCGGTAGAAAAAAATGAAGAATTGAGTTTGTACCTAGAACGCGAAGGCATCACACATGAAATTTTGAATGCGAAAAACCATGAGCGTGAAGGTGAAATTATCGCTCAAGCTGGACGAGCGGGAGCAGTAACTTTGGCTACCAATATGGCTGGTCGTGGTGTGGATATTATTTTAGGTGGCAATCCACCAGATAAGACAGAAGGTGACAAAGTACGTGCTGTGGGTGGATTATTTGTGATTGGTACCGAACGTCACGAAAGTCGTCGTATTGATAATCAGTTGCGCGGTCGTGCGGCTCGTCAGGGTGACTCAGGTGAGACTCAGTTTTATCTATCTACTCAAGATGACTTGATGCGTATTTTTGCCGGTGATAGAATTCGCAGTGTGATGCAAACTTTGCGTGTGCCAGATGATATGCCGATTGAACAACGCTCGATTACCAAAATTATTGAATCTGCTCAGAAAAAAGTAGAAGGTTTTAATTTTGATTCTCGTAAACACTTGCTCGAATATGATGATGTGTTGAATCGTCATCGTGAAGTGGTGTATGGAAAACGTCGCCTAGTTTTGGAATTGTTTGATAAACAAAAAAACAACGCTGTCACAGGAACTGTCATCCCCGTGAAAACGGGGATTCTTGAGGAAGAAAAGACCCTGCAATCTTTGATTTTGGATATGATGGAAGCGGAAATAGAGCAGATTGTTTCGTTTCACACCAACACCGAAGACAAACACGAATGGAATATCAAAGAAATTGCTGAAGTGGTTGGTACTATTTATCCAATAACTGAAGAAGAAAAAAATATCATATTAAATTTTGGCGAACACGGCGAACAAAAAATGCAAGCGGTGATTGAGCGCACCCATATTATTGAATATTTGACTCAATTAGCTAAAGAAAAATACCAGAAACTATTAGTAGCCAGAATTGACAATAAGGATTTACAGATTGAAATGGAAAAACAAATTTTATTACGTTCAATGGACATGCTTTGGATTGATCATTTGGTAGCTGTAGATTATTTGCGCACCGGTATCGGTTTGCGCGGATATGGCCAACGTGATCCATTGGTTGAATACAAAAAAGAGACGTACCAGATGTTTAACGAGTTGCTTTCTGCCATGCAACATGAAGTGGTGTATGCGATTTTTAAAGTAAGTATCGGAATGGATATGGCGCCAAGTGTAATGAAGAAAAATAATTTAATTTTCAAAGGTGCAGTACATGAGGGTGAAGTGGTGGATATAAATACCAAAGTTAAAAATGAACAGGGCGAAAAAATTGGCCGCAACGAACCATGCCCGTGTGGGAGTGGGAAGAAGTTTAAGAAGTGTCATATGAATGTTTAGACAAAAAAGAGCCTTCAGTGGCTCTTTTTAAAAGCTTTTATCCACTTGCCAAAATATCGGAAAAGGGGTAGAATTTGGCTGTTTAATTCTGCTTATAAAATTATTAAATTTATCTAATTTATGGCTAAGAATGCAAAACCGGTCGTCAGTTTGTCCCGTTCTCAGATAAAGTGGAGAGTATTGTGGATTGGTATATTATTGGTTGTTTGTGGGCTCATTGTGGCTCCAACTTATGCTAACAAAGGTGTTGATTGGGTAAACAACAAAGTTAATTTAGGTTTGCCACGTTTGCCAGACAAAGGCTTCAATTTAGGCCTAGATTTGCAAGGTGGCGCTCATTTGGTTTACCAAGCAGATACCACACAGGTGCCAGATGCCGATCGTGTTGACGCAGTTGAAGGTGTACGTGATGTTATCGAACGTCGTGTACGCGGTGGTCTAGGTGTTGCTGAACCATTGGTGCAAACTACCAAAGTCGGTGAGGATTTTCGTATCATCGTTGAATTGCCAGGTGTGACTGATGTAAATACTGCTATTAAAATGATCGGTGAAACTCCAGTTTTGGAATTCAAAGAAGAAAACAACGAACCTCCACGTACTTTAACTACGGAAGAAAAGAAACAAATGGATGATTTCAACAAAGCGGCAGACAAAACAGCCAAACTTGCTTTGAAAGAAGTAGTGAGTGGTGTAGATTTTGCCACTGTGGTTTCCAAATATACTCAAGATGAAAAAAGTAAAAACAATGGTGGCGATTTAGGTTTTGTTACAGAAACACTTTATCCAGAAATTTTTACTTGGGCTAGTACCCATAAGGATGGTGAAGTAAGTAAAGAGTTGGTAAAAAGTTTTGAAGGCTTAAATATTTTAAAAAGAATTGGTGAACGTCAAGGTGAAAAACAAGTTGACGCGGCTCATATCTTGGTTTGTTATAAAGGTGCCGAGCGTTGTGATAACCCACTATATACTCAAGAAGAAGCCAAAACTAAAATTACTGAACTGAAAGCGAAAGCCAATGCTGAAAACTTTTCTCAATTGGCCAAAGAATTTTCTACTGAACCAAATGCAAAAACAAGTGGTGGTGATTTAGGTAAATTTGGCAAAGGTCAAATGGTGCCTGAATTTGAAACGGCTGTTTGGGATGCACCAGTAGGTACTATTTCAGCTGTGGTAGAAACACAGTTTGGCTATCATATTATTTATAAGAAAGGCGAAGATTTTGCCAAAGAATATCAAGTGGCTCGTGTGTTTATTAAAACACAGCAAGAAGCTGATATTGTACCTCCAACAGATCAATGGAAAACCACCGGTTTGTCTGGTAAACAGTTGAAACGAGCAGAAGTAACTCAGGATTCACAGACTGGTCAGACTCAGGTAAATTTGAATTTTGATGAAAATGGTACAAAACTATTTGCTGAAATAACTGCAAGAAATGTTGGTAAACCGGTGGCTATTTATTTGGATGGTCAGCCAATTAGTATTCCAAAAGTAAATGAAGCAATCACAAGTGGTAGTGCAGTAATATCTGGTGGATTTACTTTACTCGAAGCCAAACAACTTTCTCAAAGATTGAATTCTGGCGCATTGCCAGTGCCAGTTGAGTTGATTAGTCAACAAAAAGTAGACGCTACTTTGGGTGTTGATTCATTGACCAAAAGTTTCCATGCTGGTTTGATTGGTTTGCTGGGCGTGATGTTATTCATGGTTATTTATTATCGTTTTCCAGGTTTGTTATCTGTATTTTCTTTGATAGTTTATGCATTACTAAGTTTGGCTACTTTCAAATTATTGGGAGTGACCATCACTTTGTCTGGTATCGCCGGTTTTATCTTGTCTATTGGTATGGCTGTGGACACCAACGTTTTGGTGTTTGAACGTCTAAAAGAAGAATTACGTTCTGGTAAAAATTTACATTCCGCTTCCGAGGAATCGTTCCGTCGCTCTTGGCCGTCTATTCGTGATGGTCATATTGCTACTTTGGTAAGTTGTGTATTCTTGGTCTGGTTTGGTACTGGTTTTGTGCAAGGTTTTGCTGTGACGTTGGCCATTGGTGTGTTGTTCAGTTTGTTCACCGCTATTGTGGCTACTCGCGCTGTCTCACGTCTGATTTTCAAATTCTTTAGCGAATATGGTAATTGGATGTTTTTGGGCCATGTTAAACCAGATTCTTCTTCTGAAATTATAAACAAATAATTATGACTATACCATTTATAAAATATTCTAAATATCTATTAGCTGTGAGTGCAATCGTGACAGTCATCAGTTTGGCTTCATTATTCACTTGGGGTTTAAAACCTGGTATTGATTTTACTGGTGGTTCATTGCTTGAAATTAGTTTCAGTCAAACTCGTCCAGATAATCAAGTTATGGAACAGGCATTTGCTGATCTTGATCATAAAAATATCGTAATTCAAAAAACTGGAGAAAAAGGGATGATTATTCGAACAGCCTTTTTGCCAGAAAATGAGCATCAAACTGTTTTAAAAGGTTTGCGTACACAATTTGAAAAAGACGGAAACACATTGCGTGAAGATCAGTTTCAAACAATTGGCGCCGCCGTTAGTAAACAATTACGTCAGCGTTCTATCTGGGCAGTATTTTTGGTCATTGTAAGTATTATTGCTTTTGTGGCGTATGCATTCCGTACTGTATCATTCCCAGTAGCTAGTTGGAAATATGGTGTGACTGCTATTATTGCCGCTTCACATGATGTGTTGTTGGTAATTGGTGTTTTTGCTTTCTTGGGACATTATAATAATGTAGAAGTAGATATTGGTTTTGTGGTGGCTTTATTGACCGTATTGGGTTATTCAGTACAGGATACTATTGTAGTGTATGATCGTATCCGTGAAAATTTATTACGTCGTCGTAATGTTAGTTTTAGAGAAATGGTAGATATTGGTTTGAATGAAACTTTGATGCGCTCAATTAATACTACATTAATTACCATGATTCCTCTTTCTGCCTTGTACTTCTTTGGTGGAGCAACAATCAAGAATTTTGCTTTGGCTCTATTGATTGGTATCGCTAGTGGTGCTTATTCTTCCATTTTTGTGGCCAGCCCGTTGTTGGCTTATGTAGATAAATGGCAGAGAAATAAAGCTACAAAATAATACTAAAGATTCAAAAACTCTCTCGCTTAAATCGGGGGAGTTTTTTCTTTTTATCATTTTATGCTATACTATCTAGTAGTATAGTTAGAATTAATTTAGAATTTTTTAATATGTCTGGTCACGGTCATAGCGAAAGTGGTATCCGCCATATGATTGCCTTTCTAGGCACATTGGTGACAGTGTTTGCCTTTTGGGGAGGTTATGTTTCGGGCGCCCAGGGTTGGTGGTGGACAGCTTTTGGTTTGATAATTGTTTACGGTGGAATATATAAAATTATCGACAATTAATCTATGGAGCCGATTACTTTTTCATCCACTTTTGGCTTTTCGATCAATTGGGAGTTTTGGTCTTGGATGTTTTCTCAGCCACCTGCCGATTTGATTGCATATTTGTTCGCCATTATTGGTTGGGTAATTTTGGTTTTGATTTGTGTTAGTTTGGGGTCACAACTGTTGGCGCTTTATCGAGCAAAAAAAGCGGATGGTCAGTGGGAGTGGGTGTTGTTGGCCGTCGATGTACCGCCATTATTTATTCAATCACCAAAAGCCGTAGAGCAGATTTTTGCTCATCTTAGTGGGGCAAAAGTTAGTATTCGTTTGTCAGAAAAATACTGGATTGGTAAACGACAGAAAAATTTTAGTTTTGAAATAATTTCTATTGAAGGTTATATACAGTTTTTAATTCGTACTGAAATAGCTTATCGCGATCTAGTAGAGGCGGCGGTTTACGCTCAGTATCCAGAGGCAGAAATTACCGAGGTGGAGGATTATGTGGATATGATTCCAGGATCTTACCCAAGTGCAACCCACCATATGTTTGGAGTAGAATTCCAATTAGCTGATGTTGATGCTTATCCTATTCGTACTTATCCAAACTTTGAATATAAAATTAGTAAAGACGAAGTTTTTAGCGATCCAATGGCAGCGATTTTGGAAAATTTTTCACGTATTGGGCATGGCGAACATTTTTGGTTACAGATCATTATTGAACCAGTCGGTAATGATTGGAAAACAAAAGGTATCCAGTTGGTAAAGGATATTATTGCCGGTCATATTGGTCATCATGGAAATTTCTGGGGTGATGTAGTAGCTATGATTGGGAATATTCCGCTGGCTATTATGAAGGAATTTTTTAAATATTTGAATGCCTCAGAACATGAAGAAGAGGAAGTTCACAAGGAAATGCCTGGCAAATTGACCGATGTATCTCCAGGTGGAAAAAGCACCATCGAGGCGATTGAGGACAAGATTGCCAAATTAGGTTTCAAAACCAAGATTCGCGCTTTGTATGTGGCGAGAAATGAAGTTTTTAATCCTACCCGTTGTGTAGATGGTTTTATTGGTTCACTTAACCAATTTCATATTCAAAGTCGCAATGCAATTATCCCGCGTTTTATTACGCATACTCATTTTCTTTTTTACAACCACATGAGAGAGATCTGGGTACAAAATAAATTTTTTAAAGCTTTTGCCAAGAGAAAAATAAAAGTGGGTGGTACTCCTTATATTTTAAATATCGAAGAGCTGGCAACACTGTGGCATTTCCCATTACCGTTTGTGAAGACTCCGCTTGTACAAAAGGCTGGTGCCAAACGTGGCGAACCACCAATGAACTTGCCGATAGAAGTGGAATCTGGACCGCTAAGACCAAAGGTGAGGCCGACTGGACAGGTTGGGGAGACTGTAGAGGTTCCGGAGCAGGAACCAGAGGAATTGTTATATGGATAGAGAGGTGGAAAACAAAAAACACCACCTACATAATGACTTTTTCGCTTTTTTCACCCGCGAGGGTGAAAGGATGAGCCTCGGGCTCATAACCCGCTCAAAAGTAATTATGTAGGTGGTGTTTTTTTGTTTGTGTTTAGCGAAAATAGTGGGTGTGACATTGACAAAAGAGGTGATTTGTGTTATACTGATTTGTTATTTGAAAATTTAATCAAATTTGACCGGTATCTAATTGTGTTGAGTAATCTCAATAGAATTTGGTACCGGTTTCGAGTGTCTTTCCCGCCGCATACTTTGCGGCCCATCCGGCGCTCATTGCGCCAGAGGTACGAGATGAGCCTGTTTTTCTTCTTCGCTCTGATGTCGATCGTCGCCAACGCTTTGACCTTCAAGGGGAAGAAATTCTCCTGGTGGGGGTTCGCGTTTGTCTTCGTGGGAGGGGCGCTCGCGGCTGTCGCGTTTTCGGAGAGCCGGGAACTGCCGATCCTCGACCACTCGTGGCAGGTCGCCGCCAGCTGGGCAGGCCTGTCCGGACTGATCGGACCGGTCGTTCAGGTGGCGTGGTTCTCCACGAACCCGCCCAAGTGCTCCGAGTGCGGGCGCAGCTGTTCCACCCACGAGAAGGTGGCGCGCATCTAGGTTTTTTGGACTTTTTCCTCCCCGAGTAAAATCGGGGGCAGTGTCGCAGACGGTCGAGCTAGTTTATTTAGCTCCCATCTGTGCCTGAAAAAAGTCCGCAATCCCTGAGTGTCTAAAATATTTAGATATTGAGGAAAACAAAAAATCACCATTTAATTGGTGATTTTTTGTTTGTGTTTTTTTATTTTGTTTCTTGAACAATAGTTTTTGGTGATAGATTTTTTATCATTTCATATCCGCCTACCAGACAAGTTACAAAAAAGATATTACCTAATAATTCATTTCGGAAAAAGGGAAGTGCCATATAATAACTTTGAACTAAGCCAGATAAATCGTGTGTGTACATTGTTCCAAAAGCCCAGACAGCTGTGTTGGTCAAAAGAAAGAAAACTACACTACCAGCGAATGTACTCAATGCAACATTGGTGAATTTAATATTATTGCGAATTGCGCGTCCGATTAATACCACTAACAAGAAACCGATATACACCGAAGCCATAATATAAATACTATAAAATCCAATAAAGATGTCGCTGATAAACATTGCAACTATTGGTAACCATAATGATTCTTTTTTTGTTAAATACAGTCCACCAAATAAAGCGATGGCACCAATAGCGGTAAAATTTGCTGGGTGCGGTACAAAACGAGTAGCGATGGCTAGGATGATGAGAAGATAAGTGAGGACATTTTTGTTTATCATAGGTTATTATTTTTTAGTGTCATTCCCGTGAAAACGGGAATCAATATTAAATGCTGGATTCCCGTTTTCACGGGAATGACGTGAACTATATTATACCATATTGCGCAGTAGTCTCAAACCTAGGTAAACACCTACCGCTAGAGCACTTCCACCAGTTATTGCCAAGATTCTTTTGGCATGTTTTTTGGTGGGAGTATCCAAAGGTAAATCATCAATAATTTTATTTTCATTTTTAGTAGTTTCAGCTGAGTTCAAAGTAAACGTGGATGTTGGTATAGTTGTTTTTGGCTTTTTGGTTTCTGTTCTATTAGTCGTAGTCACTGGTTTGTTAGTTTTTGTATTTGTTATTTTTATTCCAGCAACTTGATTATTTATAGAAGAAATATTTACAGTAGTAGTTGCGACTGTTAATGTTGAAGTGGTAGCTAGAGTAGTGGTAGTGGTTAGAGTTGTTGTGGCGACTGTTGTAGTGACTATTAATGTACTTGTCACGTTTAAAGTGGTAGAGACTACTGAAGGTAAATTTGCCGAACCGCCGCCTTGGTTTTGATTATTATTGCTTTTTAATTGTGGTTCCAAAATTACCGGCCAATTTTTTCTCAACAAAGCTGGCACAGCATGTTTAGTAGCAAACCAATCAACACCATCACTACTCCAAGCAGAGTTGTAGTGATCAGTACCATCTAGATTGGTAAGAATATACCAAGGATTTTTTCCAGCCGAATTAAACCAGTCACTTTGTGTTTTTCCTAAAGCGTTTATTCCCATTACCACCCAGCTGGTAGTGAGGGCATCAGAAGTGTTATTACACCAAGTGACATCATAACACCAACCACCATCGGAGAGTTGTGCACTTTTTAAATATTGTTCCGCTTTGGTAAAAATATTTTCATCAATATTTACCCCTTTATTTTGAACATATTTCAAGGCGTTAATAGCCGCCCCAGTAATATCTGAACTGGCCGCTCCCCAAGAAATAAAGGCGCCACTAGTCTGGTTTTGGTTGGCTGTAATTCCGTTTATGGTTGCTAAGACAGCTGGAGAGTCATTGCTTTCGTCGATCGCTTTCAAGGCAATTAGTCCAAAGACGTCATCATTTATTCCATCTTCTCCATAAGCGCCACTAACAACACACGTGTCATTGATTTTATTTTTTAGATCAATAATTTTGGTATCAGTTTTGGATATGCCAGAAGCCAGAAGAGCTAAAATGTGGCGGGGATAACCGGCACATAAATTATTGTCAGAGGCGGAGGTAATAGTAAAGTTATGTATGTAATCTTTTAGGCTGGTAGTGCTATTTTTAATCGTATCAGAAAATATTCCTTTACTACCAAATGTCATTGCCGCCCAATCAGAGATTCCACTATCCAAAATCATTCCATCAGCACTTTGTTTTGATTTTAAGAAATTGACTAATTTGTTTACGCTATCGTTTATCTGACTGTCAGTAATTAAAATGTTTGAATTGCCTCCACCACCACTGTTATCTCCACCAGAGTTGTCGCCAGAGTCATCAGTAGAAGTAGCTGTGGTAATAGTTGATGTGGTCAAAGAAAAATCGCTATAATCTGTATCGTTGAATTCACGCACTTGAAAAAAATATTCAGTATTTGGTGTTAAATCAAAAAAGGTGGTACTAGTATTGATAGTGCTAAAACTGGATGTAATAGTGGAACTTACTTCATATGAGGTGGCATCGATTATGTCGTTCCAAAATAGAGTAATAGTAGATGTCGTTGCTGAGATAGTCGTGATGTTTGGAGTGGAGGTGGTCTTTAGGATATTTTCAGTTGTTGTAGAAAAATCTGCAGCAGGTGGTGTTGTAGTGGATACAAGATCCAAGATAGTGGTAGTCGTAGAAGCAACAATGTCGTCAGTTATTGGTGTATCAAGAATTTCCGCATTAGCGCTACTAATGTTTCCAACTAGTATTACTATTGAAAAAAAAGTTAAAATTACTATTATTTTAAAATTTAGAGTGTTCATATTTCCAAGTTATTAAATCATTATTTTTTAAAATATATGAGGAAATGCCGATTTTGGCCGGTTGGCCGTTGATATAATAAATCCAGTATTCGCCAGTTTGGTTATTATTTTTTTGACCGTCAATTTCTTCTAAGAAATATCCAACACCTTTGTATTCTTTAAAAATTGCACTAATTTTTTTATCGGTAATTAATTTTTGCATAGCGTTGTAGCCAGTTGAATTTTCAGGAAGGTTCAGGGTGTATAGTTTGTCGATTATTTTGATTGTGACATTGAGTGGATACTTGATTTCTTCTTTGTTAATAGTTTCGACAGTTGTGGTTGATTTGATTTCGTTTTCGACATTTGTTTTTTCAATTTTTTCATTATCAAGCGGTTGGTTGGATTCAGTTACCAGTGTTTGGGCTGGTTGATTATCTGAGATAATAGTATTGGTAGTCACATCCGTCCAAGTGATATTTTGTGGCGTTGGTTTAGGTGTCTCTATATTCGGTTTATCTGGTAATAGTAGATAGGCGCCAGTGGACAAGAACAAGAATGTAAGAATAAAGAATAGGCGGACAAGGTGTTTGTTTTGCATAAATTATTTTGGAGTTAAAAAAAATCCTTCCCGAGACGAAAAGATTCTAAAAGAGAAGATTCCTGCTCGGGATGGCTGTTATTTGAAGACCGGACTTGTTCCCGATTGAATCGGGACTTTACCGTTGCGGCACAGTGGAGGAATTGACCTCACTTCCACAAATAACACGTAAATTGTCTTGTTAGTACACTATCAGCCTTATCAAACTTTGTCAAAACGAGTTGTGCACAGTCGAAAAATCGTGATAAAAAATTCGACAATATCTTTGTTGGATAATTTGGATAGTCCCATTGCGCGATCCTTGAAAGTTACTGGTATTTCTTTAATTTGGAATTTATTTTTTTGTGTGCGATACAACATTTCTTCTTGAAATGCATAACCATTACTTTTGACATTGTCCAAATTTATTTTTTCCAATACTTCGCGTCGGTAACAACGAAAACCGGCAGTAACGTCTTTGACTTTCAAACGTAAAATTATTCGAGCAACCACCATCGCTCCCTGACTCATCAATTTTCTTTTAAAATTCCAACCAATAATTTTTCCACCATTTATTTTTCTCGAACCGATGGCTAGATGAAAGCCGTTGGCACAAGTTTCGATTAAGCGCGGTATATCTTTTGGATCATGAGAAAAATCAGCATCCATTTCCAATATAAACTCGGCGCCTAGGGCTAAGGCTTTTTTGAATCCCGCTATATAGGCGCTACCAAGTCCTAATTTGTTGTAGCGTTTGATTAGGTAAAGATTGGGGTAGGATTTCTGAGCTTCAGCTACTAGTTCAGCAGTTTTATCAGGAGAATTGTCATCCACAACTATAATCTGCAAATTGTTTATTGATTGAGCAAAAATATCATTGATAAGGTTTACAATATTGTCCCGTTCATTATAAGTGGGTATGACGACAATAGTCTTCATATTATTTTTTTATATTATGTTTGGCGCAGAGTACGGTATTTTGTAATAGTAGCGCCACAGTGATCGGTCCGACTCCACCAGGAGTAGGAGTGAAGTAACTAGATTTTGGTAAAACTTCTTCTCTGTTAGAATCACCGTACATTTTTCCATTTTCAAAAACAATACCAGTATCAATAATGATTGCACCTGGTTTGACCATATCACCGCGTAACAAATCTTTTTTTCCAACTCCGGTTACAATGACATCCGCCATCAAACATTTTTCTTTGATATCGCGAGTGCGACTATTACAGGTGATAACACTGGCTCCTTCATTTGATAAAATAATTGCCAACGGTTTCCCAACTAGCGCACCCATACCGACGATGGTAATATTTTTTCCTGCAATTTCACAATTTATTTCTTTCAAAATAGTGATAACTGCATAAGGAGTAGGTGGAAAGATGTAGTTGGTCCGCATGACCAATTTTCCGATATTGGTGTCAGTCAAGCAATCCACGTCTATGCTAGGGTCAACTGCATTTAGTACTTCAGACACATAAAGTTTTTCTGGCAAAGGAAGCTGAATTATCAAGCCAGACAACCTTTCCTTTTTTTGTATCTTTTTTATTTCTTCCACAAGTTTGTTTTTGTAAATAGTGGCTGGAAATGTTTTTAATACAAAACCAATTCCAGCAGTTTCAGCGGCCTGTTGTTTTTTTTCAACGTAAGTCTGAGATGGCTTATCATTGCCAACCAAAATCACACCAAGTTTTGGTTTGATGTTTTTCTTTTTTAATTTTTTTACGTCCATTGCGACTGAAGTTCGTATTTTTGCGGCAATGGCTAGGCCGTCAATAAGTTGTCCCATAGTCACCTAATTATGACCATATTTTAACATAACTTAATAAAAAAATCCAGTATTGATTGTTGGAAGTGAATGTTTTTAGTATAGATGCTCGGTCTTTTTTTCAAGAGCGAACAGGTTATTTATTTCCAGTTGAGGCCGTATCTCAGAGGACAGGTGGCAACATATTTGGTTCCTTTTGATTTGTCGGTATCGTCGGGTTTAAAAACAAAATTATAGTTTCTCTTTTTGAGTTCCTTACAAAGTTGTTTGATTTTCTTTGCAAATATTTCTTGAGGAATCAGACTAAAATTTGTCATGGATGAATCACTATGGATATACTGTGCCCAATCTTCTGTTCCATTTGCATATTTTTTATAATATTCACTACCCAACCGTATTACGAGATGATGTATTCGAATCTCATCTGGTTCAAGATCCAGTATCAGATTGATTGTTTTGTCTAGAGAGGTAATATCGGTTTTTGGTAAATCCATAATCCAACTGGTTCTAACGCGTAAGCCGATGTCCTTTGTTTTTTTAACGACTTCAATAATCCTCTGGACGTTGGTATTTTTATTTACTTCGAGCAACACTGCATCATCACCAGATTCAATTCCATAATGTATCCAACAAAAACCGGCTCGGCGCATTGTTTTTAGCATCTCATCATCGAAACATGAAATTGATCCTAAACAGCCAAGTGCTACACTAATTTTTCTATTTATAATTTCATTCGAAATCCCTATCATTCTTTTTTTGTCCACAATCGCATTATCGTCCAAGAAAAGTATTTTTTTAGCTTTACAAGTGCGGACCAGGTATTCAATCTCATCGACTACTGCCTTTGGATTTTTGCCTTTCCACATTTTCCAAAATCCAACTACATGGCAAAAATTGCACCTTTGACTACAACCTCGGCTAGAAAGAATAGTTCGGACATCAATATAATCGGAGAGATCAATTAAACTCCTATCAGCGATAGGCGAAATATTCAAATCAAATTTTTCTTCACACAAGGTGGTTGAATAAATATTCTTGCCACTCCAAAAGGAAATACCATTAATTGTTTTTAGTTTGTTCTGATCCCAATCACCTAGTTCTAACAATTTTTTCAAGGATATTTCCATCTCATGAGAAATGAGTATATCCACTGGTGTCTTTGGGAAAAGTAGCAGTTGTTTTTTATAAGTGGCAGTTTTGCCGCCAATTATTATTTTTGAGCCATGCTTCTTCAATAGGGATGAGATTTTTATGATATTTTTTTGTGCGAGATCAGTATGTAAGGGGATATGATAGTCATAAAGAATGACTGCTATGTCAAAATCTTTATTCGCCAGATAATTATTCAATTTTTTTAGGTCCATTTGCTTCGCGTCCATGTCTATGATATTTACATTATGGCCTAATGATTTCGTATAGGTCGCCACATTTAAAATATCTATCGGTTCTATGATTATCGCATGAGAAGTAAATGGTTTATTTGGGGGATTTACAAAAAGAATGTTCATATTTGAATAGTGATTTGACCGGTCGATGATTGCTTTGTATAAATTAATTCTTCTAATTGTTTTTTCCTGAAAAAAACCAAGAAACTACAATTATTACAATAATAAATACAATTATTAGTATGGCAATCATAAATTTGTTCCGAGACTTGGATTCGAACCAAGATAAGCAACTTCAGAGGCTGCTGTCCTACCATTAGACGATCTCGGAATGACAAATGCAATTAAACTATATTTTTGGCCTATTGTCAAGATGAAATAGGGTCGCCAGTAATCAGATTATCTAGTTTTTTCTGTTCTACAATTTTAATTTTTTTCCATTGCCACCCATGTTTTTTGAATATGTCAGAGGAGGCGATATGGTATTTGACGTCGTGTTTTATTAGATAAACTTTCGGATCATTTTTTGCTTTATATAAAATCTTGGAGTCAGTAAACAGTACCCTAGCTGGTCCATCAGTGCGTCTAGTTTTTTGGTTGAAATCATGCAGATTGTCCATGATGTCGTCATATTTAAAACGATAGTCCGCCCCATTTATCGCATTGCCATTATCATTGGTGACAAATTCCTTAGTACTATCATCAAAACCTATAATTACTAACACATGATAATAAGATCCACCAGCACGGAAGCGATGATTTTTGTTTATTATGTTCTTCATGTTGAGCATCGCGATAACGGGATGTCCAGCACTAAGCTCATTTTTTATTTCATCTACAGTTGGGTTTTCTTTTACCTCGGCTGTAATGTCCGTATAATTATTGATAAGTTTCGCAGTTTGAGCGGCAGTGGTGTCCGCGTTACTGCCAAAAATTTTGTCTTCAATTTTAAACAGCGGCATCATATCAGCCGCCGCAATTTTTTTTGTAGTAGATTCATAACCGAAATAGTAGCCTTTGACCATCACTATGCTGGCTTCTTCACAGGCGTTGTTCCAGGGTTTGGTCCAACTGCCAGTAGGGATCTCCGAAGTATAAGGGACTTTCAAAATCACTGAGGATTCATTTTGAGCCAAAGCGATATTGTTCGAAAACAATAAAGAAAAAAATAAAAATATCGCTAAATATTTTTTGGTCATATTGTCTAAATCACTTCACCACCAAAATCTGCAGCCAAATTATTTAAATCTGTTTGATCACTGTTGCATATCTCTGGGGTTTTGACACTGCATGACACTCTTATTCTTTCGCCAATTATTTTTTCAATTTCATCCTCCAGACATTTTTTTGTTTTGCATTCTTCTATTTTGTCTTTGTGAATAGCAAAATCAAAAATAAGGCTTAGCCCAGTTTCATCCAAACTTGCCAAGGTACAACTTTTTAGTACAAAAGTTAATGAAGGTATTTTTTGTGACAAGCCTGATATAATTTCATTCCATTTGGTTTTCATTTCTTCCAGAGAAGTTTTTGGTGGTGAAATGTGGGTAAGATTTGTGATAGCACTCTTTATGGAAGTTATAATCGTGTTTGGTTTTGCGGTTTCAGTTTTTTTTTCTGTTTGTTTGGTATCACTTTTTATATCGGGAGTGTTTGTTTCAATATTATTATTGCAAAATTGAACTGTAAACAATTCTAATGGAAGTTGTGGTATTGGCGATTGTTTGATCTCACGTCTGCGTAGTGAGATTGAGTCAATCATTGCGATAATTTTTGGAGTTAAAAATTTAGCGGACAATTTTTTAATTTTCGCGAGGGTATCCTTGTCGGTGTTGATAGTGGAGGAAATATCATAGCCAGTCTGAGCAATCATTGTTTGGCGCAAAATATCGATAAGATCCAAAGCGAATTGTTCTAGATTGTTGCCTTCGCTGGTAATTTTATTTAAATGTTCAATAGCAGATTTTGTGTCAGAATCGGCAATAAATTCTATAAACTTTAAAACAGAATTTAAATCAGAAGAGGGGAGGAAGGCAACAATATCTTCGTCCGTTATTTCCTTTAAATTTAATGTTAAAATTTGTCCGAGTAAACTCTCGGCGTCTCTCATACCGCCTTCACTTTTATCAATAATTTTTTCTAAAACTGTTTTATCAACTTTAATTTTTTCCTGTTTGCAAATACTTTCCAACTTTTTTAACATGCCTTCGCGGGAAATTTTTTTGAAAGCAAAACGCTGACAGCGAGAAATAATAGTAGCGGGTAATTTTTGGAGTTCGGTGGTGGCTAAAATAAATACCACGTGAGCAGGTGGCTCCTCGATAGTCTTGAGCAGGGCATTGAAGGCACTGGTAGAAAGCATGTGCACCTCATCAATGATAAAAATTTTGTATTTGGATTGAGTTGGTTTGAACTGAGCGTTTTCAATAATATTTTCACGAACATTATCAACGCCAGTGTGAGAAGCCGCATCAATTTCTATTACATCAATATTGCGTCCTTGAGCTATCTCAGTACAAGACGAGCATTCGTTGCATGATTCAAATTGACATTCCTTGCGATTTTTGCAATTTAGAGCTTTGGCCAAAAGACGGGCAATAGTAGTTTTGCCAACCCCGCGCGGACCAGTAAAAAGATAAGCATGAGCAATTTTGTTGCCAGCTATTTCATTGGTGATGGTTTTGACAATATGTTCCTGATCGTGAATATCAGCAAAAACCTGTGGGCGATATTTTCTATACAGTGTGGACATATATTATTATTACATTTATGGCAGTCTGTCGGATTGTCTTTTTGCTTTTTTTGCCCGCGAGGGCAAAAGGATGAGCCTCGGGCTCATAACCCGCTCAAAGAAAACCCGCCAGCCTGTGACGTACTGTGGCATATTTTCAGCTATATTCTACAGTGTTGCCTCACTTAAATCAATATGCGCTGGCATCGGCGTTCCTAGGGCAGATCGCTCCATTATTTCCGCTTCTACTATCTCACGTGGGCGACCATATTTGAGACGAGAAAGTTCTTTGATTGCTTCAGCTAGTTCTTTGTTGCCAGGTTTAGGAGGATAGGTAGTCATACTAAATGGTTTGGCGGCGGTGTTGTTGATAAGCAATTTGCAATAGGCGGTATATTGTTCGACATTGACCAAATCATAAGCAGAAAAAACTGGAGCAAATTCTTTTTGTAAAATATCAGCATCTTCTACACCAATACGGAAGGACACGATAGTACCCGCGTTACCAAGCACCGCATCACGCACTGTGGATTTGCCTTTGTTATCTTCCAACTGTTTCATGTATTGGTGAGCAATAATCAGTTCCAAACGATATTTACGAGCCTCAGAAAGAATCGTGGCGATAGAATCGGTAATAAAGTTTTGAAACTCATCAATGTATAAATAAAAATCATGGCGTTCTTCTTCTGGAATAGCGGCTCGTTCCAGAGCGGCCATCTGTAACTTTGACACGATAATCATACCCAATAAATTGGAGTTGATCTCACCGGTCAAACCTTTGGCCAAATTTACAATTAAAATTTTCTTTTGATCCATCACTTCACGGAAACTAAAACCGGAATGACTTTGGCCGATAATATTTCGCACCATGGCATTTTCAGTAAAGCGGCCTACTTTGGAAATCAAATAGCCCAACATTTCTGATTTGTGGAAGTCCGAAGTCTTGGCCATTTCTTTATCCCAGAAAGCCATAACTACCGGATCCTTTAATTTCTTTTTCCATTTGGCGACATACGTATCGTCGGTAAACATACGAGGCACTTCGGCAATGGTACCAGGATTTTCTAAGTCGGACATCAAGGTCAACATCACGTTGCGCATCTGATGCTCAAACATCGGGCCGATCATCGAAGGATCAGTTACCATTTTGTAAAAAATGGAAATCATTTCTTGAGTAGCAAAATCTTTTTGACTTTCGGTTTTTACTTCCAACATATTCAGACCAATCGGACGATCAGTGTCGGAAGGATTAAAATAAATAACATCATCAGCACGTTCTTTGGGCACGTGTTGCAAAACATATTCTGCAAAATCACCATGCGGATCGACAATACAAACACCTTCGCCGTTTTGCACATCTTGAATAGCCAAATTTTGGATAAAAACAGATTTTCCACCACCGGATTTACCGACAGTATATAGATGGCGGCGACGATCGCTACGGGTCATGCGCACGATGGTTTCTTCGCCGCGATAGACAGCTCGGCCCAAAATAATACCTTCTTTTGGCATATTGACTGGTGGTGGAGCTTTGCGTGCACCAAGCCAGTTGATGTGAGGTGTTTCAGTATTTGGAATAGGCATGTGCCATAAGCCAGCAAACTCTTCGGTGTTGACCACCATATAGTGTTTGGTATCCATCGAACGATAAATCGAATCACGAATCAATTTGTTTTGTTTGCGCGGTACGGCCGCTCCAAATGAGTTTCCGTAACGATAAATGTTGTATTGGCTAAAAGAATTCACCATATTTTCCAGGTTGAGTTGAGCTGTTTGTTTGTTGTCGGCAGAACTGATCAAACGCACAGTAATTTCTAGCCCACCATGTGAAATTTTTTCTTCCATACTCTTTACCATCTCTTCTTCCATCTGAGTGAGGTGATAATCTTGAGTGTGGCTTTGTTTGGCTGGGTCTTTACTTTTTGGAAATAATGTTTTTTTCCATTTAACCAAAGAACGCATAAAGGCTCCGCGTCTGGCGACATATTCGAATTTTTGTCCTTCACGAATATCGCGAATCATATGGACACCCTGTTTGCGCCAATGAGAAGTGGCTGGTCTAACAATAAATTGGATTAGGGCGCCATCATTTTGAGACATTTTACTAAGTGGATTTAAAATAGCTACTAACGGATCACTATCCATTTTTTTGAATGTTTTTAGAGGAAACGCCGACCTGCTCTTCAAATTCAAATAGGCGCCAACTATATGGCTGGTTGGTTTGAAAATATTATAATCATTTTCTGGAGTAATCTCTGCGTGCGGATATTGAGCATGGATCTGTTGTTCGACAAATTCCTTCCAACGGTCGGGGACAGCGACATAAAAAGAAATAGTGCCGTCTTTCACTACTATTTCAAAAGCGATATGATCATTGCGTCCGTATAGCCACTTGGTAAATCCTTTTTCGCCTTTTAAGCCAGCGATAGAGGAAAACATAGTTTCCGCCGTGGCGATATATTCGCGCGTTTGGTTTATATTTTGTTCTTGGTTTCCCTGATTTTGTGCACCTTCATTCTTTTTTTCTTTTGGAACACGGACCAGGATGATAACCTTGTGAAAGGCCTTGCTTTCCAATCCTCTAGCATGCAAAATAGCACGTAATAAAAACAAAAGTCCGAACAGAATGATTAGCGCTAAAATAAAAAGCATGATAGCCAGAAAAATCGGATTGGCAATCCCATCGGAAATCATTTGAATTATATAATTTAAAAAGCTAACGGAATCCATTTTATAAATTATAAAATTTTATTTATATCTTTCCCTTGTTGTTTTTTATGTAGACCAACGATCAAGTCGGTTTTTATTTTGGCTTCTTGTTCTAGGAAGAATTTATTTATCCCTGGCAAAATCCTTAACCACTCGATAATTAAATAAAATATTTTTTTTACTTTGACGTGAGTAGATCGAAGTAGCTCTCTAATTTTGGCAGTGGTTTCTTCTCCTTTGATTTTGAATTCTTGTTTTGCGATGGGGGAGAGTTTGGCGAATTCATCACCTAGCCCACTTTCCAATATCTGTTCAATCTTAACGGACATCTCATCTTGAACTTGAGGAATAGGCCGAACTACTTTTTTGGCTTTGGCTGGGACAAGTTTATGGGCAAATTTTTCCAAAGTAGATTTCTTCTCAAGTGTTTTTTCAGTCGTTGTCTTTTCATGTTCTTTACCAACATTAGTCTCTGGAGTGGTACGTCCCGATTCCGAAACGGCCTGCTCAGCAGGGTCTTTTAGATTGTCTAGGTTTTTATCTATCATAATGGTAACTATTATAGCACTAATTTATCCAAAATAAAAGTCAATTTGATTTACTTGTGGATGGATGGTATTTTGAGCGATTTTGAATTTTGTGGTATAATAGATTCATATGAAAATAAAAAATATCTTTGAGGTAGAAAACCAAGGGCGATTATGGGTCAATGTGACTCATCAAGGAGAAAAAGAATTGCATGAGATTCAAAAGCGGTTTGGTTTTGACGAGTCTGATGTCAAAGAAAGTTTGCCACCATTTCAGAGACCAAAAATAGTGAAAAGAGAACACTATTATTTTATGGTCTTGCATTTTCCTGTGTTTGATCGCGAGACATTTAGGTTGGGCTTTACAGAAGTAGATTTCTTTTTGAGTCAAAATGTTTTAGTTACGGTTCACGACAACAAGTTGCCGGCAATCGAGGCGATGTTCAATGAGTGTAAAAAGAATCAATCCAATCTTACCGAATATTTCTCAGGTACGGCTGTTCATGTTTTGTTTGAATTGTTGAGCCGGTTGTTTGACGGCACATTTCCGATTTTATTGCATGTCAACGATGATATCAATTTGGTGGATAGGAAATTATTTACCAAGACGTCTGGTAGGCATATAACAGAGGAAATTTTGCGTCTTAAAACTAATATTGTGACCTTCCGTCGTACTATGCAAGGGCATCGTACAGTATTGGAGAGGCTGTTGTCATATGCCGGACGTGAGCTAGATTTGGGTTCATACCAATCGTACATAAACTCCTTACGTGAGTTTACCAATGAGATTTGGCATATACTGGAAAGCCAAAAAGAGAGTATCAACGCTCTTCACGAAACTAATGAGTCTCTGTTGACTTTGCGTACCAACAACGTGATGAGAGTGCTCACTATTATTTCGGTAACTACTTTTCCACTTACCCTATTGGCCACTATTTTTGCTATTCCTACATTAGGTAATCCAATTACCAATTTGATAGGTGGCTTTTGGGTGGTTTTAATTTTAATGTTATTCGGAGCGGTGGGGATGTTTACAATTTTCAAAAAGAAGGATTGGGTTTAATTAATAATTTGGTTTAAAATAAAATTAAAATGACTTTTTATTGACAAGGAGTCATTTTTGTGTTATTGTTATCAGTTGTTCTTTAAAAATCAAAAGACCAACGGTGTGTTATTTTGTGCTTATTTGAGCCCAGAATAGCACACCGTTTCGTAAATCGGTGCGGCCGCCCTAAATCGCTTGGCCAGTTGGTTGAGTTGATAAAAGGGCAAACATGTCAGGAGTAAATCATGAGGAAGATTTTGTTCGTCCTGGTGGTCGCGGTTCTGGGTGCTTGCTCGCAGGAGCCCTGTACCAGCTCGGAAGAGTGGTGCACCGGTGTCGATACGTCGTCCGATTCGGACGTGTCGTCCGACGCGCAGACCGACTCGGGCATCAAGAAGCAGGAGTGCCTCGTGGCGACCGACTGCGATGACGGCAACGCGTGCACTTTCGACTACTGCGACGGCGGCAACCCATGCACCTTCGAATATTGCAACCCCCGCGTCTGTCGGCACATTGCCATCGAGGGGGCGATTTGTGACGACGTCATCGCCGACGCCGACACCACCGCCGACGTCATCGCCGACACCGCCGCCGACACCGCCGACGTCGGCCCGGCACTCGAATGTGCCAAGGCCATCGACTGCGACGACAAGAATCCGTGCACATTCAGTTTCTGCGACGCTGGCGTCTGCACACACATGGCCACCACGGACACGTGCGACGACGGCGATGTTTGCACGGTGAATGATGTTTGCTCGGCTGGGAAGTGCGTCTCTGGCGCTCCGGTCGTATGCGACGACAAGAATCCGTGCACCACCGACTCGTGCGACGCGGCCAAGGGTTGCGTGTACGCGGCTCCGGTCGTATGCGACGACGACAACGCTTGCACGACCGACGGTTGTGCGGCTGGCGCCTGCACCCACGTCGCCGTCGACTGTAACGACGACAAGGTCTGCACCGCCGACTCGTGCGACCCGGCCAAGGGTTGTGCTCACAAGAACCTTGACAGTATCTGCAACGACGGTGACGCCTGCACGATCGATAAGTGCGTCAACGACAAGTGCGTATGGTGGCCAAACCCTTGTGACGACGACAACGTCTGCACCGACGATTCGTGCGACGCGGTCAAGGGTTGCCAGAACAAGTCAACGATGGCGCCATGCGACGACGGAGACGTCTGCACGACGGGCGACACCTGCGGCAGTGACATGTATCAGCAGTGTGACGGAACTCCCATCCTCTGCGATGGAGAACAGGCCAACGAGGAGAACTGCCACCCCGAGTTTGGCTGCTTCTAAGCCAACAACCTCCACACCAACCGAGGTAAGACAGTCGCAAGATCGTCCCAACTCGTTTTCATCATAAAAATTGTGGTGAGAACGAGGACGATCTTGTCTAAATAAAAAATTCCGATTTATGTCGGAATTTTTTTGTTTTTTATATATTACTTACTTTCGTTCCATCTTTATTATCCTTAACTTTATATCCCAATTTTTCCAATTGTCGACGCAACTCATCGCTCTTGCCCCAGTCTTTCTTGTGGCGCGCTTGGTCGCGTTCGGCTATTAGAATAGAAATTTCTTCTGGCAACGGCTCTTCCTTTTTTTCAAGCGCTTCTTTTATTTGCAAACCAAAAATTTTATCAAACTCGAATAAAGTTTCATGAGTAATTTTTTCACTCTTTACCGCTTCCCAAATAAGACCAAGTGCGGAAGGAATATTGAGGTCGTCACTAATAAATTCATTAAACTTATTTATTATTTCCTTTTCTTCTTTTTGTTGTAGGGATTCCTCCACTTTGCTTCGCTTCGGTCGGAATGACACTGCAGAAAGTTTTTTTGCGGCGTTATATAAGTGTGTCAAACCAGCTTGAGCACCACGCAGAGCTTCCCAAGAAAAAGTGAGTTGTTTGCGGTAATGAGTCTGCAACAATAAATATCGATAGGCGAGTGGACTGATTTCCTTTTCACGTAATGTTTGTAGAGTAACAAAATTATCTCCAGATTTGGCCATTTTATCACTACCCATCAATAGAAATTCACCATGCATCCAAAAATTGGCCAATGGTTCACCGTTGGCCGCTTCGCTCTGAGCGATTTCATTGGTGTGATGTACTGGTATGTGGTCTACTCCGCCACAGTGGATATCGAAAGGTTGCCCCAAATATTTTGTAGCCATCGCGCTACATTCAATATGCCAACCAGGAAAGCCGACACCCCACGGACTTTTCCACTCCATTTGTCGTTTTTGGAGTTTGGGAGAAAATTTCCATAATGCGAAATCAGTAGTATTTTTTTTGTCGCCTACATCTACTCGTACGCCAGCACGTAATTCCTGGTTTTGTAAATTGGCCAATTTGCCGTAGTCTTTTAATTTGCTAGTATCAAAATATATACCATCAGAGGTAGCATATGTGAAATCATTTTTTTCAAGTTTTTTTATTAATTTTATTTGTTCCTTGATATGATCGGTAGCACGACACCACAAAGTTGGTTCTAAAACATTGAGCTGTTCCAAATCCAAACGAAATGCATGAGTATAAAATTCAGCCAATTCCCAAGCAGTTTTTCCTTCACGTGCCGACCCTTTTTCCATTTTGTCTTCACCGGCATCGGCGTCATCAGTCAAATGACCAACGTCTGTAATATTCATTACATGTTTTACTTTATAATCATTATATTGCAAAACTCGTTTCAAAATATCCTCAAATACATAAGTGCGCAAATTTCCAATGTGAGCATAATTGTAAACAGTAGGACCACAAGTATATAGCCCCACCCTCATTTTTTTAATAGATTTAAATTCGTCTAGTCGTCTCGTAAGGGTATTGTACAAATAAATAGGCATAAAAATAATATTTTATTCAATTAAGATAATAAATTTTTAACATTGAACAAGTGAGGATATAGTCTATATTTTATCCTATTTATCCACAGTTTTCAATAGGCGTATATCAGTAATTGCTTTTTTTTGCTATAATTATTATATAAATGCTAAAAATTATGTCATTCTTCAAACCTAAATCTTATCTGGGGATAGATTTGGGTGCTGGTGGTGTTAAAATTGTTGAGCTAAAACTAGAAAAGAAAAGACCAATGTTGTATACATATGGCCTGACTTCACAGATGCAAGATGTACACCGCTTGTTTGATGTGTCTGCGAACACCAATGTTTCGTTGTTGCCAGAGGATCAAAAAAAGAAAAGTGCAGAATCGCGAATTGATCCAGAACAGGTCAAAAAATACGCAAATTTAGTTAAGGCTGTTTGTGTTGGGGCTAGAACTACTGCCACATCTGCGACTGTTAGTTTGCCAGTATCCGTAGTTTTTCACGCTGTCATAAATTTACCATTATTGAAAAAAGAAGAACTAGACAGAGTGCTACGTGCAGAAGTAAAAAAACTTTTGCCTCGTCCGATTGACGAAATGGTACTGGATTATCAGATGATAAAAAATGCCCCTGGATCCAAAACTCAGAGGGTATTGGTAAACGCTGTTCCAAAAGAATTAGTAATTTTTTATACACAAGTTTTCAAATTAGCGGGTATTGAATTGGAATCTCTGGAGCCAGAGTCTATCGCTATTGAGCGATCATTGGTGGGACGTGATCAGAGCGTTTCGATGATTATAGATATCGGAGCAGAACGAACCAATTTCTACATTATTGATCAAGGTTATGCTATTACTCATCACAGTACTGAAATTGGTGGTGGTAGAATAAACAAAATTCTTTCCCATACACTTGGTGTCAAAGATGATTTGGTCGAACAATTAAAATATGATTATTTTGGTAGTTTGTTGAAAAAAAATAATCACAGCCAAATGACCAAAGATAAGTTTTATGGATTATTTTCTACAATCATTGATCCGATAGTAAAGGAGATTGAATATAGTTTCGATATATATTTAAAACAAACAGGCAATGAGAACAAACGACCAGAAAAAGTGATATTAACTGGCGGTGGCAGTTCTTTACCATATCTAGCTGAATTCATTTCAGAAAAGTTTAACATCAAATGTTATGTGGGAGACCCGTGGGGTCGGGTGGTTTATCAGGAAGGCTTGAAGCCGGCGCTGGCAAAGATTGGTCCACGTATGTCGGTGGCGGTTGGGCTGGCATTGCGAAAATTAGTGTGATACAATAAATACAAGTTAAATAACTGTTTTCTAATATGGCAGAAAAAATTCATGTGTTACTGGTAGAGGACGATGTTTTCCTCGCTGGCATTTATCAGAAAAAGTTTGAAATGGAGGGGTACAAGGTAACACTAGCCGACAATGGTGAAAAGGCCTTGGTTGAAGTTAAAAAGAAAAAACCAGATATTGTAATGCTGGATATTTTATTACCAAAGCTTGATGGTTTTGCAGTATTGTCCAAAATGAAGGCCGGTCCAGACACCCAAAATATCCCGGTAATTTTATTGACCAATCTAGGTCAAAAAGATGATGTGGAAAAAGGGTTGCAAATGGGAGCGGCAGATTATTTGATAAAAGCTCATTTCAAACCATCGGAAGTTGTGGACAAGATTAAAAAGGTATTACACCTTTGATTGTTCTGTGCTATAATTATATTAATATAAAGATTTGTTATGAAAACAATTCTATATGAAAAGGGGGTGAATTTATGAATAAGAAAGGTTTTACATTGATTGAATTGCTTATCGTGATTGCTATCATCGGTTTGTTATCTACTCTAGCAGTAGTAGCGTTAGGTTCCGCTCGTGTTAAAGCGCGCGACTCAAAACGTCTAGCCGATTTGAAACAATTACAAACAGCTCTTGAATTATACTACACTGATCAGAATGCATATCCAGTTGGCGCCGCTGTCACTTTAGGTGATGACACCCACGCTTGTTTGAATTCTGCTGGTTTTGCAGCTGCTGGTTGTGCTTCCCCATACATGGGTCAAGTTCCAGTAGATCCTCAATCTGGTACCTATACGTATAATGCTGCTTCTAGTAGTTATACTATCGATGCCACTTTGGAAGGTACAGTTAGTGGTCTTAACGGTGCTATACAATTGAGCCCGGCTGGTATCAAATAACTCGTTTTTTTAAACTAGCCCTCCTAGATTTTAGGAGGGTTTTGTTTTTTATATGATTGTGATATAATCTAGTATATATATGTTAGATTTAGGAAGTTATATCGTCCTGGTGGGCGGAATAGTTTATTTTTTTGTTTTTGTGCTAGGTTTGATTCTGGGCAGTTTTTTGAATTCCTGGATGTGGCGGGTGCGTGATAATATCAGGATTTTGTCCAATAGTCGTAGTATGTGTCCCAACTGCCATTATCAACTGCGTTGGTATGAAAATATTCCATTGATTAGCTGGTTGGTGTTGCGGGCTCACTGTAGTAATTGCAAAAAACCAATTCATTGGTCGTATTTTGTGGTGGAATTGGCGACTGGTTTTTTGATGATGTATGTAGTCGGACAACATGTAAAGTTGGTACATTTTAGTGAATGGGTGCTGTTAAGAGATGTTTGTTTTTTAACTTTTCTGATAATCATCTTCATGTATGATTTGCGCTACAAAATTATTTTGTCTCGCGTAATATGGGCCGGTACAATTATTGGTTTTTTAATTAATATTTTAATTTTGAATTTTTCTGCTTCCTCATTGCTGTTAGGTATGTTAATTGGTGGAGGGTTTTTTCTAATTCAATATATTGTTTCTAGTGGTAGATGGATCGGTGGCGGAGATATCCGAATGGGGGTAATGATGGGTGCGTGGTTGGGATGGCAGAATACTATTTTGGCATTATTTGTTGCCTATATTTTGGGAGCGATAGTTGGGATTGGTTTGATGTTGATAAAAAAAGCTGACGGTAAAACAGAGCTCCCATTTGGTATGTTTTTGGCAGTAGCGACTTTTATAACTTTATATTACGGTGATAGTTTGATTGGTTGGTATTTACAGTTTTTGAGATAGGGTTTTGAAAATTTATGTCAGAATTAAAATCACATATAGAAAAATTGCGCGCGCAGATTGATGATTTGCGTTATCGTTATCATGTGCTCAATGATCCAGAGGTGACAGATGCAATGTATGATGGATTGATGGATGAGTTGAGGAAAATCGAACGCGAACATCCGGAATTTATTTCTTCTGATTCGCCAACTCAGCGCGTGGCGGGTAAGCCGTTGGATAAATTTGAAAAAGTTGTGCACAAGGTGACGCAGTGGAGTTTTGATGATGCTTTTAGTGAGGAAGATGTGCAAGATTGGGAGGAACGAAATATGAATTATTTGGTCAAAGAAACTGGACAGCGTCCGGCTGATTTGGAATATGTGTGTGAGTTGAAAATTGATGGTCTGCACATGGTTTTGACCTACGAGGGTGGGGAATTAAAAGGGGCCGCCACTCGGGGGGATGGAAAAGTAGGAGAAAATGTGACCCAAAATATTCGGACTATATTGACCGTGCCTTTGAAATTAAAAGAAAAAGTGGATTTGATTGCGGAAGGTGAAGTATGGTTGGATAGAAAAATGTTGGAGAAAATAAATGTGGAACGAGAAAAAAGTGGGGAGGCGTTGTTTGCGAATCCACGCAATGCGGCGGCCGGCACGATTCGTCAACTGGATTCATCGGTAGTAGCGGCACGAAAATTGTCTTTGACCACTTATGATATTTCTGCGGGTGAAATTCCAGAGACCCAAGAACAAGAATTAAAGCGTTTGCGTGATTTGGGATTCAAAACAGATATACATTGGAAAGTTTGTAAAACATTGCAGACAGTTTTTGCTTTTCATAAAGAATGGCAAAAGAAAAAAAATTCACAGCCGTTTTGGATAGATGGTGTGGTGATAAAAGTAAATCAAAAAAAATATCAGGAGGCGCTTGGTTTTACTGGCAAATCCCCACGCTGGGCGATTGCCTTCAAATTTCCGGCTGAACAGGGGACAACCAAAATAAAAGATGTATATGTGCAAGTGGGACGAACGGGCGCTTTGACACCGGTGGCTTTGATGGAGCCGGTGAATTTGGCGGGGTCCACAGTGACCCATGCGACACTACATAATTTTGATGAGGTGGATAGATTGGGAGTGAAAATTGGTGATACGGTAGTGGTAGAAAAAGCGGGAGATATTATTCCTAAAGTAGTGCGAGTATTGGAAAAGATGCGTAATGGAGATGAAAAGGAAATCAAACGCCCGACCAAATGTCCGGTGTGTGGCAGTGATGTGGGCGTGCAAACAATTAGTAAAGCTAGCAAAGCAGAAGGAGGAAGCTCGGTGGCTTTGTATTGTCGCAATAAAAATTGTTATGCCAAAGAATTGGAAAATCTAATTCATTTTGTTGGTAAAAAAGGTTTTGATATTGATCATTGTGGAGAAAAAATCGTGGAGCAGTTGGTGGACGAAGGGATAATAAAAGACGCAGCGGATTTGTTTACTTTGACCATAGGTGATTTGGAACCATTGGATAGGTTTGCCGAAAAGAGTGCGCAAAATTTGGTGGAGGCAGTGGAGAAGGCCAGACATATTACTCTGGCGCGGTTTATTAATGCTCTGGGTATTATTCAAGTGGGCGAAGAAACCGCTGAAGATTTAGCGCAACAATTTGGTAATTTAAATAATTTTAGAAATGTTACCATTGAAAACCTTTTGGTAATGAATGGGGTGGGTGAGCGGACGGCACAATCTATTGTGGATTATTTCAAAGATAAAAAGAACGATGAATTTGTAGATAAATTGATAAAAAATGGCGTAGTTATAAAACCGGTAGAAAAGAAGAAAGGTGGAAAATTATCTGGACAAAGTTTTGTGTTGACTGGCACACTAGAATCAATGTCGCGCGACGAAGCCAAACAAAAAATAAAAGATTTGGGAGGGGAAATATCTGAAAGCGTGAGTAAAAAAACTTCTTTTGTGGTGGTGGGGATGGAGCCGGGAAGTAAATACGATAAAGCCAAAAAAATGGGGGTTAAAATTTTGGAGGAAAAAGAGTTTTTGAATTTGTTGACAAATAATCGTGTTTAATTTAAAATAGTATCATTAACTTATTAATGTAAAATCGTATGGTGGATTTCCCAAAATTTTTATCTGACTCTGTACCTGGAATAGGGGATGCTAGAGCGAAAAGAGATTTAAAATTAGAACATAACGCCGGATTAGATGCAGATAAAACAGCTCTTGATGCAGAAATTACATCTAGATTTGATATTAAGGGGTGGGAAGGTATGGACATAAAAGAGAAGAGAGAAAATTTACAAAATCTGTTTAATGATGTAAAGAAACATGTAGAAGGAATAACTCACGAAAAGTTTAGCCATGATGATTGGTATCCAGATATTTCAAAAATGGACGAAGAAAACCTGCGTCTTACTTTTGAAAATTTGAAATCGAGAGTTAAACATGCTGGCGATAGTCACTCAATGACGGTTAAAAAGGCTCGTATTGATGATTTAAAAGTTTAAACTTTATAGTTTAATCAAAAAAACATCTCGACAAAATCGGGATGTTTTTTTGCTGAAGTATATGGATGTTATCAATATTTTGTAAAATATATAAAATATGATATAATATCGCCACTATGAATATTCGTTGGTTTGAAGATCTGACAATTAAAGACATTCCCTCTGTTGGTGGCAAAAACGCCTCATTGGGAGAGATGTATTCCAAATTGACCAAAAAGGGGATGAAAGTTCCCAATGGTTTTGCGTTGACCTCAAAGGCCTATTGGAGTTTTATTAAAGAAAATAAGTTGGATAAAAAAATTAAAGAAATTTTAAAAAATCTGGATGTTAAAAATGTACGGGCATTATCCGCGGCTGGTGGAAAAGTGCGTAAACTTATTTTGGATGCGAAATTTCCAAAAGACATTGAGAAAGATATTTCAAAGGCCTATAAAGATTTAACCAAAAAATCCAAGAAAAATGTTTTGGATGTGGCGGTGCGTTCATCTGCCACAGCTGAAGATTTACCAGATGCAAGTTTTGCTGGACAGCAAGAAACATATTTAAATGTGCGTGGTGAAAAAGAATTATTGTTGGCTTGCAAAAAATGTGTGGCCTCATTGTTTACCGATCGCGCGATTTCATATCGTGAAGCCAAAGGGTTTGATCACCTCGCTGTTGCATTGTCTGTCGGTGTTCAAGAAATGGTGCGTAGTGATTTGGGTGCATCGGGCGTAATGTTTACTTTGGACACTGAATCTGGTTTCAAAGGTGTGGTTTTGGTTAATGCTTCATATGGTCTAGGTGAATATGTGGTAAAGGGCCGAGTAACACCGGATCAATTTTATGTTTTCAAAGATGGAGTAAAAAATGGTTTTAAATCTATTATTTCTCATCGTTTGGGTAGCAAAGAAGTGAAATTAATTTATGGAAAAATCGGCACCAAACAAGAAAAAGTAAAAATTGTTGACCAAAAACAATATTGCCTGACCGATGATGAAGTGATTCAGCTTGCCAAATGGGGTGTGGAGATTGAAGAGCATTATGGTCATGCGATGGATATCGAATGGGCCAAAGACGGTGTGACTGGCAAATTGTATATTGTGCAGGCCCGCGGAGAGACCGTGAAATCACAAGAAAAACAAACCTATATTGAGACCTATGTTTTGCAGAAAAAGGGTGATGTATTGGTAGAGGGTGCAAGTGTCGGACAAAAAATCGGACAAGGTAGAGCGCACATTATCAATTCACCAAAACAGATGAAAGAGTTCAAGGCTGGTGAAGTATTGGTGACTAGAATTACTGATCCAGATTGGGAGCCGATTATGAGATTAGCTAGTGCTATTGTCACCGAACAGGGTGGCAAAACTTCGCACGCCGCGATTGTGTCGCGTGAGTTGGGAGTTCCTTGTATTGTTGGCGCCAACAAAGCCAGACAAATTATCAAAAACGGTCAAGAAATTACCGTGTCATGTGCGGAAGGTGAAGTGGGTTTTGTATACAAAGGCCATTTACCATTTAGTGTAGAGCGCGCGGAATTGAAAAATTTGCCGGTGACCAAAACCAAAATCATGATCAATGCGGGTAATCCAGATAGTGCGTTTGCGTTGTCGGCGATTCCAAATGATGGAGTTGGTCTAGCTCGTGAAGAATTTATTTTTACAAATTTTATCAAAATTCATCCGTTGGCTTTGGTACATTTCAAAGATTTGCAAGATAAAAAAGCTAAGGCACGAATCGAAGAATTAACAGTAGGGTATAAAGACAAATCACAATATTGTGTGGACAAACTAGCCGAAGGTATCGCTTTCTTGGCCAGTGCTTTTCATCCTCATGATGTGATTGTGCGTTTGTCTGATTTTAAAACCAATGAATATGCCACATTGATTGGTGGAAAAGAATTTGAACCGCACGAAGAAAATCCGATGATGGGTTGGCGTGGTGCGTCTCGTTATTATGATCCCAAATATAAACCTGGTTTCAAACTAGAATGTGCGGCCTTGAAAAAAGTGCGCGAGGTTTGGGGATTAAAAAATATTATTGTGATGGTGCCATTTTGTCGCACTGTAGAAGAAGGCAAAAAAGTTTTGGATACGATGAAAGAATTTGGATTGGAACGCGGTAAAGACGGATTGCAAGTATATGTAATGTGCGAGATTCCATCCAATGTAATTTTGGCCAAAGAATTTGCACAGATTTTTGATGGATTTAGTATTGGCAGTAACGATCTCACTCAATTGACTTTGGGTGTGGACAGAGATTCGTCTTTGGTGTCGCATGTGTATGATGAAAATAACATGGCGGTCAAAACCTTGATCCGTCAAGTGATTCAAGTGGCACATCAATACAAACGCAAAGTCGGAATTTGCGGACAAGCGCCAAGTGATTATCCAGAGTTTGCAGAATTTTTGGTGCAGGAGGGGATAGATAGTATTTCTCTCAATCCAGATACAGCTTTGAAAACTCGTACACGTATTGCAGCTATGGAAAAGAAAGTGGGTAACAGTAAAGGCAAGGCGTTCAAAGTTGCTTTGGCGGCGAAGTCGTTGCTCGTGTTGGGTGTAGTTGGTTTGACCTCAATTTTGGGAGGATATGGTTGTCAGACGGTGAATAATCAGACGGTGGCAGACAATCTCAAAGTTTCTATGCAACAACAGGTTTTGGAAATCAAAGCACAGTTGCGACAAGAAATTGTAAATGAGTTGGCCAAACAATTACCAACTGAATCCATTTATACTGATGATAGTTTTGTAAAAATAAAATTAAAATATCCGAATGTTTGGCAGACCAATCGCTGGGAGGACGGAGTGAAATTTATGAATGCGGATGAATCGCAATATCTGATGGTGTTTGTACAAAAGATGGGGCATCCAGTACCTGAGGAAAAAATTTCGACTACTACCTGGAATGGATATCCGGCGAAACGATTGCAAGATGGTAGCCAAAAGGATGGCACACCGTATGAAGTGCTAGAAGTTTATCCATTGGGATATAAAAAAACTAGTGAGATAATCGAGTTGCGTGGTGATCCTGCGACATTTGAAAACAGTTTAAAAAATATTTTAGAGTTTTCGGTGCCAAAATAATAATATAAGGATAAAAAAGGCACGGCCAAAAGTAACTTTTGGCTGTGCCTTTTTTGATTTATATAATACATAATTTAACGTTTCCCATCACGTGTAATTCAGACATTGCGCGAGTGAGGGCTACGTATAGTAAATCATGTTGCACTTTTTTGAATTCTTCTGTTACCCCAGATGGCAATCCGTCCACATCAAACGAGCGTTCATTTATCCCGACCAAACAAACTGTTTCAAACTCCACACCCTGTGCTTCCTGCATACTTAGACAGCGCACGTTTTTATTATCTTTAAATATTTTTTTGAATTCATCCAGATATTCTTTTTCTTTAGCCAGTATGCCGATGGTACCATTATCCATGGTGTTTAGAATTTGTTTTATCTGTCCAATTTCTTGTTCCTTTGTTTCGAAAACATATTCCATCACTGGTTGGCCATCTTTTATTTCTACTGGGATAGAAACCGTGTATCCCAAACCGCGAATATAATTTAAAATTTGTTTGGTGTTGCGATAAACTTTTTGCAGAGATACCAAGCGTTCGTTTTCAATGTTTTCCCCGATGTCACTCCAAGCCGTTATCGTACCTAGTTGGGTTTGTTGGGCGAGGTCACCAACATATACCACAGATTCCAGGCGATGGTTTTGGCAATTTTTTAGTAATGCTAGTTGTTCTGGTAAATAATTTTGGAATTCATCTACAATCGTCAAATTATATTGCACTGGAAAAGCTTTGTTTTTCTTGCGGTAGGTGCCTTTGGCAGATTGTTCGTAATAATCACTTTTGATAGTAAATTGTCCAAAAGTTTTGAGGTAACATTTTAATAGAATAGTAAGATCAAAACGATCTAGTACTAGTTCGTTTTTTTGTTTAGCAAAAAGTTCAAATTGTGACTTATCAAAATTTGAATAAACTTTTTGAAGTAGTCCCCAAATATTTTTGTTATAATTTAATTCTGTTGGTAATTGTCTCAAGGTAGTGAGCTTTTTATATTCATACAAATTTCTTTCTTTCTCATTTGATCCATAACGAGTGGTCACTCTATAATTTTCTCCCAAATTTAATATCGTAAACGCCCACTCTGCGAAGGTGATAATATTCACTCCACGTATTCCAAGCTCTGGTAATAGATGCGAGAAGTATTCTCTGGTACCGGCATCTTGAACCAACACCAAAATTGCATCAGTAGGGAATAGTTCGGTAGTTTCTGGGGATTGCATTAGATAGGCGACACGATGCAATGCCATCGTTGTTTTGCCTGAACCGGCTGGACCGGAAATTAAAAACGGACCGCGATAGGAGGTGCGCACTATTTGGTCTTGGGCTTTTTCCATTTGTTCGACTACTTCTGGCAATACAAAGCCAGCTTTTTGGCGGGTAAAATGTTCTTGATAAATTAATTCTCTTGGGTGTTCTGTGCTCTCGGTGGAAAGAAAAATTAATTTTCCATCCACAATCATGTATTGGTCTTTGCTGAGCAATTTTCCAGATTGTGTTTTACCATCTGGTCGGGTGTAAGAGGCTGGTCCAGGATCTTCAAAACGTAACATCGCCGCTGGTGTAATCCATGAATATATTTTTTCATTGCTAAACGAAAATTTGGCGAAATACATTATCTTATTCTCGCCATTTATTTCAAATTCACAGCGGGTGAAATATGGTGAAGGATAAAGCTGTTTCAAATTTTCTACCTGTTCTTGATTGTGAGCAGCGAGTTTTTGTTGTGCTATAGCATCGCCAGGTAACATGTTGATGGCCGACTTTTTCATCACCGATCCTTTTGCTTCGCGATGAATAATATCATCGGTAATTTTTTTGCGAATATCGCCAATGTGTTCTCGCGATTGTTCAAGTAGTATTTTCTTTTGTTCTTCATTCATAATATTTTTAAATATATAAAAATTAAAAAAATCCCGATTTTTCGGGATTTGGTCTAATCTGGGCGATTGTAATAATTCAGTCTAGTATGTTGTGATATATAATCTTTCATACTTTATAAAATGATTATAAATCATGTTTTGGTATTTGTCAAGAAAAACAAAAACCGCCCTTGCCTAAATTCGGAAAATTCATTCTGAACTTGGGCAAGTTGGGCGGTCGATGTGTCTGACCATTTCCTCCTTGTCGGCTCGGGTGAGCCATATGTACATCCTTGCGGACGGAACGACGGTCAGCGTCGCTCTACCCCACCGTATTTCGGAGGATGGGGTGTTTGATATTAGCCTTTCGCTTCCACGGCGTCAGCAAGCTTTTGTTCAAGCGTGCGAAATCGGGCCTCTACTTCTTGCCGCGGAAGCGTTGGAGCACCTTCTTGTTGATGCTGTATTTCGAGGGCACGGTGCCCTCGAGGCAGGCTCTCGCGACCGCTTCGCTCGGGAAGAGCCGCACCCACGTACGGCGTTGCACCTGCAGCTTTTCGAGGATCACTCGTTTGCCGTTGGTGAAGCCGTCCATTCCGAAGAGGCTCTCATCCGTGAGAGTGATCTCGCGACGGACCTGCTCCGTGCCGATGTCCTCGTCGAAGTAGAGCTTGCCGAAGTCCATCAAGTCGCCGGCGTCGCGGAACTGATCGACCATGGTGGGCTCGAGCCCCGGAACGAGCGACATCATGAAGCTCTGCAACCGCTCGGCTTCGAAGATTCCCTCCTTGGGAGCGACGACGAAGCTCATCGTCTGGCTCCAGTAGCCGTCCCTGTGGGGGATGTAGTTGATGTCGCAGCAGTTCACCACGACGATGGACGTGTTCCCCTCGAGAGCTTCGCGAACCTGCGAGAGTTTGTTCATCTTTTGATCTCCCTTCGAAGTCTTATCCATGCGTTCGGGTACGCTTGGATGTGGTGATTTGGTTCAAAGAACTCAAAACAGTATTTCGCCCGATCTGCTTCGACGACTTAGGGCGTTACAAAGATAACGAACTAAATCGTCAAAACAACTTGTAATGTTACCATAAAAATGAGCTTTCGTCAACCCCCTTGCCCTAAAGTAAAAGCACACTATCGTAATAGTGTGCTCTATCTAAAAAATTTGGCGGGTCGGACGGGACTCGAAACCTTCCTCCACACCTTATAGATTAGCAAAAAAATATGTATTTTGCTAAGACTACACATTATTCATTATCGTTGTTAGTCATTGTTAGTATCAATTAGTAAACTTTCGTCACCTTTTTGGGCAACCGGTGGGCAACACTTCTGGAGGAGGTGACGAGGTTTATTAAAAACAGATATAAAAAAACCGCCAACCACTCTGTCCTATATACAATATTATAATTATATACAAAACAGTTCGGTGGTCGGCGGTCTCTTTCAAGCCCGCCAACTCCTTACTGCGTCCTTTCGGGCTAGCTGGACTAGCGGGGCCTGCGGGGGATCTCGACGCCGAGGAGGTGCTCGAGGAGGGTGATGTCGAGAATGGTCATCCCCAGCGGTCCGAATGGCATGTCGATGGACGGACGACGGTCATCGACGGGCGCGTCGTTGATGGGCAGACCGGCCGCCATCATCTGCTTGAGGAGCATGATGCCGTCGAGGACATGCATCACAACTTCTCGCGAGTTGATGAGATTGGCCACCTTCTCCAGGCCTTCGGCCATGCTGTGGATCTCCTTGCTGAATGCGCCGTCTTCGCGGACGATCTGGCCACGAGGGGTGGGGTAGGAGCCATCCTTGCATACCGCGAAGCGGAACGCCGGCATGAAGTCCGCGAAGAATTCGTACGCGGACACCTTCTCGAACACCTTCTCGATCGTCTGGCAAACGCCAGCTTCTTCGATCTGCGCGAGGATGTCCAGCATCTCCTGCTCTTCGATCTTGCCGTCGTTAGCCACTGCTTGCAGCGTGGCCTTGGCGTTCTCGATGAAGAGGAGTGTACCTTCCAAGGGGACGCCTTCCAGGTGGATCTCGCCATAGGCGATACCCAGCTCATTGAGCAACTTCTGCTTTTTCCCGACGATGAACATGGCTGTCTCCAGAGCAGAACATCCACGCATCACGCGTGCCCTCTTCGATGTTACTCCGTTGAATGGAAGGTTGTGAGGGGGGAGAAAAATCCTTTTTTAGACTCTTTTCCCCGCTCATAACTCTGATTTAAAAGAACAATATAATACATTCTCACAAAAAGAGGTAAAAGTCAAGTATATAAACAAAAAAGCACTTTCTTTCGAATGGTGCTCTTTATGCGAAACTCCCTGGCGGGTCGGACGGGACTCGAACCCGCAACTTCTGCCGTGACAGGGCAGTGCTCTAACCAGTTGAACTACCGACCCAATAACCCAAGTCAGTAATCCTACCGTGACAGGCTCGCCTAGGCGAGTCTAGCCAGTTGAACTACCGACCCAAATTTTACTTGTTTCATTATAATAAAGAAAAGCGGTTTAGTCAATAGGTCTAAAAACAAAAAACCTGTCATGCTTGGACAGGTTTCCTGTTTAAACTGTTTATTGGTTTGCTGGAATAGTAGTGGTTGGAGCGGGGATATTCTGTTCCAAGACGGGAATATTTTGTCCAACGGGTCCTGTACAGTTCGCAGTACCGTTTTGAAAGTTCTTGAAATTTCTTTCACCGCCTCTTTGTCCACGTCCGCGCATCATCTGATTAAAGCCAGCTTTCTGATTGTTGAATCCGTATTGCTCACCACGATGATATCCTGCGAATCTTCCAGATGCCATACCAGCACAAAATACTAACACTAATACCACTGCACCAATTAACCAATATAACCAGTTTTTTGGATTGTGGCACCACTGACAAAATTTATTTCCTGTATTTTCCATAGAGTATATTATGTAAATGAAAGTTCGAGTGATCGACTTCTATATATAATACAGACGAGGGTATATATTTATTTCAAATAACAAAAAAGGTCCTAGGAGTGTTCAGGCTAAGCAATAAGCAAAGGAGGGGGTGCTTACACTTAACCGAACACTCTCAGGACCTTTTTATTTTTGATGTTCTAATTATATCAACCAGTTTCAACCGTGTCAAACATTCTGGTTGTGGATAAGATTGTCCAATTATTTTTTTACTGCTTCTACCAATTTTGCAAATACAGCTGGGTAGTTCAAAGCCAATTCGGACAACACTTTGCGATCCAATTCGATGTTGGCTTTTTTTAGCAAGTTGATAAACTTACTATAAGACAAATCGTATTTGCGTACAGCGGCGTTCAAGCGGATGGACCACAAAGCGCGGGCAGTACGTTTCTTTTTGCGACGATCAACAAATGCATGTTGGCCGGCTTTCATTTTGGCTACTTTGGCAACTTTGATTTTGGATTTGCGACCCCAGCGGAAACCTTTGGTGTGCTTCAAAATCCCAGCTCTGCGTTTGCGGTGCAATAGACCGCCTTTAATTCTGGTCATAGTTTAAAAATTAGTTAGGTAATGTAATTTGAATAACGCGATTTACTGTCGGACTCAAGACAGTATCGGATTTCTTATTACGTCCTACCTTGCCGTTTTCACGGGAATTAAAATGATTTTGTCCGGCTGTGCGTTTGATAACTTTTCCATTTTTGGTCACACGAAATCTTTTCGATGTACCTTTGTGTGTCTTTAACTTTGGCATACATTATGAATTAATTTTTTACAATAATAACAGTAATTTTGTTTCCTTGTCTTTCTGTCGGCTGTTCAAATCTGGTATTTATTTCAGCATTTATTTCGGCAAGGAATTTTTTCAAACTTTCAAAGGCCAATCCAGCCTGTTGATTTTCGCGACCGCGTAAAACTATTTCTATTTTTACTTTGTCGCCTTCATTTAAAAACTTGATTGTTTGTGTTTTGCGAATATCGATATCGTGTTTGCCGATGCGCAGTGACATGCGTACTACTTTGGTATCTATAACATGTTGGTGAGCTTTGCGGATGCGCTGTTCTTTTTCTTGTTGATAACGGAACTGTCCATAGTCCATGATCTTGGCAATCGGTGGTTCAGCCTTTGGGTTGATTACCACCAAATCCAATTCTTGTTCTCTAGCCATGCGAATAGCATCGGCGGTGTTGAGTACACCCAGTGATGCGCCATCTGTGCCTAGAGTAAAGACTTGTGGATAAGAAATACTTTCATTGAATGAAAAGTTTTTCTTTGGTTCTTCTTTTTTTCGTTTGTGCGATATACGCATAAGCTAATAAATTTGTCTGATAAAACAGACAATGTGGAGGTGGCGAGAGTTGAACTCGCGTCCAGATAATTTTGAATATACCTTCTACATGCTTAGTCCACTTAGGATTTAACTATAGAGATAATAGGTGAACGAAACTCTCTATGAGCGAGCCAGATTTACTTTCGGAATAAAGCATCTGACAATACCTTAAACCTACATCTCGTAAGTGACACCGTGTTGCGCTACGAAATCTCACGCAGGCGATGGGAAGCAACTATTAAGCTGCTACCGGAGCAAAATTGCAACAACCTTCGCCGATGAAGGCGTTGGTGAAAGCAATTTTAGCTTTTGAAAATAAGTTTGCACTTATAATTTGTTTTAGGGATTTATGAGGGCTAAAACATCCTCAGCATGCGAGTGTACGCAGAAACTTCTGTCAAAAGCACGGCACCCCCGTTTAGTTTGTAAATTTTAAAACTTGACGCAACTCTCGTTGTGTATCGCGTTTCTTCAAGGCTTCACGTTTGTCGTATTGTTTTTTGCCTTTAGCTAGTGCGATTTCCATCTTTACAAAACGTTGTTTAGTATACACTGAAAGAGGGACGATTGTCAAGCCTTTTTCTTCCAATTTCCCTTGCAAATAGCGGATTTCTTTTTTTCGGAGTAATAATCGGCGGCTGTGGGTAGGGTCGTAGTCTGGAATATCGCCAGCTTGCTTATATTTAGTAATATGGGCATTGGTGAGGTAAGCGTCGCCATTGTGGAAGGTGATATAGGCACCCTTTAGTGATAAATGGCCGTCTTTGACTGATTTGACTTCTTGACCAGTGAGCACTAAGCCTGCCTGGAATTTTTCCAAGATCTCAAAATCGAATAGGGCCTTGCGGTTATCAGCTAAAGTCATATGGGTGATGGTATCATAATTTAGCGGAGAATTCAAGTTTTTAGCCTAGCTGAGAAAACATTTGTAAAAAGTTTCGTTTTGTGCTATGATTTGTTCATATTATGTCTATAAAATCACTTTCTTTACACCCCAAATTTGCTGGCTTTTTGGATGTGGTGGTCGGCCTCCTACTTTTGCTTGTTTTGAAGCAGGTGACACTGTGGTGGCTGTTGGCCATTTTTTTGGTTTTACGTATCGTTTTTTGGATGGTTTTGATCCGTTTAGTGTATTATCCTGAAAATATAAAACGCTTTTGGCATCTTTTGACTTTGACAGTCTTTCATTTGGGGGCTGTTTTATTATTGTTGTTTATCGAATGGGCGCCGTCTTGGTATTTGGTTGGACTGATTTATCTGTTATTTCCTCTGATTAGTTTTTGGTTATTACCATCCAAGAGTGAGGGGCCGCTTTCGTTTATGATGAAGCCATATCGTCGCTGGCGATTTTGGATGAGTACGTTTGGTGTGTTTGGTTTGTGGTGTGGAATTTTTGCTTCTGTATTTTTACAAGTTTTGAATATTAGCTATTGGATTTTATTAGTTATTGGCTCAGTCGTCACCGCCGCCGTTTCGATGTGGTGGTGGAAAGAATATAATATTGAAAAAAATTCTCGGTATTGGTGGTGGACTGTATGCGTTGGTATTTTTATGTTAGAAATTGCCTGGGCTTTGTTTCGTTGGCCACTGGGATATTTTGCCAGTGCGATGATTTTGGTTTGGTTTTGGTATGATATTTGGTTGTTGGCTCGGTTTCATTTGTTGCCGGCGGGCATTCACTGGCCCAAACAAATTTTCTTTTTTATTGTTAATGGTGTTTTGTTGTTATCTTTTTTAATTTTAATCGTAAAATGGAAATAAACTATGTCAATTGTCCCTCCTCATTTGCCAGCTCCAGTTTGTAATCTAGAAGATCATCGAAAATGGCAACGCATAAAAGTATTATTTGTGGCTGTTGTTTTTGGTTTGTTTGCAGGAGCGACTGGAGCATCGATGTGGCTTGGTTGGGTGTGGCCAGGATTTGGTGGTGGTGATAATTGGATTTTGTCTAGCGGTGTTAGCAATACTTCACGTGATTTATTGGATGCTCGAGCGCGAGTTGAGCTAGAGGATAGGGTTGGTGCAGTATATCGTGATTTATCAGGCGCGACCGGATTGACTTATTTGAGTCCAGACAAAAAAATCGGTGAAGCGATTTTTGTTTCTTCGGACGGTTGGTTGGCCTTGTATTATCCAACCTATAGTGGAGATTATAAAAATTGGCGCGTGTTGTTGAATAGCGGACGTTCATATACAGTCCAAAAAGTTTTGAAAGATAATAACTCGAATTTGGTATATTTAAAAATTGTTTCAGATCAAGTCGGTGCACAATTTAAAGTGGTAAATTTTGGAGCGGAAACAAAACAATTGCAGGATGTGTATGTGTTTAGCCATAATACTTGGCACCATACTTGGGTCACCAATAAAATTGTAAAATCATTTTCTCTGCCACATTTGGATTCGGCGCCGAGTACCGAAGTTGAGTTAAACGAAAGTTTTTCCGCCGGTGATTTGGTAGTAGATATACAGGGGAAAATTTTGGGAGTGGTTAGCAACGGGCAATATTTTTTGCCTAGTCAGTATATTTCCAATATATTACCAAGTGTTTTGAGTACACAGAAAATTGTTTATCGCACTCTAGGTACGTATGGATGGTTTTCTTCTGAGCAGCCAATTATTATAAAAAACGAACTCACTGCCGGTTATGCGGTTTCGCGAGTGTTTTTGAACACCTCGAAATTAAAAGCAGGGGATATTATTTTTGAAGTAAATGGACAAATAGCTGAGAGCGAAAATTTGTGGTATAATATAATTAGTAATCAAAATCTAAAATTAAAAGTTTTGCGTAAGGGCAAAATTGTTGAATTTACGCAAGACGTTTTAAAGAATTAAAAAAATAATTTTAATTTTTATTTATGTTTGCAATGCTATTTCGTCACGCCAAACTTATTTTGGTTTGGGGTGTATTGGTCGCCATATTATCAGCGGCGGTAAGTTTGTTATTTCCGTGGCAGTATAGTGCACAAAGTCAGGTGCTCATTATATCTCGTGATCGCAGTGGAGTAGATCCATATACTCAGTCCAAAGCGGCTGAACGTATCGGAGAAAATTTGGCACAAGTAATGCAGACAGATGATTTCAAAAATAAAGTGCTGGCTTCACCAACAGCGTCATTTGATAAAACTCGCTGGACAAGTTTGACCGACAGAAAACAAAAAAAACAATGGCAGAAAGATGTGGCCGGACAGATGGTGTATGGTACCAGTCTGATGAACATCACAGTCTATAGTACCAAAGAAGATGTCTTACCATTGGCGACTACTATTACCGAAACTCTCACCACTGCTGGTTGGGAATATGTCGGTGGTGATGTAGCTATCAAAACTGTGAACCAACCTATAGTATCTGCTTGGATCACTAGACCAAATATTTTATTCAATGGATTACTCGGCTTTTTGGCTGGAGTGGTTTTGTCTTGTGTTTGGGTGATAAAGTATAGACGTCATTTGTTTGGATTTTAATTTTTAAAATTGTCATCCTCGCGAATGCGGGGATCTATATAATAATTTATAAATAAAATATATGCCAGAACAAAATCCATTAGAAGATTTAATTTTACAGGCTTTAAAACCAAAAGGTTTTGATAAACTCAGTCAAACAGATCAAACTGTATATTTGGCTCAATTTGTCGCTGAGGCAGATAGACGACTAAGTATCGGTTTGGTGCCATTGTTGTCCGAAGATGGTATGAAGGAGCATTTGTCTATGACCCAAAACAATGCCACCCCACAACAATGGTCTGATTTTTGGAATAAAAATATTGAAGATTTTCCTGCAGTTATAAGTAAAATTTTAGCAGACTATATAAAAGAAATCAGCGCCGCATTTAACATGTGATTTTATGTCGGACGAGAATTTATTAAATTATAACACTGGTACCGCTGGTTTAGGTATTATTTTTGCTACTCAGAAATTTTTGCAACGTATGGACGCATTGACTAAGGAAGAAAATGTTTTGAGAAATGAACTATTAGAAATGTTGGATAATGCTAAAAAGAAAAAAATCAATAAAGTAATTAAGAATTTCAAATCATAATTTTATGAAAAAATCCGAATCTTCCTTAAATGCTCCAGAGCGTGTTAGTAAATTTGACGCAGATAAATTTGCAGTAAATGATGAAATAATTTATCGTGATCCGTCCGCTGGTTGGGTACGTGGTAAGTTGGCCAGAAAGCCTGAAGTGACTCCAGATAAGGCTATCAAAATTACCTTAACTGGTAGAGTGGAACACGTTGTACATATACCGCCAAAATTGGTTGAATTTTCGTCAACTACTGGTCGGGTGAGACGGGTGAAATATGATGGTAAGGAATATGGCGTGGGCGATGTTCACATCGGACCAAACGGAGAAATTTGGTATGATCTGACAGATCCTGCTACTCCGACTCGTGTAGTATTGAGAAAAATAGATCAAGAGGTGATTCGTAATTTGAGTGAAATTTCAAAAATTGAAACCAAGCTAACAACTGCGGGTACTGGTGATATTGCACGCTTGGTTACTGAAGTAAAAAAAGTTCAAGGCGAGAAGCGCACAGAATTAATGAAACAAATAAATGATTTGGAATTAAAAATCAAGGAAATGCATCACCAAATATCTGATTTAGGTGAATTGTCTGAATTGGAAGCTGGACAGATGGTGACTGTGTCTGCAGAAATTAAAAAAATAAAATCTGCGATAGATGCGGCGATAAGAAAATTGGATACCGAAATTAGTGAAATCATTGCCAAGGAGGAAAAAAGTGGGGAAGTTAAAGAAAGAAAAGAAAATGCCGAGACATTTCAAACTATGATTGATAGAGAGTTTGCTGGTATTGATAGAACTGCAAAAATAAAATTTGACAGTGAACATGCTAAATGGGTAAAAAAATCTGAAGCATTTGAACGTTGGGATAGCGAAAGAAAGGTGTTGACGGAAGCGTTGAAGGCTGCCAAAAATGATAATGCTTTGAAAGCCGTAGCACAAAGAGCTATCGATGATTTTGACCGTGATCCACGAAATATACCGCGTCCTGTAAAACCACCACCAGAAAAGACATTTGAAAAACCAAGTGGTAATCCAATAAAACAAGAAGAAATTACTATACAAATATTTAATGATTTGACAGCTGCTAGGTTGGCTTTTGATACTGCCAATGCAGTTGTTCCACCAGCCACTCCACCAGTTTTTAGATTTGCAGATTTTTTGGATTCAGTTGATGCAAAAAGAAAAGCAAACGCTGCAAAGGAGGGTCTTACGGATTATCTGCACCCTGGTCGAGTTCTGTCACAGTTGAGTCCTCGTGCTATTGAAACAATAAAAATAATAAAGGAGATGATTGAAGAATGGAAAAATCTACAAGAAACCGAAGCTTTCAATTTCAAAAAAGAAAAAGCCGAATTGGAAGCAGACGTAGAAAGATTGGTCTTCAAACTACAAACACAAACAGGTGTTTCAAGATTAGAGACAAGACTTGAGGCTATCCGAACTAATATTACAGCATTAAAATCGTCTACTGCGGGTGTGGACAAAGTTATGATTGATTATTGGCGTGAGTTAGGTAACTTAGAAAAAGATATATTGAGTGCTGAACTAAAGACAAAAGCCAGTACAACAGAAAGAGAAGTGAAATTTGTCGATTTACCCCGCGGTATAATGAAGGAAATGATGTTGGCCAAGCCAGCTGAGTTCAAAGAGGTTGTAAAACAATCCTATGACGCAGTTATCAGTGAAGGCAAATCTACTAGTGATCTTGAACTAGCGATGGCCAAATGGTTGGATGGAATAGATGTGGATGCGACGACACCACCACTACGAGGCAGGATGGCCCAATATGGTATCAAAGATTGGGAAGGTTTTAGAAAACAATTCAAAAATAAATTATCCAAGGATTTTTCACTGTTGATGATGGCCAATACTGATAGTCAGTTGCGCAATTTGTTGACTCAAAAAATTGCTGATATAAAAAATAATCCGGCTCGTTGGAAATTCTATACAAAAGATTTTTGGAGGGAAATAAGACAAGAACACTGGGACACTTCGACCTTTGTTAATATGAAAGCCTCGATGGCTGCGCGTATGGGAATAAATATAGCTGTGTTGGGTACTATCGGCGGCGGTCTTAGCCTTGCGTTAAAATTGGTACCTATTCCAGGGGTGGTGAAAGCAGGTATAGTTGGTAGTGCTGTTGGTTTTGCCAAGGCAGGAATACAAAGAATAATGGGCAAAGACACAAACTATTATTCGAAAGAACAAGAAAGAGCAAAAAAAGTTGCTGATGAAAAGAAAAAACAATTTATTACCGATGAACTAATGAGTAAAATGTTTACCACAGATGTTTTAAATCCAGGAATAAAACCAGAACAGGTTGATATGATGGCTGACATGTTTACTATATCCATGCGTAAAGTGACTGGTAAAAAAGAAGGTCAAGAATTAGCTGTGACTGATGGCACTGAAACTATCACTCTAAAGGGTGATACTGTGTGTATGTTCCATGAGATGTTGAAAAATGCGGCAGAGGCGGAGGGAGTAGATGTTGAAGACAAAAAAATTCGATTGGAATTTGCCAAAGCATTATATGCGTTACACAATAATGATGCAATAAAAGTACAAGAACAAGATCCTATAGAAGTACGCGCATGGCAAAAAATAATAGATATATATTCTGGAAAAAGTTCGGTTGCTTCGCGTGGTGGACAATCCCCAGATATGTTGCGCAGACAAGGACTAGGAGCGCAAGCAGATGAATTGGAGAAAAAACAAAAAATGGATTTTGGTACTCAAGCTATGATAACTGCCGGCATGGGTGGTTCTGTTGCAGCGGTGATGGTTTATAATAGTGATATTGGTCGTGGTGTTTTGGGAGCTACCATTTTTGGTTTGGCTGGAGAGAAAGCCGGTTTGAAATCAGAGCGCAATTCAGCAGATAGAGATAGTATCCAGCATGTTGAGTCAAATTTGTTTCAAATAAATACACATATAAATGATGCTTTGACAGGAGGTTCACACACGGTCTCTGATGGTCATACAAAAATGACCAAAGAGTATTATGATTTATTTTCGGTACTTTTGGCAGGTCGTTCGTTGAATGAATTGACTTTGACCAACATTCCAGCGGACGATTTAAAATATTATCAGAAACACGCGAAAGACGTGGCGGGAATGTTACAAAGAAATACAAAATATCGCAGTATCGTTGAAGGAACAATCCGCGAAATTTCACGTTCTGGTTTGTTGGAAAAAGCTGGCTTTATGGCTTGCTTGGCAAATATCCAAAATACTACTACTCACATGGGTAAAGCGGCAGAGAATAGTATGGGTACAAAATTTGGTAGCGCCGCTCGAAGACATATTAGAGCTGTTATATATGCTGGAATTGGTTTAGGAACATTTTTGCTTGTTGGTCAAGGTATTGAGGCAGCAAAACACCATTTATCCACTGAGACATCAGCATCTGGAACTGGTCGCCCTGAAGGTTCAGCTATCGTCGGAGGTGCTAGAGTTGTGGCTGGAGGAATTCCATCGGATCACGTACCTATGGCTCATTATGCGGATGTTCATCCATCTGCCCCAAAAGATGTTTTTGAAGCGTCCCGTCCAGATGTAGTACCAACCGCCGAAGTTCCAGAATCATTCAATGTTCGTCCTGCCGGTTTAGTTGAAGCTCCGACAAAAGTTTCTGGTGGTGTGTCAGATTGGGAACATCAGATGAAAGCGAAACTTGGTATCACAGAACATTATAATAAAAACGGATCACTAAAATTTGTTGAGCATTCATTGCGTTTCCATCCTGATAAACCAAATGTGGTGGATGGTATTAATACAAAAGAAATAATTCCAGGCGCGAAAATTACTTTGACCCATTCTGATGGTACAGATGTAAAAGATGTTCACGGTAAAGTGGTGGAATTTAAATTTTCAAAAGGTGACAGTGTGTCACGTGCTATGGATCATTTGCGAAGTAGCGCCAAAGGTTTGTTGAAAGCAGGCGAGATACCAACAGTCAGAGTGTCTGGCAATGTCCAAGTTGGTGATGATAATGGTCACTCCATGATCGAAAAGCATGTGGGAGGAAAAACTCATATTGAACAAGGTGATCGCATTCCTAAAGGTGGTAAATTTACAAAAGAGGGAGCGGGTGATTTATTTGAACCGATTACTGGTGAGCCGACTGGTTTTAATAAAACTGGTGCCGGTCATCTTTTTGATGATATTCCTAGTCACTCAGCCGGTTTCAATAAAAGTGGTGCAGGTGAACTCTTTGATGATATTCCTAGTCCGCGTAGTGGGGTGGCTGAAGTGCAACCTTTTGTTGCCGAAAGCTCAGGTTCTTCAATCAAATGGTCCACTGGTGGCGCGATAGAAAATAAGGCTGGTCTTGAGGCGATGCTTCATGGTACACAACCAGGCGGAGCTGTCGAAGCTGGCGCGCCACAAGTTGCAAAAGTTGGTGGGGTGGTTGAAGCTGCTGGTGCAGGTGGTGTCAAAGGTGGAACTCCAGAAGTAGCGGTACAATCTGTCGGGAATAAAATTGAGACAGTCGCCTCTATAGAAAGCGCAGTAGAAATTCCTGCTGAAATTCCTGAGGAGTTGAGACCACAATATTTGGAATGGGCGGATGTCAAAGAAAATTTTGTTAGTTCATTTAGCAAGGATCTAAATATTGATATAAAAGACAATAGTGGAATTTTGTCGAAGTTGATGAATCAATTGGATGCTGGTATTAAGGCAAATCCAAATTGGTTGAAGGATGCTGATGTCCGACAAATTTTGGATAATCCTAATTTGACTACCGGAGATAAATTGAGTAATTTGATGGTGGTGATGGGTGAAAAAAATCTATTAATACCACCACTTTCTCCAGAAGAGCAATTGATTTTTAGTGATGTTTCCAAAATTGAACCCGATGATAATACTTTTGAAAGGTTTAATATGAAAGATGCTAAGGGAAATGAGTATATAGCAGGGGTGGTAAAAGGGGAAGGTTCCCATGTGGCAGTTTATCAAGATGTTGCCACCGGAAAAACCTTTATTCAGACCGATCCAAATATATCGTTTACTCGCAAATGGTTTGGGAACCTATTTAAGGATGTCAAGTAGTGATAGTAAAATAATAAGCCTTAAAGCCCTGAAATTCAGGGCTTTTTTAATTTGTATAGATTGGCTAAAATAAAGCAAAATATGTCCAAAAACTACCTTTTATTCGTAATGGGGTATTGACAAGGTTCCTATATTATGCTATACTTATCCGTTATGCTGATGAATAGGTAAAGACTGTCAGCAAGCATCTATTTATAGATCTGAGAGAGGTCTAGAGATAGATAGGTCAAGATACTATATATTATCATTATATATTGCCGACTCTCTCACCATGGAGAGTTTTTTTACATCATTGTCAGCCAGAGTTTAGTGAATGAGAATTTCTTTAAACTCGGACTGATAAAGTCCATTAAGTTCTTTACAATATATACGCAACTACTAAAAAATCATCTGTGTGGGAGTAAGTCTGTGATAGTCATAGCTTTACTCCCACACAGGTGGAGGTGAGTGACTTCGGTTGCTCTTCTCCCTGGGTTAGGGAGAAACGTCGGAAGATCGTCGAAACGTTCGTCAACGTCCGAAAGTCTCAACAAGTCGGTAACCAACCACGACTGTGAGAGACACCTCAAGGAGTCCCAGATGAAGTGCCCGAACTGCTCCCATGAGATCGCTGTCAATCCCACCCCGAACAACTGCCCGGAGTGCGGGTACCTGCTGCTGACCGCTCCGATCGCGATGCGGCCGCCGCGTCTGGTCGGTTCCTTCGATTGCGTCCAGCAGGAAGAGGAGCCGCGCCAGCAGCCTCGTCCCGCCCAGCGCCAGCCGGAAGTCGCCGCGCCCAAGAAGTCGTTCCCGTGGCTGCTCACGCTCATCGCGATTTTCGCGGTGGTGGGAGCGGCCGCCTCGGTCGGCCACTGGATCCACTGGGGAGAGGTCGGAACGACCGTCGGCGACATGGCGAGCAGCGCCAAGACCCACGAGAACCAGACCGTCACCCGCGTCAACAGCGCGATCGTCGGTTCGGTTGGTTACGTGGTCGCCCAGGCGCGCGTCAACGCATCCGCCATTCGTGGCGATGTGGCTGGTGTTCTCGCGCAAGAGAACGTCAACGCATCCGCCATTCGCGGCGACGTGGCTGGCGCTCGAAGTGACGTGGCCGCGGTGAAGGCTCAGATCATGGCCAATGACTCGGTGATCCGCCGGGACATCATCAACCAGGGTCAGAGCACTCGCCGGGCCATCTGGCGCATCCGCTCCGAGCAAGTCCGCCCCAACGCGGTCGACAACAACACGGCCACCAAGGCCGACGTCGACCAGGCCAAGCGCGATTTGCAGGACTGGATGACGGCCAACCGGATGAAGGTCGTCGTGGCCCCTTCGGCCGCCCCGACTCCGACTCCGACGGCCGCTCCGGCCCGCTAGCCTCCCCGGCTAGCAGTAGTTGCGTAGGGGACCAGGTGCGACTTTCGCCCTGGTCCCCGCCAACTTCTCCTCTGTCTTTAGAGGAGACACTATTATCTGACGACGCTGATTATTGAGCGTCGAAAGGTTAGTGGCAAGACAAAAATCCCAAACAGGGTGCCCGAGCAATCGGGCCACTGGTTTAGATAATAAGAGATTGTTATCTGAAACGGTGGTATAAAAACCATCTCGTTCCTTTCAATATTATCCCAGCAAAATTTCCCATCGCGAAGAAAGAGTATTGTAATAATATTTTTTCTTAGCGATGGGAGAATGTCCTCCCCACGTGAGCCGGAACCGCTCCGGTAAATATGGTTGGGGACCACCCACAAGGAGAGGCAGATGCTTCGCAGTTTCCTCGTGGCGACCATCGTCGCCATCACCGCGTTCGCGGTCGGGGCCAAGCCGTGCTTGGCGCAAGAGCAGGATACCGTCGTCACCCCCCAGCCGAACCAGACCGTCGAGGTCACGGTTTTGCCTGGTGGTGATGTGACGGTGGTCACCCCTCCCACCATCACGAAGCCGTCGTTGATTCACGCAGAACTCGGCCTCAAGGCCGGCTACATCGCGGGCAACGCGCCCTCGATGGTGGTCATGCCGAACGTCGGCTTGACCCTGCGTCTCTCGAACGACTGGTTCCTTCGCGCCTCGGCCGCTGGTGGCCTCGCTCGGCATGGTTCCGTGACCGACTTCAACGTCGGCCTCGGGGTGTGGGTTTCCGATTACTTCCGCCTGACGCTTTCGGGTGGGCAGATTGTCCAACGGACACCTGCCTTCGCCTGGAACCAGGGCGCGCTGGTCGGATCTCTTTCCGCCGATTACTTCCTCGGCCCCCACGCGTTCGTCGGGGTGGAAGGTTTCGGTGGTCCGAGCTGGGACCAACTCGATCAGCTCAGTAGCTCCCTCGGGGGCAAGCTGAACATCGGCTGGCGTTTCTGATCTACGGATCAGGCACCATGCTCCTTCTCGCGTCATGTTTATGATGATGCGAAGAGTGAGCGGTGAGCCAGCATTCCTGACACCGGGGGGAGCTATGATAGCACCTTGTGTCAGGCTCCCTTCTTAGTGAATATATTATGTGTTCATTGAGAAGGGAAGTTACTGATAGCTATTTGACAATTTAAAGACTAGTTAAAAAATAATAAACCTGCGCGGGGAATTTAGCATATATCCAAATATATTCTGAATTCCCCGCGCAGGCAGCCTTCGCGCTGTGTGGGAGTTTCGGTCCTAGACCGAAGCGACTCCCGCACTACGCGGGGGAGTGTGCTGTGAGAGGTACGAGACAGTCTCCGACGGTTGGCAACTTCGCTGACCTGAGGAAAAGGGTTTCTTTTGGAGGATACGTCCAGATGGCTACCAAGCTCATCAAGCTGGCCGCGAGCTGCGCGGCGGTGTTCTGTTTCTTCACCCTTTCGGTCGGTTGCGAAAGCGCTCCGACCATCCCGGCCGACATCGATGGCGGTTCGGTCGACACCGGCACCATCGACAACGACGCCGATGCGGGCACGACTGACGCCAACCCGTGCGACGACGGCAACGCCTGCACGACCGACAAGTACGTCGCCGACACGTGCATCTACATCGCCATCGTCGCGCCCTGCGACGACGGCAACGCCTGCACGACTGGCGAGATGTGCAACTTCGTCGGCATCTGCGGCGGCGCCACGCCCACGCAGTGCGACGACAACAGCGCCTGCACCACTGATACCTGCGACTCGACCAAGGGTTGTGTCTTCGCGGCCAACGCGGCCTGCGACGACGGTGACCTTTGCACCACCGACACCTGCGACCCGACCAAGGGCTGCGTCTTCGCGGCGAATACCTGCGACGACGGCAACGCCTGCACCACCGACCTCTGCACCACCGGGGGCAACTGCTCCCACCTGCCGACGTCGGCTGCTTGCGACGACGGCAACGTGTGCACCTCGGGCGACACCTGCGTGACCGGCACCTGCGCCGGAACCGCCGTCACCTGCGACGACGGCAACGTGTGCACCGACGACGCCTGCGTTCCAAACGTGGGCTGCATGCATGGCATCAACGTGATGCCCTGCGACGACGGCAGCGCGTGCACCTCGGGCGACACCTGTTTCGGTGGCGCTTGCGCCGGAACGGCGGTCTCGTGCGACGACAACAACCCGTGCACGAACGACCTGTGCGACGGGGCCGTGGGGTGCGACTTCGCCCCCGCGACCTGCGACGACGGCGATCCGTGCACCATCGACACCTGCGACGCGGCAACCGGCTGCGCCTTCGCCGACAAGGTCTGCGACGACGGAAAAGTCTGGACCTGGGACAACTGTGACGCCTCTGGGTGGTACACCGGAACGGCCGGCGCGTGCTATTTCGACAACAAGTCGGGCGCCTGCCAGAAGGACTCGGACTGCACGGACAGCAATCCGTGTACGTTCGACGTGTGCAACCCGTTCACCGGGACCTGCAACGCGCCGTTGCAGGTCAGCTGCAACGACGGCAATCCCTGCACCTTGGATTATTGCCTCCCCGCACCCGGCTGCGTCAACGACGCGAAGGTGTGCAACGACGGCAACGCCAAGACAGCGGACTCCTGCAGCGCAGCCACGGGAGTCTGTGTCTTCACGCCCATTTCGCAACCGCCCGTCAACCCGCCCGACACCGTCAAGATCGAAGTCCAGTGCGGAGCGTTTTCCGGGGAAGTTCATCCCATGTACGGGCTGACGGCTGATGGCAAGGGGTTCGATCCCTTCGGCCTGACGACCGGCACCGCGCCGTATGTGAACAACCTGCTCAAGGCGCAACTGTGCGTCTGGGGTTCGGAGATCGCGGTGCGTGACCTGTCCACGCCGTACCAGCTGTGGTTCGGTTGCGACAGCCCCACGAAGCTGGACGTCTGCGTCGTCAAGGTGAACGGTTTGCTCGTGCCCAACAAGTACGTGCATCACCTCAACGCCTGCATGGGCGGCGGCCAGGGCAACATCCAGCTTACCCCGGAGGACTTCGGCTGCAAGTAGCCGTCTAGTCGCTCGGGAATTTATCCGATTTATATTAATCGGCGGGGATACCAGCTTGACAACTGGGATTCCTCGAGAGGCCATTGTGGCCAAACCTGACCCATTTCGGGTCGCCGTATTTCGCGACGAGAGATCGTAGCGGAGTCGGTCAGCCGGGGCACTCAAAGGAGTGCCCCACCGTCTTGAATTCATAATCTCGGTTGTGAGTTGAAGATGGAAATACTATTATCTCCATTACAAAAACACCGCCCTTCTCTCGGGTGGTTTTTTGTTTGTCTTTTTAGTGAATTTTTGATACAATATTTATATGTTTAAAAGAAATAATCAAGACAATCCGCCAAATTTATTATTTCCGCGTCTATCTCCCTGGGAGCAAGAATTTACCATGGGTGCTGCGGCGATTTTATTATTTTGGTCGCTGTTGTTGCTTTTGCCATTGCAGATGTTTTTGAGTTTTGGTGTGGCCATACTGGCGATATTTTTGGTGATTGCCTTTATTTTTAAACTAGAATTACTTTTTTATATTCTTACCACCGTCTCTTTTTTCACCGGTTGGGAGATTTCTTTTTCGAAATATGAATGGGCGAGAAATGTGGTTTATCTTTCTTCGGTGAATGCGCCGCTAGGGGATTTTATCGGGGTAATGTTGCTCGGTTTGTCTCTGTTGGCGATTATTTTTGGGCGTTTACATCCGGTTTGGAAAGATAAAAAGATTTTAATTAAACTATCTGGTTTGTATTTATTATTCTTGTTGTGGTCGTTAGTCTGCGCTTTATTTGCGTATGATCACAATTGGTCTGCCAGCATGAAATACTTGGCACGTAACATGACTTTTGTGTATGTGGTGTTTGTGGTAATGCCGGTGATTTTGATAGACAAATTAGAAACGGTAAAAAACATTTTGAAAATTTGGTTTGGAGTGGGACTATTAGCGGCACTGTTCGGTCTGTCTTCCTTGTATTTTTTCGCTCAGACTGGTTGGCCACGGGTGACACCGTACGGCATCGCTGGTTTTGCTCCGCTAGGTTATAACCATAATTTGATTGCTGAAGTTTTGGTAGTGGTACTACCAGCGGGATTGTATTTATTTTTGAAAGCCAAAACTGATAAATTGAAACAAAGATATTTTTGGGGGATGATTTTGACTTTACTCGCGGCACTTCTAACATTGTCTCGTGCGGCATGGGTTACTATTTTTGCTCAGTTGGCAGTATTGGGTGTTGTTTATTTTGAAGAGATAAAATTAAGATTTAAGAAAATTTCTAATTTTAATTTTTTGATATCGCTGTTGGTGGCGGCGGTGTTTGCATATATGGTGTTCTTTTTGACCACTCCGATTGTCCAAAGTTCTACCAGCTCACGTTTTGCGATGACGGAAATTTCATTTTTCTATGCCAATCGTTCACCAGTGTTTGGTTATGGACCAGGGATGTTTGTCCAGTTGCTTAGTTCAGTCCAAGATTGGACACAGGAATATGGTTCAGCATTAGATTCTCATGGGATTGTACAAAAAATAATTGTCGAAGATGGTTATGTTGGTTTGATTTTAATCTTGATATTTTTGACATATTTGTTTAAAACATTGTGGACGGCGTATAAGGTGAGTGATGACAAGGAATTGTATATGATATTGTTTATGTCGGTAGTTGGAGCGGTGATTTTCCAATTTTTTAATACTTCTTATTTTACCAGTGTGATGTGGCTACCGATTGGATTGGCTTTGAGCGCGGCTACTTTTTTGAAAAAAGATTTGTAATTTATGAAACACATTGTACAGATCATTCCGGCACTAGGATATGGGGGAGCCGAACGAATGGTAGTGGATTTGATAAACAATAGTGATAGTGCAAAATATCGTTTTTCGGTAATTGTTTTTTTTGATAATACACCACTGAAAGCTCTGGTTGAAAAAAAGGCAGAAGTGATTTTGATAGAAAAAAAATCCAAATTTGATCTGGGTTTTTTAAAACGTTTAGAAAAAAAATTGATCGAATTGAAACCAGACGTTGTACACGGACATTTATTTGCTGGTGATTTTTGGGGACGATTGGCGGCTCACAAAGTGGGTGTGCCATTTTTGAGTACTGAACATAATCTCAACTATGAGGATGGGCGGTTGAAAAATTTTATTAAAAAATATTTGTCCAAAGACCACGATTATTATGTAGCCTGTTCCGAAGCTGTCTCGAAATATATGCGTGTGGTTTATGATAACCGGAATAAAATCACGGTAATTTATAATGGCATTGATTTGAATCGGTTTGCCAATATACCGCCTTCTACATGGCAAGAACCGTTGCAATTTTTGATGATGGGACGTTTAGTGGAACAGAAGGGTCATTTTTTTGCTTTGGCCGCACTGAACAAATTGAAAAATCTTTCTTGGCACTTGACTATAGTGGGAGCGGGGATTGAAAAAAATAGTTTGATGGAATTCGTTAAAATAAATAATTTTGCCGACAGGGTCACATTTGTAGAGCCAGTGGCACAAGTAGAAAAATATTATAGCCAAGCCGATGTTTTGCTGATACCGTCTATTTGGGAAGGATTGGGAGTGGTGGCGATGGAAGCTATGGCCAGTGGACGATTGGTATTGGCTTCTAGTGTAGATGGTTTGAAAGAAATAATAGAGGGCAAAGAAACTGGTATATTGGTCGAACCAAAAAATATTTCAGATTGGGTAGAAAAAATTAAATATATTTTTGAACATCAGGATGAAAGTAAACAGTTGGCAAAAAACGCACAAAAATACGCCAAAGATAATTTTAGCGTAGAGTTGATGGTAAAAAAATACGATGAAGTCTATTCTTTGGTAGCTAATAAATAACAATCCAAAATTTCCATTTGTTTTTCTTTTTTTCTAAATTGTTTGTTGAGATGGGGAGTAAGGTTGTCAATATAATCGTCTTGCAGAACAGTGATAGGTACAATTTTGATTTTGCCAAAACCAGCTTTATTAAATTCTGTTACATAATCATTTGGCCTCCAACGGTTTGGTGAACCAAGAAACTTGGTCAGTTGATAAAAAATATTTGAGTAGCGATAGATATTTTGTGGGTCCACATCTTTTATCCACCTAGAGTGGGTCATCATGTCGATTTGTATCACTACTTTGGTACCAGATTTACTGATTTGTCCGATTTCTTTGATTACTTGTGCTGGGTCGACAAAATGTTCAAAGGCGGCTTGACTGACAATCAGGTCTATTTTTTTATCCAAAAAATGTTGCAAAGAAAATTTTTTGTCTGCTATGTATTGAATTTTTCCAGTTTGGTTGTTTTTAAATAATCCGATTTCTTTTTCCAGGTAGTTTTTTTGTTTTTCATCTGTGGCGATAGTATTAATAAATTTATCATAAAGTTCACTCGAGGCTTGGTCAATCAATTTAAATTTATCTAAGGCAAAATATCGGTTAGCACCACGCGCTAAAAAATTCAAACCCACGCCCAAATCAGCACCTGGACCAAGCTCTAGGATATTTAGATTGGTGATGTCGTTGTTTTGGCAATATTTTTTTAGTTGTTCGAGCCAATCGTTGACCACTTTGATATCATAATCTATCACTTTTTCCAAATCCAAAGTGGAAAATGTACGTGGTGTTAGGTAGCCTTTTACTTCGTGGCGAATTTTATTTAAAACTAAAATTCCTGTTCCAGCGCAATGATAATAGCAATGAGTTAGCCAATTTTTTTTAGAAATTTTTGTGTAGTCCATATTTATAAATAATAAGTTGATTATACCACAGATTTAAGGTAAAATATATACATCATATATAACTGTTTTTATGTCTGTAAAAATGCCGGTGGATTGTGTGGTGGCTCTGACCTATCGTTGCAATTCACGTTGTACCATGTGTGATATATGGAAGATAAAAGATTCTCCCGAATTGATGTTGTCCGATTTGGAAAAATTGCCGGATAGTTTGCGAGATGTAAACTTGTCTGGTGGTGAACCATTTTTGCGCACAGATTTACCAGAGATTGTGGCGACGATAAAAAAGACCTGTCCCAAGGCTCGCATTGTGATTTCTTCCAACGGTTTTCTTACTTCGACTATAGACAAGATAATGACCAAGATTTTGAAAATCGCTCCTGATGTTGGGGTAGCGTTTTCTATTGATGGTATTGGCGAGATGCACAATGAGATGCGTGGCATCCCAGGTGGGTTTGATCGTGTGATGGATACCATCAAACTGCTCAAAGGTATGGGCGTGACCAATCTGCGCTTGGCGTTTACCATTACCGAACAAAATGTAAATCATTTTACAAAAGTTTACGATTTGGCGCAGGAACTTGGTGTTCAGTTCACTCATAGTTTTGCTCAGAGTAGTGAATTTTATTTTGGTGGAAAACAAAATGTGAATAGTCCGCGACGCGATTTACTTGAGACAGCTTATCAATATATTATCAACCAAGAATTAAAAAGTTGGAATATCAAACGCTGGGCACGCGCCTATTTTGCCAACGGGATGTTTCAATTTATTACCAGCAAAAATCCGGTTTTAGACAATGCACCAGGGCGCGAGTTTTTCTTTTTAGATCCTAGTGGTGATATTTATCCATCTGTCGTACACAATGTGATCTTGGGTAATATCCATACAATTAGTAATTTTACGGATTTTTGGAAAAGTTTATCAGTAGAGGAACAAAGAAAAAAAGTAGACGAACTGAAAGTGCCCGTCTGGATGATTTGTACCGCGCGTACGGCTATCATGCATCATCCGTTGGCGGTTGGATTTTGGATTTTAAAAAATAAGTTTTTTGGTTATAAAGTTTAACTGTTATGAAAATATTACTTGTAAACAAATTCTGGTATCCACGAGGTGGAACAGAGAAGATGGCGTTGTTGACAAAGGAGCTTTTGGAAAAGGCCGGCCATCAAGTTGAAGTGTTTGGGATGAATCACCCAGAAAATTTATTTTTTAATAAATATTTCACCGATTTTGTTGATTATAAAAATTTGGGTTTTTTTTCAAAAATAAAGTTTGGCGCACGCGTGATTTATAATGCTCAGGCGAAGCGCAATCTGTCCAAATTATTGTCCGATTGGAAACCAGACGTAGTTCATTTTCACAATGTCTATCACCAGCTTTCATGTTCGGTGGTTGAGGCCGTGGCGGAGAAAAAAATAAAATCGGTAATGACCCTACATGATTATAAATTCATCAGCCCAAATTACAGTTTGTATCATCATGGTAAAATTTTTCAAGAGGGTGTGGGTGGAAAATATTACCGCTGTCTTTTGAATAATTGTATGGAAAACATTTCAGATAGTTTGCTGGCTACGCTCGAGGCCTATTTTGTGGATGGCAAAGGATACAAAGAGATGATTGGTAAATATCTCAGTCCAAGTAATTTTTTACGTGATAAATTTATCAAGGCGGGTTTTAAGGCCGAATCGATTTTACATCTACCCAATGCACTCGCGGATAGCGAATTTAATTTTTCAAAAGGGGATAATGGTTATGTGGCGTACGTGGGGCGTCTGTCTAGTGAAAAAGGCGCGCGCTTTTTGTTATCTGCCGCTCAACAGTTGCCTAAAATTAATTTTAAAATAGTAGGTGACGGTCCAGAGAGAAAAGAATTAGAAAAAATCAAAACAGATAAAAAATTGACCAACGTCGAATTTGTCGGACAAAAAAATGGTATAGAATTTGAAAAATTAATAGCAGGTGCACGATTATTGGTAGCACCATCGGTCTGGTATGAAAATGCGCCACTAAGTATTTTGGAAGCCAAAGCGCATGGTAAAATCGTAATCGCCAGTGATATTGGGGGAATTGCTGAAATGTTACCAAAAGAATTATTGGTCAATCCAGCCGACGAAAATGCGCTAGCAAAAAAAATAAAAGAGTGGTTTGATAAAAATGAAGATGAGCGCCAAGCGATGGGCGATAAATTATTTGCTCAGGCGCAATCAGAAAACAGTTCAGAAGTTTATCTAAAAAATTTATTAAAAGTTTATTCTGCGAATGAATAAAAATTTTTACAGGACAATCGTCGCCATTTTCTTTGGGCTATTCGTGTCCGTGTTTTGTTATTTCAATTTTTTTGCCAAGTCAGCACCTATTTTAGCCAATTACTATTTACGTTGGGATATACCTTCCAGTGAATTGGAAAATTTGGCCAAATGGGATCTGATAATTATCGACATGGAAAACCAGGTTTCCAATCCGGATAAAATAAGAAGAATTAGACAGCTGAATCCGAATATAAAAATTTTGGCTTATGTCACTTCTCAAGAAATAAAGAGTGGTACCATGGGAACGATGCGCACCAAATTAAAAAATGGTATTAGTGATAGTTGGTATTTGCGTCGCAGTAATGGTGATAAAATGTCATATTGGCCAGGCACGACCATGTTGAATCCTACCAATCTCTGTCCGCTTAGCGGTGGTCAGAGATGGAATGATTATCTAGCCAGTTTTATGACCAACGAAGTTTTGTCCACCGGTCTGTGGGACGGAATTTTTTATGATAATGCTTGGGGTGATCTCACTTGGTTTTCTGGCAGTGATGTGGATTTGAATTTTGATGGACAACCAGATAGTGATATCAATAAAAATTGGAATACTGGCATGACGAGAATTTTTAATCTCACTCGCGATTTGTCCGGTGCCAAATATGTGATCGTAGGCAATGCTATGACTCGTGAATATGCCAACGATCTCAATGGTATGATGTATGAAAATTTTCAGAATCATGTTTGGCGTGATGTGATGTATGCCATTCGCACGGAGATGAACGGCAATTTGAAACCCCGCATTATCATTATTAATGGTAATACCAACAACACCGGCAACAAACAAGATTACCAAACTATGCGCTATGGATTGGGGAGTGCGTTGGTTGGTGGTGCCTATTATTCTTTTGATTATGGTGACCAAAATCACGAACAAACTTGGTGGTATGATGAATATGATGTGGAGTTGGGTAATCCAACAGGTGAAGCGCGTACTAACAGCGGTGGCACTCAAGTTAAAGAAGATGTCTGGCGCCGAGATTTTGAAAATGGAATTGCACTGGTAAATTCTACTGGTAATACTCAAACGGTGAATTTGGGAGAAGATTATGAAAAAATAATTGGCAAACAGGATCCGTCCACCAATGATGGTTCGATAGTCGATAAGGTATCGCTCAATGCACGTGATGGTTTGGTGTTGAGAAAAGTAACTCAAAATTTATTTGATGTTCCTTTCAAAAATGGTAACTTAGTAACATTTTATAATATTAGAGGACAGAGAGCACGAAACGGTTTCTTTGCATTCGTTTCGGATGTCGCTGGTGGCGCGCGCGTGTTTGTAGGAGATTTGAACGGTGACGGTAATAATGAAAAAATAGTTGGAAATAGTGGCCGAGTACAAATTTTTAATTCTACCAATCAAAATTGGTTTGATAGTTATCCATTTGGCGGAAGTAATACTAGAGAAATACGTTTTAGTGTTGGTGAAAGTGCCAACGGTGAAATAAAAATTTTGGTTACACCGACAGTCGGCAATCGTGGTGAATTGTACAATTATCACGGTGGCATGATTAAAGAAGATTTTTATCCGTTTGGTACAAAATATAATGCTGGTTTTTATGGGGCATTGGGAAATTTTAGTGGTGGTTTTGATTTGGAAGCGGTGATTGGCTCTGGCGGTGGTAGAGTAGGGGAAGTATTGATTTTTGATGCCAATTTACAAAAGATAAAATACCGATTTTTTCCTTATGACAAGAAATTTACTGGCAAAGTAAAAGTGGCCGCTGGTGATGTGGATGGGGATGGTAAGGCAGAGATAATCACTCTGGCCAAAGTCGGTACCAAAAATATTGTTCGAATTTTTGATAATAAAGGCAAGAAATTGTCTGAATTTTCGGTCATTAGTCCATTGGGTGGAGGGGACCTGAATATCGGCGCTACGGATGTCAATTTTGATGGAAAAGACGAGGTTGTGGTGGATGGGGGTTAATGGTAGGAAATGGGTGTTGTTTGGTGTCAATTTCGAGGCTAATATAAGCGAAAATATAAGAAGTGAATAACTCGGGAGTACCTCTTGACAAAGGTACGTTTTTGTGCTATTATATACAGTTATTATTCAAAATAGAATAATAGTATCAATTAGCTCTTTACAATCAATACTTGGTAGAAATTTGCACGATGACTGTGGGTTAAAACATTTAATCTAGAGTCATCGTGCAAAACCCCGTTCGGGGAAGTGACAGAGGTGCCGGAGCGTTTCCGGTGCTAAAGTTGCTTTGCCGCACGAGGTGGGGAGAAAGATCGTGGCTGACCAGAACCAGACCCAAATGGGTATCGGCGTCCCAGCAGTCCCCGTCGTCGATCAGACGGGTTCCAACAACCCCAACGCGCACCCGTGGTTCGACAAAGAACGGGAAAATGACCGGGACGCGGCGCCCCCGTCGAAGCAGTGGTCGCCCATGGCGTTCGTCAACATGGCGATCATCGCTGTCTTGGTGGGAGTCGTCGCGGTGGTCGTCGTGAACTCCTCGAGCATCGGCACGCTCGAGAGCGACGTCCTCGGCCTCAAGGCCGAGGACGTTCGGCTCGACGGCCGCATCACGGCCGAGCACGACTGGACGGCCGCCGAGCTCGCGCTGAAGGCGACCGCGACCGACGTCGAGAGCGACATCCAGGCGTTGAAGGACGCCAAGGTGGAGGTTTCGGTTCTCGCGGCTCTCAAGAAGGAGATTGCCGAGAGCAACGGCAAGGAGGCCACCGAGTTGGCCAACAAGTTGTTGCTGAAGGTGGACACGAAGACGGTCCAGGCCATGTCGCGGCGCATGAGCCGCTACAACACGCGCTTGCAGGCGGTCGAGAAGATCGTTCTGCCCCCGCCGGTCGAACCTGCTCCGGCGCCCGCGCCTCCTGTGGCCAAGGCTCCTCCGCCGCCCCCCCCCCCCCCCCCCCCCCCCCCCCCCCCCCCCCCCCCCCCGGGCGCACCCCCCCCCCCAGAAAGCCCCCCCCCCACCCCCCCTTGGCGCCCCGGGGTCCCCCCCCGT
>JBAYIZ010000002.1:0-104199 GCA_041665405.1 Candidatus Magasanikiibacteriota bacterium
AATTTTTATGAAATTAGCCATCCATACTTTAAAGGCCTCAAAAGGCTCACGCCATACTGCCAAAAAACTTGGTCGCGGTAATGCCTCTGGCCATGGAAACTATTCTGGACATGGTGGTAAAGGTCAAACTGCTCGTTCTGGTGGTAGCCGTGGTTTGAAATTGAAAGGTTTCAAACGCTTGATGCAGTCTACTCCAAAATTACGTGGTTTTACTAGTATTGCTACTAGACCATCCGAGGTTTATTTGAGTGATCTAGAAAAACACTTTGCCGTTGGTGAAGTGGTAAATTTGGTAACTCTAAAAGAAAAAAATGTTTTAGCCGCTTCAGTAAAAACCGCTAAGGTGGTTGGTACTGGAGAGCTGAAAAAGAAACTAACAGTTGAAGGTTTGAAAACAACTGCTAGTGCAAAAATCGCTATCGAAAAAGCAGGAGGAGAAATTAAATAACCCTTCACTTTATGTGGGAAAAAATTGAACGAGTTTGGAAAATTAAAGATATTAGAAATAATATCTTGTTCGTCCTAGCCATGTTGGTGGTGTTTCGTTTGGCCTCACACATCCCTGTTCCAGGAGTAAATGTGGCCAATTTAAAAAATTATTTGGATGGCAACCAGATTTTGGGTTTGTTGAATGTTTTTTCAGGCGGCACCATGTCCAACTTTTCAGTAATCATGTTGGGCGTCGCTCCTTATATTACTGCTTCTATTATCTTCCAGTTGTTGGCTATGATTGTACCAGCTTTAGAGGAAATCACCAAAGAAGGTGAATCCGGTCAGCAACGTATCAACATGTATACCCGTTATTTGACAGTGCCATTAGCATTTTTGCAATCTTTTGGTATGATCCGTTTGTTGCAAAATTCTTCTCGTCCGATTTTGGCTGATCTTACAACCTTTAGAATGATTACTATTATGTTTACCATCACTGCTGGGACAATGTTCTTGGTATGGCTTGGTGAGCTAATTTCTGAAAAGAAAGTCGGCAACGGTATGTCACTTTTGATCTTTGCCGGTATCGTTTCTTCATTACCAACAATTTTACGCAATGCTTTTCTTAATTACACCTCGGCCGATCTTTATACGTTTGTTATGATGGGAGTTGTGGCTATTGCCACAGTAGTTGGTGTAGTATTTATCAATGAAGGTCAACGCAATATCCCAGTAAATTACGCCAAACAGATGCGAGGCAATCATGTTTATGGCGGTTCTTCCTCTCATTTGCCAATTCGTGTCAATATGTCTGGTGTGATTCCAATTATCTTTGCAATCTCATTAGTTTTATTTCCACCGATGGTCGCTCAGTTTTTCATTCATGCCCGTAGTGCTTGGTTATCGACCTTGGCTGTGAAGACAATTGCTATATTTCAAAATCAATTATTTTACGGGTTCGCTTATTTCTTGTTAGTATTTTTCTTTACATATTTCTATACTGCTGTTATCTTCCATCCACAAAAGATTTCAGAAAACTTGCAACGTCAAGGTGGCTTTATCCCTGGTATTCGTCCTGGAAAGGAAACTGAAAAATATTTGGGTATGACTGTGAATCGTATCAATTTAATCGGCGCTACATTCCTTGGTTTGATTGCGGTATTACCATTGTTGGTTCAAGGTGCTTCTGGTACAACGTCGTTCCAGATTGGTGGTACTAGTTTGCTTATTGTGGTAGCAGTAGCTATTGAGGCGGCCAAACAGATTGAGTCTCAAGTCACGATGCATGAGTACGATAGAATTTAAATATACATAAATTTTCATAAAAAAACACAGGTTACAACAACTCTTTCGCTTTTTTTGCCCGCGAGGGCAAAAGGATGAGCCTCGGCTCATAACCCGCTCAAGAGTAATTGTAACCTGTGTTTTTTTATTCTTCATTATAGTATATAATTAGTAGTATGGATTTAGCAAAATCGGTATCATCTTTGAATCGGGTGGGGGATGCGGTGGCGAAGCGGTTGGATAAAATCGGTGTTCATAATATCGGTGATTTGTTGTATTATTTTCCATTTCGTTATGATGATTATCAAGGGGTAGTGGCTATCAAGGATTTGCACGAGGGTTTGATGGTTTCAGTGCGAGCGAAGGTTGAGTTGATTGCCAATCGACGTAGTTTTAAAACTCGCAAAATTATTACGGAAGCTTTGGTGTCCGATGGGACAAATAGTTTACGTATTGTTTGGTTTAATCAACCTTATGTAGCCAAAAATATTAAAACAGGGGAGACGTTTTTATTTACTGGCGTTGTAAAGACCGACATGCTCGGACCACAACTGATTGCACCCAATTATGAGCGTTTAACTGGTGCAGAAGGTGTTGTGACACCCAAGTTGATGTCGGTGTATTATCTCACTGCTGGATTATCACAAAAACATTTACGATTTTTAGTAAAACAGGCCTTGGGGGAAATTAAAAATTTTCCAGACTTTTTGCCGACAGAAATTTTGGAGGAGTATGATTTTTTACCACTTCAACTGGCTTTACAGGGGATTCATTTTCCTGAGGATGAAACTGATCTTGAAAGTAGTCGCAAACGTTTAAAATTTGATGAGCTATTTTTGATTCAACTTAAGTCTGAGATGTCTAGACAAAAACGTGCTCAACAAAAAGCGCCCAAGATAGAATTTGTGGAAGATGAGATAAAAGAATTTGTAAAAAAATTACCGTTTGTTTTGACCAAATCTCAAAAAATATCTGCTTGGGAAATTTTGAGAGATTTGGAAAGAACCAGCCCGATGAATAGATTGTTGTCTGGAGACGTGGGGTCTGGAAAAACTGTGGTGGCGGCTATAAACATGTATTGTACGGTTTTAAACGGTTATCAAGCCATAATGATGACTCCTACCGAAATTCTGGCGAAACAACATTTTGAAAGCTTGGTAAAAATGCTGGGAAAAAATTTGAACGTGGCGCTGTTGACCCGCTCACAGTTTGTCGGATCGGAAGACAACACTGTTATTGAATTTAAGAAAAAGGATTTAATAAAATCAATTGGTGAAGGCAAATTTCAGATAGTACTTGGTACGCATGCTTTGTTGTCTGAAAAGATAAGTTTGAACAAGTTGGCGTTAGTTATTATAGATGAACAACATCGTTTTGGAGTACAACAGAGAAAAATAATGAACGAAAAACTTACCGGACTCGATGGTTTGTCTGCACATTTTTTGAGTATGACTGCCACACCGATACCACGCTCATTGGCTTTGACGATGTATGGTGATTTGGATTTATCGATAATTGACGAAATGCCAGTCGGACGCAAGGTTGTAACAACTCGTTTGGTCGAATCATATAATCGTCAAAAGGCATATGATTTTATTGCTGATCAAGTAAAAAAAGGACGCCAGGCATTTGTGGTTTGTCCTTTGATTGCGCCAACTGATGCTTCAACCAATAGCGATGGTAATCAGTTATTATTTTTTGATTCTGTAAATGAAAAGAAGAGTGTAATGCAGGAATATGAGTATTTGTCTAAAAAAATCTTTCCCAATTTGAAGGTTGCATATTTACATGGAAAAATGTCTGGAAAAGAAAAGGATGAAGTAATGCAAAAATTTAAAAGCGGAGAGACTAATATTTTGATTTCAACTGCGGTGGTGGAGGTAGGGGTAGATATTCCTAATGTCAGTGTGATGATGATTGAAGGGGCTGAGAGATTTGGTTTGGCACAACTCCATCAATTTCGTGGGCGAGTGGGGAGAGCGGCCCATCAATCATATTGTTTGCTTTTTACCACCAACGAAACTACTGGCAGTACATTAGATAGGTTAAAATTTTTTGAAAAAAATAACAATGGTTTTAAATTATCCGAAAAAGATTTGGAAACTAGAGGGCCAGGTGAGGTCTATGGAAATTCACAAAGTGGACAGGAAATGTGGCGATTGGCTCGGCCGACAGACTTTGATCTTATCAAAGCGGCAAGAGTTATGGTTCAGAAGATCGTTCCAAACATTAAAAAATATCCAAAACTTCAGGAAAAACTAAAAGAATTTATTACAGGAAATCATTGGGAATGATAAAAGTATCGAGCTCATGGGGTTGACTTTTGGCTCTTTTGTTGTATAATGGACCCATAAAAAGTTGTCGACATAACGACGGGCGGACCGTCGTTTTATGTCGCACTATTCGCGGAGAATTAGAGACGATGGGAAAACCGTGGAATCATAGTCGGGTAATCGACCCAGATGGCTTGGTGTCTGCAACCATTCAGGGGGGAAGAACCATCTGGGTGAGGGGGTCCGAAGTGGCTATTCTCGGCAGAGAGTTCAACAGCACCCGAAGAGTCGATCACTTCAAGGAAGAAGACGTCCTCGACTCTCATGGTTTCAAGACCGGTGTTGCTCGGACTTTGGTCGGGACGGTGGAGTCCAGGCTGATCCTCCACACCAGGCCGCAGACGATACCGGTTGTGCCTGGACGTCGAAGCTACTAGGGGAGCTGATCTTCGCGGTGCGGTGCGGAAGTTTCGTTGGTAGTCTCTCCAGACACCGATGTACTTCCGCACCGCGAGATCTAATAATTTAAAAAACCAGTTAGAATTTTTCTAGCTGGTTTTTTGTATTTGCATTATTTATCTTGGAAAGTGTAAGCTCCTTTTGTCCCATCTTTTTGTTGAAAATTGGGGTTGAATTTGAATTGGTCCCAATGTCCGCCACCGTTGATGGAAGTCAGTTCGTTCATCACTGTTTGTTTGTTATCTCCATGTATACACAACACTCGAGTATCGTCAGAAGTGATTGCAAAAAAAGTTAAATCAATTGCGATATAGTACCCCTTATTTTTGTCAGTAGGGTGAGGTATCTCTATAAATCCAACACTGTGAAAATCTTCTCCGCCTGTATGTTGAGGAAGCTTTTTTTCCAAATCGGAATAACTTGCTCTAGGAAATTTATCAAAAAAATTTTTATCGTTTTCATTCTTTGGCTCGTGATTGAGTAATCTGCCAAAATTTTGGGTAGCACTCATACAATTTCCCAAGTATGATCGTTCAATTGCCAGCGGATCACTAGGGTCGCCCTTCTTTTTTGGAGTTTTGAAAAATGTATCGATAGTATTATGAATCTCTTCTTCAACTTGCTTTGTGTCGAGCCATTTTTCTGTAGGAGGCAAATCAATTTTTATTCGTTGATGGCCGGCCCTGTCCAGTTTTACGGTGGTGGGTTTAGCCGCGTGCTCACTTTCTACATTTATTGACTTGCTATTTGGTGTCATATATTGGTCACCTCTTTCTCTTCCTCCACTTATTCTTATAGGCATATTATTTTTGAATTATTTTTTCAACAACTTCTTGTACGTTTTTTATTGGGGCAATTTTTAGTCCAATTATTTTTGGCAATTTTGATGACAATGGTATTACCGCAATTTCTAATCCCAAGTTCTTTATTTCTGTTAGTCTTTTTTCGGTGTGGTTGACTGGTCGAACTTCGCCACTTAATCCAACTTCACCAAAGGCAGCTAATCCTCGTGGTAGAGTTTTGTCCTTTAATCCTGAGGCAATCGCTAGGATAACTGCCAGATCGACTGCTGGTTCATCAGCCGTCAGGCCACCGACTACGTTCAAAAATACATCATAAGCATCTAAAGGCAATCCGGCGCGACGAGATAATACCCCGATCAGAACTTGTAATCTATTCAGATCAAAACCGGAGGCTCGGCGTTGAGGAAAACCAAAATTTGTTTTGGTGACCAAGGCTTGGATTTCAATGAGCATTGGGCGCGTGCCTTCCATAACCGCGGTAATAACTGTACCCGGTACTGGTTCATTTCTTTCAGAGATCATGGCGGCTGAAGGATTTTTTACCTCTACCAATCCATCTTTTTCCATCGTAAATACTCCTACCTCATCGGTTGGGCCAAAACGATTTTTGGCGGCGCGTAAAATACGGAAATCATGAAAGCGGTCACCTTCGAGATAGAGGACGGTATCCACTAGATGCTCTAGAGTTTTTGGGCCAGCCACACCGCCGTCTTTGGTAACTTGTCCAACCAAAATAAAAGTAATATTATTTTTTTTGGCTGTTTCCATCAGTTTTACCGTGCAGGCACGTACCTGAGAAACATTTCCAGCTTCACCTTCAACCTCATCTGAATAAACTGTTTGGATAGAATCAACGATAGCTAGTTTGCATTTGGCAGATAGGCTAGTAGCAATAATACTTTCAATATTGGTTGCACTAGCTAGTTGTAAAGTAGGGGAGGAGATGTTTAATCGCGAGGCGCGCATTTTTATTTGTTGGGTAGATTCTTCGCCCGAAAAGTATATTGTTTCAGGAATAATATTAGCCAACTGCAATGCGAGAGTGGATTTACCAATTCCAGGATCACCGCCCAACAATATCAAACTACCAGGTACCAATCCACCACCGAGCACTCTGTCTAGCTCAGAAATATCAGATTGAAAACGTTTGAAATTTTGGTTGGAAATGTCCTGCAATTTTTCTGTTTTAATTGGTGCATAATTTTTGGCGACTTCATCCTTTTCTTTATTTATTGGCAGGTTACTTTTTTCGACCGTACCCCATTTACCACATTCCAAACACCGCCCAGTCCATTTTTGGAATTGGGCACCGCAGTGTGAGCAGGTGAAAATAATTTGATTATTTTTCATTTTATGTGTTACTTTTAGTTGCTGTAAGTGGGCATCGTTCTGCTCCTGAAGCGGGCGGAATGCACGGTGAAACGCCAGTGTATTTTTCCATTCGACAATAGCTACCAGCCTTCAATGCTTCAAAATGCCAATTTTCTATCCCTAATCGAATAAATCCAGCGTTTTCCATTATTGTTGATAATAATGCTACCCCACTCTTTTCTGCATTACACTGGGTTGAACCTGAAAATGCTCCGTCGGAAATAGTTTTACTCCCTTGCATGAGAGCAACATCAAGAGCCAGTCCGGTGCCATGGGGTGATTTTCCAGGTTTAGCAATTGTACCATTTTTTACAGCTTGAGGACTTTTCTCTGCCCAAGCAATTTGCGTGGCTGTACTTCTGCATTTTGAACGTACTGAAATTGTATATCCTTGCTGTTTTGCCAAGAGACCAGCCTTTTTAATTTTATCTGCTGTGATTTTTTGTACAAAATTTTCAACAGGGTTCTTTTCTTTTCGAACAATTACTCCTGGACATTTATTACCACTACAGGCAGCCACTAAATCCACCCAGTCTGGTGCTGGATTTTTTGGATCTATTTTGTCACAAGCTCCTAGTATACCTTGAGGCGTGCCTTCTGCACCTGTCATTTGATCTGAATAATCAATGTCGTCAGGGGGCATAGGCTCCGGCTTAATATATTCCACCTTCAAAGTTGAAAAATTAACCAAATCAGGATTAATATTATACAAAATAGTATATGAACCCCAAGCAATAATCAATCCAACGACAATTTGTCCAATCTTTTTAAAACCATTCACTCGTTCTTCACCGCCTAGTACAGTTATTTTTATTCCTACTACAATTATCATAACTACTCCGATGATGCTCACTATCACCATCGCCAATTTATAAATTGCTGTCACGTATTCACCTATGTAGGGAAGGTGAAGGTATCCTTCTGAGTCAATATTGTTTTGTACGTCACTGAATTTCAGTTGAGGGATATTGATTTCAAGAACTGGTTTTTTTATTTGTAAATCAGCAGTAATTCCAGCTAGTTTAGGTAATGAGTTATATTTTTGCATTGATATTTCATCAAACCAACAAAAACCATCTTGGCATATTCCTACGCCACCCAAATTTGCACATTCACTACTATTTTTGCATGATTTATCGGATTTTTTGCATATCTTTCCCTCACATGGAATAGTTGGAACGCCTTGTGATGCCAACCATGTATCTTGAGTGTATTGGCATGATTTTATAGTATTTGATCCACCACCCATTGGGCCTAAGTTAATTGTCGTAGAAATACACAAACCTGGTTTTCCATTGAGTATACAATCACTATCCGCGACGCATGTCTTATTGCTATCATAAAGATTGTCTTGGCATTTGTTTTCTAAACATTTTTGACCAGTTTTACATTGAGTATTGTTAGTGCAAGGTAAATTTTTAAATGATGCCAAGCATTCATTGAAACTGCTAAAAAGTTTATCAGTAGGGCTACATGTAGTTCCTAGTGAGTTAGATAAACAAGTCGTTCCACTTTTGGCAACACAAAATTTTCCGGCCATGACCGTTTGTTTTTCCTGAGTACACAAATTAAAATTATCTGGTTTGGTGTATTCTTTTATGGTATAAAATTGTTTTGGTATGTAATTTGAATTTAAAAATGCACTACACCCATTATTGGTTGGAACTGGAGCACATTCAATTTGATTGGTGTTGGGATTAAAACCGAGACAAAAATATGGAATTTGTCCCACAGGAACAGGAAATTCTATGTCTTCTCCATTTGTACTTTGACAATAACTCAAATTATATGACAAGGCATTTCCACTAGAGCATTTCCAGTTACCACCATCTTTAGGAGGATTATATTGTTCATTACATGAATTTTTTCCTATCAGTGGGTTGTAGCACGTACAAAAATATTGGGGTTCATTATTTTGTTTTGGCAAAGTACTTTCCTGGCAGTCATGATTAGCACCAACCTCACATTCATCATTTGATGCCCACTCTGTGCAAGTGTCTCCGATTTCGCTTTTACTATAAGCTAAAGAGATGTTTAAATTAAAACCAAAAATAATAAAAAGTATAAAAAATATTTTAATTATATTTTTTTTAAAAATCATATTATTTTGTAATAAGTTTTGTCAGCATTTCAGTAATACTGACGTCATTGTCTAAATTTATTCTTTTATTATTTGCATAAATTGTTGGCACTTTATCGATTCCAAGGGTATTGGCTGTAGCGAGAGTGTGAGCAATTTTTTGTTTGGCATCTTCGGAATTTACACATTGCCACCAGCTAGCAGTATCCAATTTCAAATCATTGGCCACTTTCGTAAGACCTGACTCGTTGGAAACATTTTTTTGAGTATATAAAATATCTACATATTGCCAATATTTATCTTGTTTACCTGCACAAAAGGCACTACGATGAGCGAGATCGTTGGTTTTAAAAATTAAACTTTGACGAGGTAAATCTTTTAGAAACAATCGTACATCCAACGGATGTTCTCTAACAAATTTATTAATCTCAAAATATTTAAGTCTACACGCAGAACAAGAAAAATCACTAAATAATACTAGAGTGAGTGGGGCGCCAGGATTTCCTAATATTTGATCATCATTTTCGGTCAAGTTTTCATAGTACCCTTCACTAAAAAGTGGGGTGACGGACGGTTTAACGGTAATTTTTCTAGTTTTTATCAATTGCACTGTGAAAATTGACCCAGCGGTGATTACCGCTAACAGCAATAGTAGATAAAATTTATTAGTTGGATGCATATTAGCGATAAATTAAATTATAATTTAATTTCAAAGACACCACTTTGGATTGTGTCTGTGAAGAAAACTTTATTTTTTGCTTGATCGTAGTTTATGCTTTTGATGACGTAATCACCGCCCAAAGAAATATTACTTTTCAAACCAGTTTTCAAATCAATTTTGTACATGTCGTCATTATTGTAAGCCGCAATTTCCGGCATTATACCAGCGCCCTGTTGGAGCTCACGTGGCACTGCGCAATAGAGTATATTATCACCAGCGAAAGTGCATTTGTCTGCCCAGGTGTTTAATTTGAGCATTTGACGATTACTTCCGATGTTGTCGCCGTAGGAATCTACCACCCAAAGTTCTGGTTTGAAGTCACTGCGAGTGCTATACACACTGTATAAAAGTTTTTGTCCAGTAGGTGACCATTGTGGTTGGAAACCAAGGCCTTCGACAACAGTGGACTTAAAATTTTCTCCGTTCAATCCAACAAATAAAACTTCACGTCTTTCTCCACCAAGCGGTTCGCCAGTTTGAGAAAAGGCAACAGTCTGACGACTGGGGGACCAATCTACTTGCACTTTGCTTGCATTATTTCCCATCGGTTCTACCAAAGTGGTACCACTGCCATCATCATTGATGGTGACCAGCCAGCGATTTTCTGGTGATAGCCCAATACTTTTGGCGGCAATTTGATTACTATCTGGTGAAAAAGAAAATTCTGACCAATGTTTTGGCAAGGTTACTTGTTTTTGTTTTTCAAAGTTATAAATAGTTTTTGATCCGTCGGGATATTCCAATACAGCTTTGTCATTGTTGTTCGCCCAAGTGACGTTGCTGACATTGTAAAATGTTTGATCGGAAAGAGAGACAATTTTTCCATCACTAGTGAGGCGATAAAATTTGCCGTCGGTAGCATTGTAATATCGCATGTTGCCAGTTTGATTAAAACCTGGATAACTGACAAATTCTGAAGTCAATTTGACTACCGGTTCTGGTTTTACATATCCGCCCTGAGTGGTTTGAGGAATTGATGGTGGAGTAGTTTCGATACCGCGGCCGAGTTGTCCACCTGCTGGGATTTCTGTTGAGGGTGTGACAATTCTTTCTCCAGCTCCAGGTAGTTGCCCGGGTGTCTGGGTAACTACAGTAGTGGTGGTTGGTGCTGTTGTCGTTTTTTTGAAAAGGAAATATAGACCAAAACCAATCATAGCGGCGGTGACCAACAGCGCGATAATTAGGAGGATGCGTTTGAGAGCTGGGTTCATATGTTTAATTTATTTAAGATTTTTATCTTTTATTTCTTTTATAGGTGGTTTTCCCTTCGTTGGATCGTTTACTTGAATTTTTTTCCAACTATCTGCATCTTCTTTTCTTTCTTGTTTAGTGGCCGAAAGAAGTTGATTGATTTGGACTATTCTTTTTCTCAGTTTAATTTTTTTCTTGAGTGGCTCTATCATCTTTTTTATTTTTTCAATCATTGGGTCTATATTATCTTTGATAATTGAGCGTATGGCTTTACTAATTTTTCCAGTGCCTGCTCCAAATTTAAAGAAAAAAATCGGTATTGCTATGATTGGTGAAAGAATTATAATTATGATACCTACTATTATTTCAACCAACGCGACGCCAATTTTTATAGCATGGATCACAGATTCTATATAATCTGCGATGGCTATCAGTGCATAAAGAAGAGTCTTGATAGTACGAAGTGTCAGAAGAGCAGCCTTTAACTTCGCTATTTTTACCACATCTTTTGCATTCGCCTTACCAAAAGTAAGCGAAGTGAGTTGATTGTAAATGGGGCGAGCAAAGGTCCTTAAAATCAGCATTGCTGGGTTAGTTTTCATTCCCTCAACTGTATTTTCCAGACCAGCTAATTCAGTTCCCAGTTTCTTTCTTTCTTTCTTTAGTTTCTTTTTTCGACTACGATCACTTTCCAAATTACTTTTTATTTTATTCATCATTTTTCCAGGTGTCTCCTTTACGCTCTTGACAGTATTATCTACTTTGTTTTTAATTGTTTCTCCTATTCTACCGCCTGTTCCTTTATTGGCCCTATCTGAAGCCATATCAGAAGCTGTTTGAGCCTGATTTTGTGGCGCGATCACACCAGGGGTTGTCGATCCAGTTGGATGTGGGCCAGTTTCACTGAGAGCACTTTCTGGAACTTTCGGAGGAGTCGTATCTCTCTGTTCAGAAACACTGGATGTTGGTGTTTGATCTGGAGCGGCTGTGGGTGGTGTTTGTTCAGGAGCAGGTTGGTTTGTGGTCGGTTCTCCAGGTTTGGGTGTTTTTGGTTCTTCTGTGATAGGAGGTTCTTCTGTCGGTTTTTGTTCCTCTGTTGGTTGCTCAGGTGGTACTTCAGTCGGTGGTTGTTCTGGAGCAGTTTCAGTTGGAGGTGTCGACGGAGTTTGTTCTGGGGTGGGTTGTTTGGTGTTTGGTTTTCCAGGTTTAGGTGCTTCTGGTTCTCCCACAGTTGGGGTACCTTCTGTTGGTGGTTGTCCTTCGGTTGATTGTTCAGGAGGTGCTTCATTCGGTGTCTGTGTCGGAGAGGATTGATTAACAGGTGCTGACTCAACCGGTTTCTCTTCTTCGTCAGGGGCGTCAGATGGTGTGGAATTTTCCTGATTGTCGTTGACGGCTGATGGTGAAGAAGGTAGACTCCCGAGCTCGTTTGCTTTTTTTGGGAATGGTATAATTTTAGCGTTACCATTAGCCTCAGTGCTGGTTGTTTTTTTAGTTGGTATTTCTAGTTTTATTACTTCGCCATTTCCAGCTATCTGTGCGCTTCCACCCTCTACTTCTGTTTTTTCAATTTTAAATTTATCACCATTAGTTGAGGGTTTGTCACCACCTGATTTTTCCTCTTCTTCAATAGGTTTTCTGGCAAGATTTGCCATAAATATTATTTAACAAACAGTTGCTTTTCGTTAATATCCAAAGTGTACTGTTTTTTATTTTTCTTTTTCAAAATTTCGGTAGCCATTAATTTTTCTATGGCCGTTCGTAGCTCACGGCGAATAGTGCGGGCATTGGCGTTGGTAGTCGGAAGGGAAGCAACATAATCTGAAAGTATTTTTTCCTTGGTAATTACCTTGGTGTGATATTGCGCGAGCTGTTCGTTGAATTTCGCGATTTCTAGTTCGGCAATTTTGGCTAGATCAATGGCAGTCAAAGTATTGAACAAACAAATTTTATCCAAGCGATTGATAAGCTCAGGAGAAAAATATTCTTTTAGCTTTTCGGTAATTTTTTTATTATAAACTTCACTCTGAGCACCAGTTCCGCCAAAGCCAAAATCGGCACGTTTGGCGACTTCTGCACCCAACGAAGTGGTTAGTATTATTATAGCATGTTTTAAAGAAATTTTCTTCCCCGTAGAGTCGGTAATTTCCCCATTTTCCAGAATTTGTAATAATAGCTTGGTGACGTCTCTGTGTGCCTTGTCTATTTCATCAAAAAGCACTACGCAATGTGGGTTGTTTTTTATCTTGTCGGTAAAATTATTACTCTCTTTATAGCCAATATAACCGGCGGGAGAACCCAAAAGTTTGGACACGCCAAAACTTTCATTGAATTCGCTCATGTCCAATTTTATTAATGAACCTTTGTTTGGGTATAGAGTTTCAGCGATAGTTTTGGCCAGTTCGGTTTTGCCCATACCACTTTGGCCGACAAACATAAAAGAGGCTAGTGGTCTATCTGGGTGGTTGAGCCCGAGTCTAGCGCGATTAATAATTTCGGCGACTTCATGCGTTACATTGTCTTGTCCGATGACTAGCGATTTTAATTTATCTTCCAAATCTAGTAATTCATTTTTTTCTTCCATGATAAGTTCACTCGGTTTAGATCCAATAATTTTAGCAATTTGTTCTAATACATCATGGTCGGTAATTTCACCGAGAAATTCAGTCTTTTTTTCTTTAGCAATTTTATTTTCAATATCTATTTCAAGTTTTAATTTTTCTTCTTGTTTTTTGAATTTTACTGCATCGTCAAATTTATCTGAAAGTGCGGCTGCTTCTTTAGCGGAAATTATTTTTTCTAATTTTTGTTTGAGACGTTCTATTTTTCCCACCCAAGAAGAATTTTTGGAGTTGATTCTTTTCGCGGCGGCAGTTTCGTCTAATATGTCGATAGCCTTATCTGGTAAAAATTTATTGGTGATGTATCTCTGTGACAGACGAACCGATGCTTCTACCGCAGATTTAGTAATTTTTATACTGTGAAAAATTTCGTAGTTGGTTTTAATTCCTTCAAGAATTTTTACTGAATCTTCGGCCGTTGGCTCTTTGACAAAAATAGGTTGGAAGCGACGTTCTAGTGCCGAATCACTTTCAATGTGCTTTTTGAATTCATTTAAAGTGGTAGATCCAATACAGCGAATTTGGCCTCGTGCTAGCGCTGGTTTGAGAATATTGGCGGCATCCATAGTACCTTGGCCACTGCCCGCTCCGACGATGTTGTGCAATTCATCGATAAATAAAATAATATTTGGATTGGCCGCGACGTCATCAATCACCTGGCGCAGACGTCCTTCAAATTCACCGCGATAAATAGTACCAGCAATCAGTAACCCCATATCGAGGGCGTAGACTTTTTTGTTTAACAAAATATCTGGTACTTTATTTTGTAAAATACGTTTGGCTAGACCTTCGACGATAGCAGTTTTACCAACACCAGGTTCACCCAATAGTACCGGATTATTTTTAGTACGGCGACAAAGAATTTGAATCAATCTTTCGATTTCGTTTTCTCGTCCGATGATTGGATCAATATTTTTTTGTAATTCCGGATTGGTAAGATTGGTGGCAAAAAAATCCAGAGCCATTTCTTTTTTACCAGATCGTTTATTATTTTTTGATGAGATAGGGGACTGATGCACATCACTATGTTCTGATCCCAACAAACTATCTTGGATTCTATCTACCGCTTCCATTACTTCATTTATTTGGGGGAATTGTGAGGCATTGGTAAGTACAATATTTAGTTGTTTGGAAATATCCGTCAACGAAACTTTATTATCTTTTAAAATTAAATTAATTTTAGGATCATTTAGTTCGATTGTTCCTTTCAACAAATGCTCTGTGCCAATATAGTTGTGTAAATGTTCTTGAGCGATAGTCATAGCCTTTTCCACTGCAAATTTTGCGTCAGCGGACAATGCGGTCATTTCTATTTCTGTTGTGTTAGTTGTCTTTTTGATATTAGCAGTCGGCAGTTCCAAAATTATTTTTTCCACGTTTTTTAAATCAATTTTTAGACGGTTTAATATTTCAGCCGCCACAGAGCCTTTTTGGTTTTGTAAAATGAAAAACAGATGAACAGGCTCTACCTCTTTATTTTCTAGCTTTGTCGCCAATTGAATGCTTTTGCTCAGTACGTCTTTAAGGTGGGTTGAAAATCTATCTAAAATAGACATAATTATCGGATTAAGTTGCTTTAAGAATAAGGATATTATATAATGAAAGAGCCTAATTTACAAGCTAAAAAATGATAAAAATATGTTTCCAAAACAGGTATTTAAAGCCTATGATATCCGCGGTTTGGTAGAGGGAGAACTCAACGATGATATAGCCTATCGGATTGGACGTTCTTACGGTGTATTTTTGCGTGATTTTTATAAAGATTGGAATGGTAAAAGTGTAGTGGTAGGCAGAGATATGCGCGCCACCAGCCCGCAATTTGCCAAAGAAGTCACTAGGGGGCTCAATGACGAAGGGTTGAATGTTGTTGACATAGGTTTGGCTAGCACTCCATCGTTTAATTTTGCCTGTACATTTTACCCTGAGCATGTGGCTGGGATAATGGTGACCGCTTCCCATAATCCAGCCGAATATAATGGTTTCAAAATGACTTTGGGAGATGGAACACCAGTAGGAGGCAAAAATGGTATGGATAAAATACGGGATGTAGCAGAGAAAATGGACAACACTGTCATTCCCGCGAAAGCGGGAATCCAAGCAGGCATCACAAAAAAGGATGTGGTATCGGATTATTTAAACAAAATACTTTCAATTGTAAAAGTTGAGGGAATAAAACCATTAAAAATAGTGATAGATGCAGGCAACGGTATGGCCGATGTGACTTTCCCTAGTTTATTAAAAAAATTGCCAGTGCAGGTAGAGTATTTATTTTTGGAACCAGACGGTACTTTTCCAAACCATGAGGCCAATCCATTAAAAACTGAAACATTAAAAGATTTGCAAAAAAAAGTTTTGGAAACTGGAGCGGATTTTGGTTTTGCTTTGGATGGTGATGTCGATCGTTTTGGTTTGGTAGATGAAAAAGGGGAGGTGGTAGAGGCGTCTTTTGTCGGAGCATTGTGTGGTGTGGAAATTTTGAGTGAGCACCCAGGGGCACACATGCTCTATGATTTGCGATCAAGCAAAATTTTGAAAGAAACATGGGAGGCCAATGGTGCCACCACCGATATGTGTCCGGTCGGGCATGCCAATATCAAGAGGATGATGAAAGAACAAAAAGCAGAGTTTGCTAGTGAACTATCTCTGCACATGTATTTTCATGAAATGAGCGATGTAGAAAGTACAGATCTAGCACTATTATATTTCTTACGATTGTTGTCGCGTACTGGCAAAAAGATGAGTGAATTGGTGTTGCCATTTAAAAAATATTTTCATGCTGGAGAAATCAATTTTGAAGTGAAGGATAAAGAAAAGGTCTTGAACAATTTACGTGTTCAATATGGTGATGCTAAAATTATTGAGTTGGACGGGTTGTCTTTTGAGTATCCAACCTGGTGGTTTAATGTGAGAGCAAGTAACACGGAACCGGTATTGAGGTTGAATTTGGAGGCAAATACAAAAGAGGAAATGGAAGAAAAATTAGCTGAGGTCAGGCAAATAATCGAAGGGTAAATTTGTTAAATAAACAAAATACCGCCAATAGTGACTTTTTAGCTTTCCTCACCCCGCGAGGGGCTCGGGGATGAACCTCGGTTCATAACCCGCTAAAAAGTAACTATTGGCGGTATTTTTTGCTATAAAACTTATTCAATTATAATTCTCGCATCCAATATTTTGACACCTTGGCCTTTTGGTAATACCAATAATGGATTGATGTCTAGCTCCTTAATATTTGGAAAATCAATTAGCAGTTGAGATAATCGTCCCAAACAATCAATCAGCGCCTGAGTGTCCATCACAGCTTGTCCGCGTGCACCATCTAAAATCTTTTTAGATTTTAATTTGTTGATCATTTTTTGAGCATCATAAGCAGTGAGTGGAGCAAGCCCAAATGTAACATCTTTGAAAATTTCCACATATGTACCACCGAGCCCGACCATGATAGTATTGCCTAATCCTGGATCTTTTACACTGCCCAAAATCATTTCCACCCCTTTTTCTTTAATCATTTCCATTACCAATATTCCTTCGATTTTCGCCAATGGAAATTGATTTTTTATCTTTTTCATCATCTCGGTAAATTTTGTACCGGCATCATTTGGTTCGATGTTGAGCATTACACCACCAGAATCGGTTTTATGTAATATATCTTGAGATATTATTTTTAATACGATCGTTTTGCCAATTTTTTGGGCAATTTCTTGGGCGTCTTGTGCGGTTTTGGCGATTTCACTTTGTACTAAAGGAAAACCATAATCGCGTAAAATTGGCAGTGCGTCTGCTTCAGGGAAAATAGTTTGTCCGCGAGTTTTGGCTTGCGTAAAATATTTTTCTGCGGCTTTTTTGTTAGTATTTTTGAAATTAAATTTTGTTTTGTATTTGTCTTTACGAATATTGGAAAAGTGGGTGAGCGCGTCTAGTGCTTTGGCTGCTTCTTCGGGAAAACTGAAAGTGGAAACACCGCTAGCGCGTAACGTCTTGATACTTTGTTCAACTAGTTTACCGCCGATAAAACTAGCAATGATTGGTTTTTTACTTTTTTTCTTGGCGCTTATAATGGCTTGGGCGGTGAGATCAAATTCGGTCATGGATTGTGGTGTCAAAACTACGATTACACTGTCCACATTTTTATCAGCTATCAAAATATCTATGGCCGCTTTGTATCGGTCGGCTTTGGCATCACCAAGTACATCGATTGGGTTATGAAAATTGGCAAACGCTGGTAAAACTTTTTTTAATTTTTTTTGTGTGGATTCAGAAATTACCGCCATTTTTAATCCACTCAAAATAACTTGGTCAGTGGTCAAAACTCCAGGGCCACCAGCGTTGGTCACTATAGCCACGCGATCACCTTTGGGTAATTCGTTGTTGGTAAAGATGTTTAAATATTGAAATAATTCTGAAATCATTTCTACTCGTAGAATTCCAGCTTGTGAAAATAGTCCTTGGTAGGCACTATCATTGCCAGCCAGCGCGCCAGTATGAGAGGCGCTTGCTGAAGCACCATCACGAGTGCGTCCAGATTTTATGGCAATAATTGGTTTAGGGTTTTTACCATGAGTAAGTTTTTTGGCGGCGGCGATTAGAGCAGGGGCGTCGGTAAGTTGTTCTACATACATCGCCACTACTTTTGTTTTTTTATCTTTGGCCAAATATTCAAAAAGATCCGCTTCGGTCATAGTGGTTTTATTCCCCACGCTCACGAATTTAGAAAAACCGATATCTAATTTTTGGGCATAATCCAAAATGGCGGTGCAGAGTGCGCCACTTTGAGAAATGAAAGCAATGTTACCCTCAGCCGGCATAATGTTGGCGAACGACGCATTCATTTTATTTTCGGTGTTTATCACGCCCAGACAATTTGGTCCCACCAAAGTTATATTATTTTTTTGACAAATATTTTTTACCTGATTTTCCAATTCAATATTTTCCACCTCTTTGAATCCGGCAGAAATAATAATCGCGGCTTTGATTTTTTTCTTGGCCACAGTTTCCAAAACAGCGGGGACGATGGCGCCAGGTACCACGATAATAGCCAGATCAATTTTTTCTGGTATAATCAAAACATCTGGATAGCATTTCAATCCATATAGTTCGGTAGTTTTTGGGTTCACTGGGAAAATTCTGCCTTTGTATCCTTGGGTAGTGAGGTTTTTCAAAATATCATTGCCAACTTGCCCAACGACAGTAGAGGCGCCGATGACAGCAATAGATTTGGGGTAGAAGATTGAGTTAAGATCCATAAAAAAATCCGAGATAATTAATCACGGATATATTTTATCATTTTTTTGGGTTTTTGTCATTTGCTTTATGCCATCTCGCGCAATTTTTTTATTCTATCTTCCACCGGTGGGTGAGTAGAGAAAAGCCCAGATAATTTTTTGCCAGAAAACGGACTGGATATAAATAGGTGAGCGGTAGCCTGAGAAGCTTGAGCCATCGGTCTATTTTCGCTTGCAATTTTTTCCAGTGCGCGTGCCAATCCTTCTGGGTAGCGCGTGAGTAAAGCGCCACTAGCATCAGCCAAATATTCACGGCGACGAGAAACTGCGAGTTTTATTAATTCAGCGATAATAGGAGAGAGAATGGCCAAAACAATTCCGACAATCGCAAAAATCGCCATTGCATTTCCGCCTTCGCGATTGTCTCTTTTTCCGCCAATCATTCCAGTCCGTATAAATATATTGGCCATAATAGAAACCGATCCAACCAGCACCGCCACTAACATCATAAAGCGGATATCATAATTTTTGACATGAGATAATTCGTGGGCGAGCACACCTTCCAGTTCTTCATTTTGTAACTTTTCAATCGCGCCACGAGTGACCGCCACCGAAGCAGTAGCCGGATTGCGGCCAGTAGCAAAAGCATTGATTGCCTGATCTTCTATTATATACAATTTCGGCATCGGTACCCCAGCTGTGATGCAAAGATTTTCGAGCATGTTGTAGACATAGCGGTTGTCTTCTTTGCCAGCTGGTTTGGCACCTGTATTCCAGAGAGCGATTTTATCACCTTGAAAATATGAAATAGCGGTAATCCCAAAAGATAACAAAACACCAATAAATAATCCATCAAAACCACTACCACCTCGTGCCATATCAAAAACATAACCCAGACCAACCACCAAAGCGGCGGCGAGCATGAGGAGCAATACGGATTTACGTTTATTGGAATCTATCTGAGAATACATAATAATATAAAAGTATCATAAAATGAGGGTGTTGTAAAGAATTTGTGTTAGTTGCGGAAGATATAAAATGGGGGATTGACAAAAATGTAATAAAGTATTACAATAAGAAAGTAAGAATTTACTACTAATATTTTAATATGGAAGCAACCGTACAAAAAACAACTTCAAAGGGGCAGATTACTTTGCCAAAAGTATGGAGGGGGCAATTTAAAACCACTCATTTTGTGTTGGAATCTAATAGTGATATTATGATTATCCGTCCAATTTTTTTGGATGATCCGAATAATTATAAAACCATATTTAATGCAGATAGAGATAATAAAGGCAAAGGAATATCTGCAAAGAAGTTGTTGAAGTGTATAAAATAATTTTTTGGATAATAATAAAATATAACTGGCTATTAAAGTCAGTTTTTTTGTATTAATATCAAATGATAACACAAAGCAAATTCAAGGTTTCACAGCACCACCTCTATTTGACACCAACCAAATTTTGTGCTAAGGTAACCAGTTCAAAATCGTTCTTTTTACATATTCTCAGTTTTCTTTTTGGTAATAAAATTGTCATTCCCGTGAAAATGGGAATCTAACAAATTATCAAAAAGAAGACTGGGAAACGCACACCCAGTCAAGGTAGCAAGCTTTAAGCTCGATAGGTTTCGGGTAAGGAGTAAGCTAATAAGTTGGAGGTGCGCCATGGCGCGCAAAGACAAGGATCTCAAGGAAGTCCTCGGCAACTGGACGATCGGGTTCGAGGCGCTCAGCGCCCTCGTTTACGCCATCCTCAAGAAGGGGGGCGGGATCGAGGATCTGAGTCGGCTCAGCGACAAGGAGGATACGACGGTCGTCGATCAGGTCGCCGATCTGCTCGTTCGTCCGAAGGTCGTTGCGGAACAGCTCGTGGTTCCGCCGCCCCCGCCCAAGCCCGTCGCCCTTCGGATCGAGGACTTCGTCACGCCGATGAAGGACGATCAGGTGCCGACCATCTTGCTCGTGTTCGTCAGCATCTGGCGCATGATCGCAAACTGGCTCGGCTACACCGGTCCGATCGCGTGGCGCATTCGTGAGGGCTTCACCCTCAAGACGATTGCTCCGCAGGTGGGTCCGTGCCGCAAGGACTTCCAGTATCTCCAGAACTGGAACTTCCCGGACGAGCCGACCAAGGACTGCATCGTTTTCTGGATTCCGCGCCTCGTGGTCGGAAGTACCAGCAAGTCGGTTTCGGAACAGATGAAGCTCTTGGCAGATCTCCGTAAGCAGTTCAATCTGCCCGAGCACCACCTGTCCGGGTTCGGTTCGGTCACCGTCCTCGCCGCTCTCATTCTCGCCCATCACAAGCTGACGGGCGAGATGGTCCCGTTGGGCGGCAACTGGACCCGCACCGACACCTGCGGTTCGGGCGGCGGTCGCCTCGGCCTGGGCTGGGTCGGGGGCGCTCTCTGCTGCGGCGTCTGGAGCTGGGATGGGGTCAGGTACGGTAGTGTCGGCGCCTTCCCGCTGGGGGTGGAACTCGAACACTAGGACACTCGGTCCTTCGTTCGGTCACTCTTGGCAACTTGGACTCTCGTCGGTGGTACACTTCATGTGTATCATCGGCGGGGGTCCTTCTTTATTTTATAAAAATTTGATATAATTCTATCGGCTGTATCGATAGTGTTTGCGCCCACGGGTGCAGGCCGGCAGCACAGGGTATTTATTGATCAGAATAATAAAGCGTACGCGTTTTATTAGCGTATCATTAAATATTTGAACTTCTTTTACACCCCGTGTCAAACATTATTGAGTTTGTGACTCAGAATTATATTCAACCCAAAGAGTATTCAATGGGTGGTGTTTCGGGTGGTGTTTGGCATATAGCGATTCGGACGGCAATCGCCTCAACCTGAACTGGGTCGAGGGCACTCTCAACTGCGACAACTGGAACTGGGATGAGGACAGGAACAGTAATGTCGGCGCCTTCCCGCTGATGATGTAAATCGAAAAAACATCCTCGCTATTGAGGATGTTTTGTTTGTAAATATTATTTTTTCATTTCTTTTATCCACCCACCCATCATTTTACCGGCAGTTATGAGTTGTCCGGAGAGTTGGGAATATTTATTTGTGTTTAATCCTTTTATTTCCCACAAGATAGTTATGAAATATTTTAATGTGTCCAATTTTTTACTTATTTTTTCAAGGAATATTATTTTTTCTGTGCGTTGAATATAACTGGCGGTGAGAGTTAATTCAATTATGTCGGTAAAAAGATTGTCAATTTTTGTTCCCAAAGTATGTTTTGTTAATTTTGGCAAGTGGATTAGAAAACCATGCCACAATTTGTAACTTTCATTAAACTTAGTTAAAATTGGCAAATTTTGCTGAGGGGGGGGGGTTAAAAGAACCGTTTATATTATTATGAAAATTCAATTGCGTCATAGTTATAAAGAATTAGTTAATTTGGAAAATTTGTTATTTGCTTGGCAAGAGTTTATTGTTGGTAAAAAGAATAAATTGGACGCGCAAATTTTTAATCGCGATCTCATGGACAATATTGTAGAGCTTCACGAGAGTTTGGTCAATCATACATATTGTCATGGTGGATACGAAAGTTTTTATGTCACTGATCCAAAGCGACGACATATTCACAAGGCGAGTGTGAGAGACAGGCTGTTGCATCATGCGATTTATCGGATTTTGTATCCGTTTTTTGATCGGACTTTTATTTCCGATTCATTTTCGTGTCGCGATGACAAAGGGATGCACAGGGCGTTGGATAGGTTTAGAGCGATGAATTTTGAGGTTAGTAAAAACCACGCTCGCACCTGCTGGGTTCTCAAATGTGATATTCAAAAATTTTTTGATAGTATTGACCACGGAATTTTATTGAATATTTTATCTGAGCATATTTCTGACCGAGACATTTTGAATTTATTAAAAAATGTAATTGATAGCTATAATAGTGAAACAAACGGGGTGGGAGTGGGTTTACCACTTGGCAACCTCACTTCACAATTATTTTCCAACGTATATATGAATGTGTTTGACCAATTTGTTAAACACAAACTTAAAGTAAAAAATTATATCCGCTATGCGGATGATTTTGTATTTCTTTCTCATGATAAACAATATTTAGAAAATTTAATACCTCAAATTCGGGATTTTTTAAGTGAAAAATTAAGATTGACTTTGCATCCTAGAAAAATATATTTGCAAACCATAGCATCAGGGATTGATTTTCTTGGGTGGAAACATTTTGCCAACCACCGTGTACTGAGAAAGACAACCCAAAAAAGAATGATGAGAAATATTGAGATTCATCCGACAAACGAAACTTTACAATCATATTTGGGATTATTGAAACATGGGAATAGTGGAAAGATAAAAAATGAATTATTGATTATGTCTTGGGTGTGGAGGATATGAAAACAAAAACTCCGCCAATGATGGTGGAGTTCTTTTTTTGGTCTATGTAAGGAAAAATGCTTTATTAGAACTTCACCTGCACATTTTGTTTTTCATTTTCCGCGGCCAAGAAAAATTCGTATTTGGTGAATTTCAACAACCCTGCAAACATATTAGTAGGGAAGACCTGAATTTGAGTATTGAAGTCACGCACATTGCCATTGTAAAATCGGCGACTAGCTTGGATTTTATTTTCTGTGTCCGAAATTTCATCTTGCAATTGCAAGAAGTTTTGGCTGGCTTTTAGATCCGGATAATTTTCAGTGACCGCAAATAGTGATTTCAAAGTAGAGGACAAAGCGTTTTCTGCCTGTTCGCGTTGAGCCAAGGTCGCGCCAGTATTATCATGAGTAGCCATAGCGGCAGTGCGAGCTTCGGTGAGTTTTGTCAAAGTTTCGCGTTCGTGGGTCATATAGCCCTTTACTGTCTCAACTAGATTTGGAATCAGGTCATAACGGCGTTTGAGTTGGACATCAATGTCACTAAATGCTTCATCTACGCGGTTTTTACTGCGTACCAAACCGTTGAATATGACAATGATCCAAACCAATCCTATTGCCAGAACTGCTAAAATAATATAAAATGGATTCATAGAATATTAACTTAATTAGCAAAGCCGGTGTCGGCTTTATTGAGTTATTTTACCTTAATTATAATTATAAATCAAGCAACTATGGCCTCTTTGTTGTATTTTATCATTGTTTTAGCGATACTAGTTATTTCACATGAATTTGGTCATTTTATCATAGCCAAAAAAACTGGCATGAAAGTGCATGAGTTTGGTTTTGGTTTTCCTCCGCGTCTTTTTGGTATTCAATTTTTAAAAGAAAAAAAATTAAAGAAAATTGCTGAAGTGGAAACAATAGAAGTAAAAGATGAAATCGTGGCTGGTATAGATGGTGGAGAAATTTTACAAGAAACAATTACTGACACAACCAAAGAAATAGATATAATAGAAAATAAAACAAAATGGCGGTTTGTTTTGGGCAATCGCGATCTTAATGAAAGTGATGAACAATATGGTACGGTGTATTCTTTGAACTGGTTACCACTTGGTGGATTTGTAAAAATAAAAGGAGAGAACGGCGATGGTGCGGATGATCCACAAAGTTTTGCGGCCAAAAAACCATGGCAAAAGGCAGTGGTATTGGTAGCGGGTGTGGTGATGAATATTATTTTGGCTGGAGTTTTGTTGATCGCTGGATATATGATTGGCCTGCCACAAACTTTGGATAATATGGATGATGTGTCTGCGATAAAAGATCGTCGTATTGAAATTTTGCAAACAATTCCTGGCAAACCAGCCGAAGCGGCCGGGATAAAAGCAGGGGATGTAGTTGTGCAGGTTGGTGAGATTGTGAATCCTCGTTTGAAAGAATTACAAAATTATGTAAATGAACACAAGACCGAAGAATTGTTATTGCGTGTAAAACGTGGCGAAGAAATTATTGATAAAAAAATTACTCCAGCAGTTTACGCCGATACTGGCAAAGGTGGTTTGGGAATTGCGATCGCTGAACTCGGTACGGTGAAGTATTCATTTTTCCCAGCTATTTGGGAAGGTATCAAAACTACCGGTTGGTATCTGAAAGAAATTTTAGTGGCTTTTTATTTATTGTTGAAAGGTTTGATTACCGGTGGTGGTGCAGCTGAGGCGGTGTCTGGTCCAGTGGGAGTAGCAGTGATGACTGGCCAAGTGGCACGCTTGGGCTTGATTTATCTCATCCAATTTACTGCGATGCTATCTTTGAATTTAGCGATATTTAATATTTTACCTATTCCAGCTTTGGATGGTGGTCGTTTATTATTTTTAGCAATTGCCAAGATTCGTCGCAAACCAGTATCTGAAAAAATTGAAGGTATTTTTCATACGGTTGGATTTATGTTGTTGATGTTGCTAGTGGTAGTGGTGACGGTGCGAGATTTATCTACTTTCAAAGAATTGATTATGAATTTTTTTAGTAGATTATTTTAAATATGAAAATTAACGGGGAAAGATTTTTAAATGACGAAGCCCTTGAGAAAATGAGTGGGCAATGGAAAAAAGATGCGGATAAATATGAAAAGAGAACTCCAGATTTTCCTTATTATTATCCTGTAAATAGAATTGAAGGTAAAAAACGCGACGGCGGACAAATTGATTTGTTGCATAATGAAAGGTTTATTGAGGAAACAATACCAGTATTAATAAAGAATAATCCTGAAAGGAAAATAAAAATATTAGATGTAGGTGGTGGTACTGGGTTATTTGCGAAACAAATCCGTGAGATCTTTGGTTCAAAAGTAGAGGTGCTTACCACTGGTTTAGTAAAGCAGTCAGCTAGAGTGGAACGAGCTTCAATTGGTGAATCAACTAAACTTCATCAAAATGATTTAAAGTGGCGTTCGGTATTAGAACTTAGCGATTTTCCGGAGTTTGATTTGATTATTGATACAATGGGAGAAGGATTATGGGGTGTGGGACTTGAAGAGTTTGAAGAATCAAAAGGTAAGATTGAAAATTATTTAAACGCTGTCGCAAAAAAGTTATTACCTGGTGGACATGCCAGTATTACACAATTACATGTGGATGAAACTTCCCCTGATGAATTTAGAAAATTGTTTGATCATATAGAACAGGCTTGTGGTGTGAAGATAGATCGTAATGAAAAAGGTGGTTCAATAAAAATATATAAGAGTGATAAAAAAATATAAGTTAAATATTGTTTATGCAATCTAAACTTGAACAATTAAAATCCGAAGCGCTGTTGGCTTTGAAGTCAGTCAAAGACAAAATGCAGTTGGAAGAATTGGAAAATAAATTGTTGGGACGCAAAAATGGCGAGCTCACCAATATTATGAAGGGGCTCAAAGATTTGGCCGATGATGCTCGCAAAGTAGCTGGCCAAATTGCCAATGAGGTAAAGATAGAAATCGAGAGTGCTTTGCAATCCAAAAAACAAGAATTGTCTCAAGCGGATTGGTCTTCTGTTTTGGAAAAAGAACGGATAGATATTTCTCAACCAGCTCTGCCAAAAACAGAGCGTGGACATTTTCATCCCAATACTATTATCCAAACTGATTTGGAAGATTTGTTTACCTCTATGGGTTTTATGGTTTTGGATGGACCGGAATTAGAAAGTGATTATTACAATTTTACTGCCGTAAATATACCAACCACTCATCCGGCGCGCGATATGCAGGATACTTTTTATATCAAAAACCATGATGTGGGGACAGATAGTCCATGGGTGATGCGTACGCAGACATCTTCGGTGCAGGTGCGAGCGATGCAAAAATATGGCGCCCCACTACGCGCGATTGTGCCAGGCAAATGTTATCGCAACGAAGGTACAGATGTCCGCCACGAACATACTTTTTACCAGTTGGAAGGTTTTGTTATTGATGAAAATATTACTTTTGCCCACATGAAAGGGGTAATGGAATCGGTGGTGGAGCATCTTTTTGGAGAAGAAACAAAATTAAAACTGAGACCAAAATTTTATCCTTTTGTGGAGCCGGGAGTAAATGGTGAAGTGACTTGTTTCCTATGCAAAGGAAAAGGATGTCGTGTCTGTAAAAATACTGGATGGTTAGAAATTATTGGCGCGGGTATGATTCATCCAAATGTTTTGCGTGAAGGCAAAATTGATCCAAATAAATATCAGGGGTTTGCTTTTGGATTTGGTTTGACTCGTCTAGTTATGTTGAAATATGGTATCGAAGATATTCGTCATCTGGAAAGCGGAGATTTAAAATTTTTAAAACAGTTTTAATATGTTGATTTCTTATAATTGGTTAAAAAATTATGTAAATCTGCCTGCTTCTATTTCTGCTCGCGAAGTAGCGGATAAATTGATGGCTAGTACTGTAGAGGTAGAGGGGTTGCAAGATCAGGGCGAACTTTTGCAAAATATTGTGGTTGGCAAAGTCGTAAGTGCAGAAAAACATCCCAATGCCGACAAATTGAAACTATGTAAAGTAGATATTGGTAATGAAGAACTGCAAATAGTTTGTGGTGGTAGTAATGTGGGCGAAGGCATGCTCGTGGCTGTCGGAAAAATTGGCGCCAAAGTGCAGTGGCACGGCGAAGGGGAGTTGGTAGAATTGAAACCAACTAAAATTCGCGGTGAAGAATCTTTTGGTATGATTTGCGCATCTACCGAGATTGGTTTGGGAGAATTATTTCCAATAAAAGATGAAAAAGAAATTTTGGATTTGACTGACAAAAATTTTCAAGTAGGCATGCCGTTGGCACAGGCGCTAGGTCTTAATGATGTGGTGATTGAAATAGATAATAAATCACTGTCTCATCGTGGCGATTTGTGGGGTCATTATGGTATGGCGCGCGAGGTGGCGGTTTTGTACAATCGCGATTTGAATAAATATGAGACCAAAAAAATAAATGCCGGTAAAGATTTTAAATTAAAGGTGGAAGTAAAAGACGCCAAATTGTGTCCACGCTATATGGCGGTGGCAGTGGGTGGTATCAAAGTAGGTCCATCACCGATTTGGTTGCAAGAAAAATTGATGGCTCTTGGCCATCATCCGATAAATAATATTGTGGATATTACCAACTATGTGATGTTAGATTTGGGGCAGCCACTACACGCTTTTGATGCTATTAAAGTGGAAGAAAAAATAATTGTTCGCAATGCATTAAAAGGAGAAACATTGGTCGCTTTGGATAAAAATGAATACAAGCTAAATGAAAGCGACCTGGTAATTGCCGATAACAAAAAAGCTTTGGCGATAGCTGGTGTGATGGGAGGAATGGAAAGTGCTATTTCAGATAGTACTACCACTATTATTTTTGAGTCAGCAAATTTTGATGCGGTGAGTGTCCGCAAAACCTCCACTCATTTGAATTTGCGCTCCGATTCATCTATGCGTTTTGAAAAAAGTTTGGATCCAAATACTTGTGAGGTTGCTTTGCAAAAAGCAGTAGAATTGGTATTGCAATGTTGTCCAGACGCCAAAGTGGTGAGCAAAGTTATGGATGAGAAAAAGTTTTCTTTGGCTGTTGGTCCGATAGAAATGCCAGCGAATATTTTTGAGAAAAAATTGGGAGTGCAAATTCCCCAAAAAGATATTTTAAATATTTTGAACAAACTCGGTTTTGAAGTAAAAGCCAAAAAAGAAAAACTGTTGGTCACCATCCCAACTTGGCGTGCTACCAAAGATATTTCTATTGCTGAGGATGTAGTGGAAGAAGTGGCTCGTTTCTTTGGCTTTGATAATATTCCATCTGTGCTACCTTGGATGCCAATTAATCCACCACAAAAAAATGCTTTGCGTAATTTGGAAAGAATAGTATCTGAAACATTTGTAAAAGAATTGGGTTATAACGAAGTATATAATTATAGTTTTGTTAGTGAAGATCAAATTGTCAAAATGCAAGATGATTTGAGTAAATATATTGAGTTAGAAAATCCACTTTCCAAAGAGCGTCCATATTTGCGTCGCAATCTGTTGCCGAATTTGTTGGAAAATGTAAAAAATAATATTGAAAATTATCCGGAAGTAAAAATTTTTGAGATTGGCAAAGTATTTTCAATACATGAAAATGGTGTACGAGCGGACCTCAATGGTGACGGACTATTGCCCCGTCAAGATACTTGGTTGGCGACTGCCTTTGTATGCAAAAAAGATAATGCGCCATATTGGCAGGTACGACGCGCGTTGGAAACAGTTTTTGGTGTGTTAAATGAACAATTTGAAATTGTGGTGGCGGATGTTGTGAAATCATGGGAACACCCGACTCGTTTGGCTCTGGTTTCTGTATTTGGAAAAACAGTAGGAGTTATTTGCGAAATTAATCCTACTGTATCTGAAAGTTTGGGGGTTGAACAACGTGTAGGCGTATTGCAATTAAATTTGTCTGAGCTGTCCGCGTTGTTGGAAAATAAAAATTTTGTTTCTAATTATCAACCAGCTTCAATTTATCCAGAAGTTGTCCGTGATTTGGCCTTTTTGGTAAAAAAAGAAGTTGAGCATAAAGAAATTTTGGTTTCGTTATTAAAAAGCGCGACGTTATTGGTTAAAGCCGAATTGTTTGATATATACGAAGGTAATAATATCGGTGAGGGATACAAGAGTATGGCTTATCGACTGACTTATGCCGACCCAAAACGCACTTTGACCACTGCGGAGGTAGATTCATCATTAGAAAAAGCGCAAAAAGAATTGAAAAAAGAGTTTGGTGCGGAAATTAGATAATTGTTTTGGTAGTTTTTTGTTTGTTTTCCTTTTTTGTGTTATACTATATGTATAATTTTTAAAAGAGGGTAATATGTTTGAAAATTCAAAAGATATTTTATATTTAGTAATTTCATTTTGTGTTTTGTGGGTGACTTTTTTCTTATGTTGGATGTTTTATTATCTGATGAGATTATTGCGCAACGCCAATCAGATAGTAGAAGAATTTAGAGTGCGATTACAGGCGCTGACCGAGGCCATAAATTATGTGCGTGGAAAAGTGGAGCATATGTCTGGGCTTTTGACATTGATTACCGAGGGAGCTTCTGGTTTGGTAAAAAAAGTGATTTCCAAAAAGACAGACGAATGGATGAATGCTGGATCAGACAAATTTAATAATAGTGCGAAGGAAGCGGTAGCTAGGGCGGTCGCTGAAACAGCACAGCAGATGAAGAAGGCGACTAAAGCAATTAAAAAATAATATAATAAAATAGGATAAAAAATACAGCGACAATAATGACTTTTGAGCTTTCCTCACCTCGCGAGAGGTTCAGGGAATCGCCTGCGGGCTCATAACCCGCTCAAAAGTAATTATTGTCGCTGTATTTTTTGATTTTATTTTTTTATGTTGTTTTCATGTTCCCAGCGTGTACCGATAAATATGGTCAGTGCGAACAACAATGCAAAATGACAGAGTATGGAAGGGAATTGATAATTTAATGCTGGGAAAAGTATCATTAAAATATAGGTAGGGAAAGCCATCAGGAAAACTCCCAACGGAAACATCAAGTATATTTTTTGTTTTTTCTGGTTAGCTTCTTTGAGATATGCTCGGATGCCGATTAGACAGGCAATTAATATAAATGCAAAATAATAAGCAGTGTAGATTCCAAATCGGATTGAGGAAAGAGGTGAACTAACATCAGAAAAAATATTGTGTGCAGTTATAAAGATATTGTGGCATTGTCCATTGACTAAAAAGATAGGTGCAGTTGTGGCCATGATGATGTATATGACGGGTATAATATAAAGCCAAATTAAATTTAGTTTTATCTTGAAATATTTTATTATACTATGTAACCCAATAGCTGGTAGTAGAGTGTAGGAGCAAAAACCGATTCGCATCCACAGGTCAGGATTGGTGGATTTGCAGAACATAAATTCGGTGAGTTGATATAATCCTAAAAGAAATAGTACTGCACTAGAATAATAACGAATTCGTGTTTTTGAATATTTTATTGGTAGTATGATTGCTAGTGTCCATTCTATAATTGCGGTGGTCAAGGAGATGGTCGGATTATAACACATAATTTTGAATAGTTATTAAAGTAGCTTTATTATACACTAAAAACAGACACGGTGTATCCACTTTGACTGGGGATATGATTTGGAGTATGATTTATTAGTATATTTTTAATTATTTACATATATGCAAAATCCGTTTGAAAATGCGATGGCTCAATTGGAAAAAGCAGCCAAAACAATGGGGCTGGATAAAAGTATCCATGAAATTTTGAAACAGCCAGATAGAGTTTTGACAGTATCAGTACCAGTAAGGATGGATAGTGGCGAAGTAAAGGTGTTCACCGGTTATAGAAGTCAATTTAATAATGCCCTTGGCCCATATAAAGGTGGTATTCGTTATCATCAAAATGTGACTCTAGATGAAGTAAAGGCATTGTCTTTTTGGATGATGGTCAAATGTGCGACGGTAAATATTCCAATGGGTGGAGGTAAAGGTGGAATTATCGTAGATTCAAAATCTTTGTCTGAGGGGGAAACTGAAAGATTATCACGCGAATATATCCGAAAAATTTGGCGTGAAATTGGTTCGGACAAAGATGTGCCAGCGCCAGATATGTATACTACTCCAAAGATTATGGGGTGGATGCGTGATGAGTTTGAAAAACTTTTGGGTCATGCTGATCCGGGAGTGATTACCGGTAAGGCAATTGCCGATGGTGGTAGTGCCGGACGCGAAACCGCAACGGCTCAAGGTGGAGTATATGTGGTACGCGAATTGGCCAAAAAATTGAACCTGAACCCAAAAGAAACAAAAGTAATAATCCAAGGCATGGGGAATGTGGGTGGTTTTATGGCCAAAATTTTGAGTGCTGACGGGTATATCATTGTGGCTATTAGTGACTCAAAAGGTGGTATATATAATGAAGCTGGGTTGGATGTATCAGCGGTGTTTGCCCACAAAGAACAAACTGGATCGTTGGCAAATTTTGCTGGTGCTAAAATAGTAACCAATGCAGAATTGTTGGAATTGCCAGGAAATATTTTGGTACCATCGGCAATGGAAAATCAGATTACTGCCGAAAATGTAAATAATATAAAAGTCCAAGCGATTGTAGAGATGGCCAACGGTCCTACCACTCCAGAAGCAGATGAAATTTTGGTTCAACGTGGTATTGTGGTGGTGCCAGATGTATTGGCCAACGCTGGGGGTGTGACAGTAAGTTGTTTTGAATGGGAACAAAATAATAAAAATGAAAAGTGGACAGAAGAACAAGTGTTTGCGAAGTTGGAACCAATGATGATCACTGCGTTCAATGAAGTGTGGGAAACAAAAGAAAAATATTCTACTACTATGCGCGTCGGGGCTTTTGTGAAAGCGATTGAGCGAGTGGCGAGTAAAATGAAGGTATAATATGCCAGAATTGCCGGAAGTGGAAACTATCCGCCGTGATTTGGAAAAAAAGATTGCTGGCAAAAAGATAAAGGTGATTGAAATTTTGGCATCAAAAAGTGTACACAATAAAAGCGCGGATTTTCTGTGCTTTTTGGTTGGTAATAATTTCAGTCATATTGAAAGACGGGGGAAATTATTAATGTTTGCTTTGAAAAAAACAGATAAGTTTGCATATTTATTGGTCCATTTGAAAATGACTGGTCAATTAATTTTTAAACAAAAAAATAAACTGTTGGTCGGTGGTCATAATGTTTCAGTGAAAGATTTGGATTTGCCAAATAAATTTACCCGCGTAATTTTTTATTTTGCAGACGGTAGCCAGTTGTTTTTCAACGATATGCGTCGGTTTGGTTATCTGAAATTGGTTAGTAAAGAAGAAAAAGAAAAGATAGTGAAAAATAATTTTGGCATTGAACCTTTAACAACAGATTATACTCTGGAAGCTTTTACTGCTTTGTTTAAAAAGAGAAAAACAAATATAAAAGCCTTGCTTTTGAATCAAAAATTAATTTCTGGGATTGGAAATATTTATGCGGACGAGGTGTGTTTTTGCGCTCGCGTCTTACCATTTCGTTCTGTCCAAAGCTTAACCAAATTAGAAATAAAAAAATTATTTAGTTGTGTCGAACATGTATTAAAGATTGCTATTAATAATCGCGGTACTACTTTTAGTGATTATGTAGATAGTGAGGGAAATATTGGCAAGCATGTGGATTTTTTAAATGTGTATGGACGTAACAGAGAAAAATGTAAGCGTTGTAAACATATTATCCTAAAGAAAAAACACGCAGGACGAGGCACGCACTATTGTTCTAGCTGTCAGAAATAATTTATGAATTTTCCCGGATGTACTATTACTCTATGTACTTATAATCGACTTGAATCTTTAAAGAGAAGTTTGGCTTCTTTGTTGGCTCTAGATTATCCTGAATTTGAAATTATAATCATCAATGATGCATCTGTAGACGGCACTAGTAAATATCTGACTACTCTAAGAGATCCAAAAATAAAAGTAGTAGAACATCAAAAAAATCTTGGTCTCAGTGAGGCGAGAAACAGCGGTATCAAAGCCGCTCGTTATAATTTTGTTGCTTCGGTTGATGATGACTGCGTAGTAGACAAAAATTGGTTAAAAAATTTAATGGTTGGTTTTACTTCAGAAAATATTGCTTTTGTATTTGGTCAAGTAAATTTCGTAGCGGAAAATTATCATGGATATTTTCCAGACAGATTGGTGCGCAATATTGGTGCTTTTTGGCCAATGGGTGGAAATATTGTTTATCGCAAGAAAGTATTTGATAAGATTGGATATCTGAATTCAGATTTTTTTTATTTTAATAATGAAGATAGTGAAATAGCGATTCGAGCGGTAGCCAATGGTTTTGAATATGCACGTGCTCCACAGGCGATAGTGACCCATGAGCCAGCGATTTGGAATGTAAAATCACTTTGGAGGTCAGCTCGCAATGGAGCGGTGTGGCCGAAATTAAAAAAACTTTACCCAAAAGATTATTTACATTTTCACCCCAAAGTACTATGGGGGATGGTTGTGTTGCCTTTGGATTATTTATTTTTATTGTCCTTACCAATTTGCGTCCCGATATTGTTAGTTCGCTATTTATGGCACGGCAAAAGAGGTTTAAAGATATTTTTTGCTAAGTGGCCTATACTGTTGTTTTTACGTCGTTATTATATTTGGAAGGAAGCCATTAAGAATAGGGTTTGGATGTTTTAGTAATTTATTTGTCTATCCTTGCAATTTTTGATCAATTTAGTTAAAATATAGCGGTAATTACTATAAATATGTCTAAGTATAACCATAAAGAAGTAGAGAAGAAATGGAAGAAAAATTGGGAGAAAAGCGAGATATACAAAACAAAGGAACCATCCTTCGCCAAGGCTACGGCGGGCAAGGCGAAATACTATGTTTTGGATATGTTTCCATATCCGTCTGGGGCAGGTTTGCATGTTGGTCATCCAAAAGGATATATTGCGACCGATATCGTGGCTCGTATGAAAATGATGCAGGGATTCAACGTTCTTCACCCTATGGGTTGGGATGCTTTTGGTTTGCCAGCCGAAAATTATGCTTTGAAAAATAAAGTTCACCCTTCTGATGGAACAGCAAAAAATGTAGCTACTTTTAAAAAACAATTGGGCTTGCTTGGTTTTACTTATGATTGGGACAGGGAAGTGAATACCACTGATCCGAAATATTATAAATGGACACAGTGGATTTTTTTACAGATGTTTAAAAAAGGTTTGGCTTTTGAATCCTTCGCGCCAATCAATTGGTGTCCAGATTGCAAAACTGGTTTGGCCAATGAAGATTTAGAGGGTGGGTTGTGTGAACGCTGTGGTAGTGAGATCGAGCGCAAACCAATGCGCCAATGGGTATTACGTATTACCGATTATGCGGAAAAATTATTATCTGGGTTAGATACTTTGACCGCTTGGCCAGAACATATTAAAAAAATGCAAAGTGATTGGATTGGAAAGAGCGAGGGGGCGTTGGTAGATTTTAAAATAAAGGACAGTGACCAAACCCTAAAAGTATTTACCACTCGTCCAGATACTTTATTTGGTGCGACTTATATGGTAGTTGCACCTGAGCATCCATTGATTTCCGAAAATTTAGACAAAATTTCCAATAAAAAAGCCGTTCAAGAATATATTGAAGTCGCCAAAAGTAAAAGTGATTTGGAACGTACCGAATTACAAAAAGAAAAAACCGGTGTGGAATTGAAAGGGCTGAAAGCAATTAATCCACTCACCAATGAAGAGCTGTCAATTTTTATGGCGGATTATGTTCTATTTGGTTATGGCACAGGCGCTATTATGTCTGTACCAGGACACGATGAACGCGATTGGGAGTTTGCCAAAAAATATAAATTACCGATTGTGGATGTGGTCTTACCGGTAAACGAAAAAGGTGATGTTTTGTTTGATGCTAATAATCTCAGTGACAAACCTTTTACCGAAGACGGTGTAGCGGTGAATTCTGATTTTATAAATAATTTACCCACTCCACAAGCCAAAGAAAAAATGCTTAGTTATTTGGAAGAAAAGGGAATTGGACAGAGAAAAATACAATATAAATTGCGTGACTGGGTGTTTTCTAGGCAACGTTATTGGGGTGAGCCAATTCCATTGGTGCATTGTGAACAATGTCAAAATAAAAAATATAATTATATAATTTTGCATGGATTCAGCGGTACGGCTGATAAGAATGGACCAAACCGAGGGGAAAGTAATAATTGGAGGCCGTGGATAAAGTCAAAATTAGAAGATAAGGGAAATAAAGTATTTTGTCCCAATTTACCTAATACATTTGAACCAAATATCGAAGAACAGGTTCAGTATGTTATAGATAATGTGGGTTTCGAGATTAATGATGGCACTATTATCGTTGGACATAGTTTGGGTGCGGTCGTTATTTATAGATTATTAGAAAAATTAAATAAAAAAGTTGGTAAAGTAGTTTTGGTTGACCCAGTAGTTACGGATAATTTTGTTGATCATGAAAGACCGAAAGTTACAAAAAGTTGTAATTGGAAATTTAATTTTGAAAAAATTAAAAAATTGAGCAAAGAATTTATTGTGTTAGGTGATTCTGATTTTGGTGTAATTTTTGAAAAGGATATAAAGGATTTAGTTGAAAATTTAACTGCAAAATTAATTTTGTCTAAACCAAGCGCGGGTCATTTTACAGCCGAACAAGAGCCATCAGTGTGGGGTGTGTTAGATCAAAATGGTTGGGTGCCAGTGCCTGAAAAAGATTTACCACTTGAATTACCAAAAGTAAAAAATTATGAACCAAGCGGTACTGGTGAATCGCCATTGGCTACCATTTCAGATTGGGTAAATACCAGCTGTCCGCAGTGTGGTGGTCCTGCTAAGCGTGAAACCAATACCATGCCACAATGGGCAGGGAGTTGTTGGTATTATTTGCGCTATGAAGATCCGCACAATACCAAAGAATTGGTTAGTAAAGAAAAAGAAAAATATTGGTCACCGATTGATTTGTATGTGGGCGGGGCTGAACATGCTACTCGTCATTTGATATACGCTCGTTTTTGGCATAAGTTTTTATTTGATATTGGCATGGTCAATTATGATGAACCATTTACTCGTTTGCAAAATGTCGGTTTGATTTTGGCCGAAGATGGTCGCAAGATGAGTAAACGTTGGAACAATGTTATTAATCCAGATGATGTGGTAGAGGAGTACGGTGCCGATGCGATGCGTTTGTATGAAATGTTTATGGGGCCATTTGATCAACCGTGTGCTTGGAGCACCAAAGGGGTAGTGGGTGTACGCAGATTTTTGGAGAGAGCGTGGACATTGGCAGAGAAAGTGAAATCTGATATTGTCATTCCCGTGAAAACGGGAATCCACGGTGTTGGATCCCCAATCAAGTCGGGGATGACAACTGTGTTACATCAGACGATCAAAAAAGTTTCTGAGGATATTTTGGCGTTGCATTTCAACACCGCTATTTCATCAATGATGGAATTGGTCAATGAAATGAATAAAGTGCCGAATGTATCCAAAGAAGATTTTGTTTTGTTGTTACAATTATTATCTCCATTTGCGCCTCATATTACCGAAGAATTATGGTCTCAAGTTGGTAATAAAGGCAGTATTTTTGAATCTGTTTGGCCACAACATAATGCCGAGCTGGCCAAAGACACTGAAATTACTTTAGCTATTCAAATAAATGGTAAATTGAGAGATACTATTTTGGTCTCAGCAGATATAAGTGAAGAAGAAGCGAAACAAGCATCGTTAAATTCAGAAAAAGTACAAAAATGGTTGGAAGGAAAGACACCGAAAAAAGTAATTTATGTAAAAAATAAATTAGTTAGTATAGTAGTTTAGTGGTATGCTCAAGGAGGGGATAAATTTGATTGTAGAATCAAAAAGCAGGTCTTTTTTGGGCCTGTGTTTTTGTTTTATTTTAGGGGTAGCGATATTTTCTTTAAATAATACTAATTATTGGCAAATATATTTATTTGTAATTTTGTTTATAACATTGTTTTTCCTAATTATTTATTGGAGCAATAAAATTGTAAGATATTGTTTGTTATGCGGGTTGTTTTTTATATCGGGTGGCTTGCGTTTTTTTCTTTCTATACCGAGTAATAATGACAATAATATAAGTTATTATAATGGTCATACAATAAATTTTGTTACCAAAGTATCTCAGGAAGTGGTATCCAAAGAAAATAGCACCCAGGTCGTTGTTTCATCTGAAAAAATACAGAATAAAAATGTGAGTGGAAAAGTTTTGTTATACTTGCCACCATATAGTGATTTGAAATTTGGTGATAAAATTAGTGTGGAGTGTTTATTAAAGAAGCCGGAAGGTTCGGAAACATTTATAAATTATGATAAATATTTGGCACGTAATGGTGTGTGGTCTCAATGTAGTTGGCCCAAAATATTAAAATTATATTCGAAACCGTCATGGATAGAAAATATTATTAATAATTTCTATAATTTTAAACAGCAAGTTCAATCAAAAGTTGATGAATTATGGGTAGAACCGGAAAGCGCCTTGATGTCTGGTCTACTCTATGGTGCGCGAGCAAGTTTTAGCGCAGAAGTAAGTAATGATTTTAGTCGAACTGGGATCACTCATATTGTGGCAATTTCCGGATATAATATTAGTATTATTGCCAATATTTTAATGGGTGGATTATTGATGATCGGATTAAATCGGCGTCGTGCATTTTGGTTTGCGATAATTGGGATAATTTTATTTGTGCTGTTTACTGGAGCATCGGCCTCGGTAGTCCGAGCGGGGATTATGGGTGTGATAGTATTATTAGCTACTCAAATGGGTAGATTGTCTCGCATTGGCAATGTTTTAGTATTTACGGCAGCCCTAATGTTATTACTCAATCCATTTGTTTTAGTTTGGGATGCTGGATTTCAGTTATCATTTTTATCAACAATTGGATTGATCTATTTAGCGCCTATCATTAATGCTCATTTTGCTAATAATATCAAAAATAAGTGGCTGGCTAGTTTAAAGGAAAATTTTATTTCAACAATATCAGCGATTGTTATAACATTGCCACTAATTTTGTTTCAATTTGGGCGATTATCCATTGTAGCACCGCTAGCCAATATGATTATTATTTGGATTATTCCGTATTTGATGTTAGTTGGTTTTGTATCTATAATTTTAAGTTTCATATTCTTTCCTTTAGCTCAGCTAGTTGCATGGGTGGCCTATTTAGGTTTAAAATATGTTATAATAATGTCACATACATTGGCTAGTTGGTCATTGGCTAGCGTTAAGTTTTCGGTGTCGTTTGTTGTAATGATATTTTTATACGGTTTAATATTGTTATGGATATATAAAAAATCTGAATAAATATTAATTTTCGCCGCGCGAATTGTTTGAAGTGGCGAGAACCAACAAAGCTGTCAGCAAAACGATAAATTCGCCACAAGTCTGAGCGCAAGAAAATTCATATTTATGAAGCTGTTTCATGGTTTTACGTTTGATAATATAAATTATGTCAAAAATTAAAATTTTAAATTCGGTGAGTGGGTATGATTTGGCGGCATTTGATTATGATAAAAAAGAAAAATATTTAAATAGTTTTGAACAAAATAAAGTTTTGCCTTTATTTGGGGATATCAATAAAAAAAATATTTTAGATGTGGGAGCGGGTACTGGGCGGTTGGCCACAATACTTTTTAATGCTGGAGCGGAAGTAACGGCGTTAGATGTTTCATCTGAAATGCTACAGCAGTTGGTTAAAAAAAACCAGAAAATTAAAACAGTTGTAGGCGACGCCGAAGAGCTTCCATTTCCAGATAGTACATTTGATTTTGTGACAGCTGCTTTTTTAGTTGTTCATCTGAAAGACCCGTCATCTTTTTTTGACGAAGCTTATCGAGTGTTAAGAGATGGTGGTAAGCTTATTATTACTAATATCAACCAAAAAGAACCACCAGAGGTAAAAACCAAAGAAGGTAAAATAAAAATTGAATCATTTTATCACCGCCCTGAAAGAATTATTGAGCAGTTAGAGAGCTTGGCTTTTAAAATTAAAAAAAATATTTTTGTTTACGAAAAAGATATTTGGATTAACCAAATAGTCGTGGCCAGTAAATAGAATAAATTATGGAGGGGATAGATAGGAAAAAAATAATTATTGCTATTGTTTTGTTGTTAGTAGTCTTAGCAACAATTTTTTATTTTCAAAATAATAAAGCAAATAATTTTAATTCAGTCACATATTTTGATGTCGGACAAGGAGATTCGGCGCTAATTAAATTTGATAATGGTCAAAAAATGTTGGTGGATTGTGGTATTAATCGTAATATTTTATCCAAACTCGGTTCGGCATTATCATTTTTTGATCGGACCATTGATTATTTGGTAATTTCCCATCCCGATGGAGATCACTATGGTGGCTGTCCAGCAGTATTACAAAGATATCAAGTTAAAAATATCATTACCAATGGTGCCCAAAAAACCAATGACCCATTTTGGAAAGCTTGGCAGAAATATTCACAGTTGGAGCAAGCGCAAAATAAAGTTATTTCTGGGCATGAAATTTTGACAATTGGAGCTAGCCGGATTGAATTTTTGGCGCCAGATGAAAGTTTGGGAGCTGACTTCAATAAAGCAGGTGGTAATAATCAATCGATAGTGTTTTTGCTTAAAAATAATTTGGGAAAATATTTATTTACGGGTGATATGGAAATTTTACTTGAAGAAGCTTTGATTAAAAAATACTGCGCCGGCGCAGTCTATTGTCCCGCTCTTCAAGCAGATTTTTTGAAGGTTGGGCACCATGGTAGTGACAGTTCGTCAGGAGATCTATTTTTACAGGCAGTAAATCCTAAATTTTCTGTTATTTCAGTTGGTCAAAATTCATATGGGCACCCATCATTGCGTACATTGCGCAAATTAGATCGTGAAGGAAGTGAGATATGGCGCACCGATCAAAAGAATGATATAATAGTGAAATGAAAAAGATTATTTTTTTATTAGTGTTATTGTTTATATTTTTTGCCCACCAAGTGTCTGCGGCAGAGATTGTTGATACCGACACGGATGGTCTCATTGATGATTTGGAAATAAAAATTGGTACAGACACTAAAAATCCAGATACAGATGGTGATGGCTATAAAGATGGAGAAGAAGTGACCAATGGATATAATCCGTTGGTAGGTAATTTGGACAATAAAGTTAGTCGTAGAGTAGAAGTAGACCTCAGTACACAAAAATTAAAATATTATTTCAATAACATTTTAATTGGTACTGCTCCAGTTTCGACTGGCAAGATTGGTACCGATACCCCAACTGGGAATTTTAATATTATTCGAAAGTTACCAGTTTATCGCTATGTTGGTCCAGGGTATAATTTACCAAATACCAAATGGAATTTAGAGTTCAAGCGCAGTTATTTTTTGCACGGTGCTTATTGGCATAATCAGTTTGGTATACGTCCGATGAGTCACGGTTGTGTGAATATTGGTTATGTAGATGCCGAAAAGATTTATAAATTTTTGAAAGTGGGAGACAACGTTAAAGTGGTAGGAAAAACGCCGCGAAAGGCGCTAGCCAAAAGCATTTGACATCTTTTTGAAAAAATGGTATATTGACATACAGAGTATGAAGCACTTCTGTAGAGGGTGCTTTTTTTAATAAGTTAATATAAATATACATTTATGTCAGACATTACAAAGGCCATTCAGTTACTTTGCGACGAGAAAAATTTGTCTTTTGAAGCCGTCATGGAAACTATCGAAACTGCGCTAGCCGCCGCTTATCGTAAGGATTTTGGTAATAAACAACAAAATATCAAAGTAAAATTTGATCCTGAAACTGCCGACATGAAGGCTTGGGATATCAAAACTGTGGTAGAGGATATTGATGAAGAAGTTTTAAAAAACGCTCAGGAAGAAATGACCGCTCGTCGCGAAAAAGCGCGTGCAGAAAATCGTGAATTAACCGAAGAAGAAACTGCCGATTTGCCTCATTTCAACCCAAAAACAGAACTGATGCTTTCTGAAGCCAAAAAAATAAATAAAAAAACTAAAGTAGGTGAGGTGTTGGAAATCGTTTTGGAGATCCCGGGGGCTTTTGGACGTATGGCTGCTCAGACCGCCAAACAAGTAATTATCCAAAAAGTTCGTGAAGCTGAGCGTAATATGGTGTTTGGTGATTTCAAAGGACAAGAAGGGCAGATCATCATGGGTACTATTCAACGCGCAGAGGGACACAAGGTCTTGGTTGATTTGGGAAAAGTGACTGGTTTATTATTGGGCGAACAACAAATCAAGCGCGAACATTACCGTCCGGGCGCTCGTATGAAATTTTTTGTATTGTCTGTCAATATGGGTCCTCGCGGTCCGGAAGTTTTATTGTCTCGTTCTTCCAGTCGTTTGGTAGAAGAAATTTTTAAACAAGAAATTCCAGAAATCGAAAGTGGTGTGGTAAAAATAAAAGGTGTAGCTCGCGATGCTGGTTATCGCAGTAAAGTGTCAGTGCAAACCGACGACGAAGCTATCGATCCAGTTGGTGCATGTATTGGTCAACGTGGTAGTCGTATTAATACTATTATTGAAGAGTTGGGTGGAGAAAAAATCGATATTATAGAATTCAAAGATGACGCGTCTGCATATATTTCCAAAGCACTTTCTCCAGCGAAGGTTTCTTCGGTGGAGCTAAATGATGCTGAAAAAACAGCAGACGTATTGGTAACCTCTGATCAATTTTCATTGGCGATTGGTCGCAATGGACAAAATGTACGCTTGGCTAGTGAAATGACCGGTTGGAGGATCAATCTAAAAGATTTGGGTGGAGCACAAGAAATTAGTAGTGATGAAATACCAGTTGAAGGCGAAACTGCTCCAGAATCAGTAGAATCAAAAGAAGAATAAAAAATATATTATGTTTTCAACTCTTTTTCATGTAGTTTTGTATCAACCATTATTCAACCTGTTTGTAGGATTGTATAATATTTTACCAGGGCATGATGTTGGTTTGGTAATTATTGTGATAACAATTTTATTGCGCTTATTAGTTTATCCTTTGACAGCTTCATCTATAAAAGCCCAACGATCATTGCAAGAACTTCAACCAAAACTTGAAGCCTTGAAAAAACAATACGCCGGTGATCAACAAAAAATCGCTCAGGCGACTATGGAGATGTATAAAACCAACAAAGTAAATCCATTGGCTTCTTGTTTGCCTCTGTTGGTACAGTTACCAATTTTGATTGCTCTTTATTGGGTGATGCAAGATGGTTTGGCTTCCACGAATTTGGCCAAATCTCTTTATTCATTTATAGGTAATCCTGGAATTATCAATCCAACGTCGTTTGGTTTCCTGAATTTATCAAAACCAAATGTAATTTTGGCAATTTTGGCAGGTGGCGCCCAGTATTTGCAGGCGAAGACTATGAATCGTCAAACGCCGCCGAAATCTGCCGGTGCAGGTGGCAAAGATGAGAATATGATGGCCATGATGAATAAACAAATGTTGTACATGATGCCAGCGATGACGGTATTGATTGGTTTTAGTTTGCCGGCTGGGTTAACTCTTTACTGGTTCTGGAGTACAATTTTGATGGCTGGCCAGCAATATTATATGGCCAAGAAAAATCCTATTCCAACAGTAAATAATTTATTAGATAATAAAGTAATCGAAGGTGAAGTAGTTAAAAAATAAAATTTATATGATCATCAATTTGCATCAATTAAAAAGTTTGCCGGTAGAGACTAAATCGGGAATGAAATTGGGCAAAATAAGTGAAATAAATTTTTTGGTAGAGACACAATCAGTTCATCAATATATTGTGCGGCCGTCTTTTTTAAGCGGTCGTATTTTTTTAATTTCTACCAATCAAGTTTTGGAAATAAATGATAAAATAATAGTGGATGATGCAGTGATGACTGAAAAAAATGTCCAAGCAGAAAAGTCTAATAAATTTGTCGATAGTAAGGTGTTAGGAGGAGTAGCAACTCGAGAACTAAGATAGTAATATGGACAAACTGGATCTTAAAAAGGCGGTCTTGCGCACTCTGGCTTATTTTGATTTGAGCGATTATCCGCTGACTGTTACTGAAATAAAAAATTGGTTATATCATTATGAGGTGCAAGATTATTTTGATTTGTTGACAGTTTTGGAAGAAATGAAAAATCAAAAACAGGTTGAAGAAAAATTTAGTTATTTTTATTTGCCCAACAGAGAAATGGTGGTAGAAAACAGAAGGCAAAATTTGGTAATTGCCGAATTGAAATTAGGAAAAGCACGACGAGCCGCCAAATTTATTCGTAGTGTTCCATTTTTGAAGGCAATTTTTGTTTGTAATACTGTCGCGGCGGGCACAGCCGCTGGGAAAAGTGACATTGATTTTTTTATTATTGCTCAAGCCAAGCGTGTTTGGTTGGTAAGATTTTTTACTAACTTGATTTTACGTTTGTTTAATTTGCGTACATACGGAGACAATAATCGTGATAAGATTTGTTTATCATTTTTTGTAGATGACAATAATCTGAACTTGCAAAAATTGAAAGCTTGCGAAGAAGATATTCATTTTGCTTATTGGATAACCCAAATGGTGCCGATTTTTGATCTCAATAATTATTGGAAAAGTTTTTTGTCAGCGAATTATTGGTTAAAAGATTATTTTCCAAATTTGTTAAATAATTTTATTTTTCAGAATTTGGTTGAGCCGGGCAGTTTCGCAATGGTTTGGAAAAAAACCTGGGAAATAATGTGGTTTGGTGCTTATGGTGATTTGTTGGAAAAGCAGGCGCGTGATTGGCAAATGCTGAAAATGAAATTGAGTACTAAAGAAAAAGCAGGACAGGGAGATAATGGCATAGTACTAAATGAAGGGGTAATAAAATTGCATGAAAACGACACTCGTATAGAATGTGCGAAGCAGTGGGAAGAAAAATCAACAGAAATTTTGAATATGTTATGCAAATAAATGTTTCAAGAATTAAAGATTTTTTGCTTTTAGTATTATTATTTGTTTTGCCTTGGCAAACTAGGTTGATTTATCAAACTGCATATTTGGGTGAAAATTTTTGGGAGTTCGGGAGTTTGTCTTTATATGGTGTTGAAATTTTATTGGGTGTTACAGTTTTGTTTTTTTTGGTGGACAAAATTAGAAGTGACTTTCACAGTCTGTTAATAAAACATTTTAACAAAAAACGTCTGGCAATAATATTGGCCAGTATTTTTGGTATATTCCTTTTATATCTATTGACTAGTGCACATTGTGCCATAACCTGGCAATATTTAAACTGGTTTATATATGGGTTGTGTCTTATTTTTATTACATTGGAAAGCCAGTTAAGTTTAAAAAAATTATTATTGGCAGTTTGGGCTGGCGGCTTTTTGCAAGGCGTTTTAGCAATATGGCAATTTTTTAATCAGTATATCCCCGCCAATAAGTGGTTGGGTATGGCGGTGCAAGATCCTCGCCAATTGGGAGTAGCGGTAGTGGAGTTTGGTGATGAACGTTGGTTGCGAGCGTATGGGAGTTTTGGTTGGCCCAATTCATTGGGTATATATCTGGCCGTGGTGTTTTTATTAGGTATAATTTTAATTGAAATCGAGAATATAAAAAAATATCGAATTATGTTGTTGGTAGGGCAGTTGTTTATTATTATTGGTCTTTTCTTTTCCTTTGCACGTGGTGCGTGGTTGGCTGGAGTAGTGGGTTTGTGTATTTTTGGTATTAAGAAATATAAAGATAGAATTTTTTGGCAACAGATTGGTGTTTACGCTGTAACTACTTTGATGTTGTTAATAATTTTTAAACCATTAGTTATTTCGAGGTTTGATTTGCAAAATAGGTTGGAAAAAAATTCAATTTCTCAACGTATTGATCAAGGTGTAGAGTTTAAAAAAATATTTTATTCAAATTATTTGGTAGGAACAGGGCCCGGTAATTATACCGCTGTTTTGCACAATCTTTTTCCGCAGTATTTTGCATATGATTTAAAGCCAGTTCATAATATTTATTTATTGTTTGTGGCTGAGTTTGGATTATTTGGATTGTTTTTGTTAGTTATATTTTTGTTTAGGAATATAAAATTGGTATATTTATATTTTGCGCCACTGGTAGCTCTATTAGTTGCTGGGCTATTTGATCATTGGAGCATGAGTACATTTACTGGACTAACATTTCTTTGTTTAATGATTGGTTTGTCTGTTAAATATTTCGCCATTGACACAAAAGTATCCCCAGAGTAAACTTTATAGGCTAAGAAGCCAGAGTTGGGGACAGACTCTCTCGCACGCCATAGTTCCGAGCTAGACCATAGACAGGCATAGTTCGGACAATAAGTGGACGGCGAGCAAAGTTCGTTCCCAACTCTGGTTTTTTATTATTTTGGCTAAAAAATGATGTGGATATTTGGAAGATGATGGCATCTTGACAAAATCATAAAATTGGTTAAAATGGTATAGTAATTATCACTCAAATCTAGCGAGTGATAAATCAATAAGTTAATTAATCTAATATATTTATATATGAACATCAAACCATTGGGAGACCGAGTTGTGGTCAAACCAGCCAAAGAAGCCGAAGTAACTGCTTCGGGTATTTTGTTGCCTTCTAGTGCAGACAAAGAAAAAAAAGCAGAAGGTGAAATCGTGGCTATAGGAAACGGCGAGGCAATTGCTAAATTGGATTTGAAGGTAGGGGATAAAGTTTTGTATAAAAAATGGGGTGGGGAGGAAATTAAAATTGGTTCTGGGTCTAGTGAAGAGACATATAAGATTTTGTATGTGGGATCTGGTGAAGACAAAAATGACATTGTCGCAACTATTTCTTAATTAATAATTTATAAATATGGCAAAACAAATTTTATATAGTGACGATGCTCGCCACAAACTTTTAAATGGTGTAAATATTTTGGCCAATGCGGTCAAGGTGACTTTGGGGCCTCGCGGTCGCAACGTAGTTTTGGACAAAGGTTATGGCGCGCCTACAATTACTAAAGATGGTGTTACTGTCGCTAAAGAAATTGAAGTGGAAGATAAATTTGAAAACGCTGGCGTAGAATTGGTAAAAGAAGTAGCTAGTAAAACCAATGATGATGTTGGGGATGGTACTACTACCGCTACCGTTTTGGCTCAGGCGATTGTTCGTGAAGGTTTGAAAAATGTCACTGCTGGTGCCAATCCAGTCGCTCTAAAGCGTGGAATTGATAAAGCTGTTGAGATGATTGTAAAAGAATTAAAAGAAAATATTTCCAAGCCAGTAGATGAAGATGAAATTGCCAATGTAGCTGCCATTTCTGCCAACGACAAAGAGATTGGTGCCAAGATTGCAGAGGCCATGAAAGCGGTTGGTAAAGATGGTGTAATCACTGTCGAAGAATCACAATCTTTTGGCATGGAAATCGAAACCGTACAAGGTATGCGTTTTGATAAGGGATATGTTTCTCATTATATGGTGACCAATTCGGATCGCATGGAAGCCGAATATATGGATCCATCTATTTTAATTACTGATAAAAAAATCAGTTCTATCCATGACATTTTACCATTGTTAGAAAAAATTGCTCAAAGTGGTAAAAAAGATTTGGTGATTATTGCCGATGATATCGATGGTGAAGCATTGGCTACTTTGGTGGTAAATAAATTGCGTGGCACATTTAATGTCTTGGCAGTGAAAGCTCCTGGTTTTGGTGATCGTCGCAAGGAAATGTTGCAAGACATCGCCGTGTTAACTGGTGCTAAAGTGATTACCGAGGAACTTGGTATGAAATTGGATGCAACTACTTTAGAAGATTTGGGAAGTGCACACAAAGTAACTGCCAACAAAGAAAATACTACAATCGTCAAAGGCAAAGGCGATGAAAAAACTGTTCAAGACCGTGTTGCTCAAATTCGCAAATTGATTGAATTGTCCGACAGTGATTTTGATAAAGAAAAATTACAAGAACGCTTGGCCAAATTGGCAGGTGGTGTGGCTATCATCCGTGTAGGTGCGGCCACAGAAACTGAAATGAAAGAAGTAAAACATCGTATTGAAGACGCAGTTGGTGCCACCAAGGCCGCTGTGGAAGAAGGTGTAGTACCTGGCGGTGGTGTGGCTTTGATTCGTGCGGCCAAAGTGTTGGAAGGAATGAAAATGACTCATGAAGAAGAAGTCGCGGTGAAAATTTTGCGTCGTGCGCTAGAAGAGCCACTTCGTCAAATTGCAGAAAATGCTGGTATAGATGGTGCGGTAGTAGTGGAAGAGGTAAAAAAATTATCGGGTAATATGGGATACAATGTTGCGACTGAACAATATGAAGATCTCGTAAAGTCCGGTATTATTGATCCCACCAAAGTCACTCGTAGTGCATTGCAAAATGCCGCTTCAATCGCCGGAATGTTTTTGACTACTGAAGCGATAGTAACTGATATCCCAAAGAAAGATGAACCTGCTATGCCGCCCGCCTATGGCGGGGCAGGCGGTATGGGTGGAATGTATTAAAAACTTGTCATTCCCACGAAAGTGGGAATCCAAAACAGCCTGTGCAAACGGGCTGTTTTTTGTTATAATACATTTCAATTAGATGTGGATGTAAAATTGACTATCCACACGGATGCTTGACAATCATATTAGTCTGTGGTTGGCTATATACATAGCTTTCAATATTTTTTTGCATTTATGCCTAAAATTAGAGAAAAATTTTGCTTAATTATCACATTTTGTCCAGCGTATCTTTGTGTCTAAACTCCTCATTTTGAGGAGTTTTTTGTTTATTTACAACTAAAATATAAAAAAATAAATTAAAAATATGAGGAAAAATAGCATTTGGTTAAAAATGATCATTGGTTTAGTGGTGTTTCAAATGGTAGTTATGCCGATTGCCCCAGTATTTGCTGAAGAAATATCTAGTAGCACTGTTGAAACTATCCAACCAGATGAATCTGCTATCGGTGAATCGATTTTACCAGTTACTAATGTTGAACCGGTTACTAATGATAGTTCGACAACAATAGGTACTCCAGTAGAAAATTTGCCAGTAGTGCAACCAGAAGTGCCTGTTATTGTGGATGCTGCTATTTCACCAATAATTGAAAATACTCCAGAAAATATTTTATCTACCACCACTCCGGTAGTAAATCAAAATTTAGCAAATAAAAATTACAATGTAATAATGCGTCGTCTTAATAATTTAGATAAAGAAAGTGTAAATGGCGCTCAATTTGATAGTTTTATTCAATCAGAAAAAGATAAATTGGATAAATTAGGAATAGATGGTTCCAAAAAAGCGGATTATTTAAATTTTTTAGAAAAACAATCACGTAAATTAAATAATGAACCAACTCCGTTAAAGGAAAGAATAATAAATAAAGTCAAAGATATACTTGGTATTGATGAGAAAAAATCCACAATAGAAAAAGCGGAATTTCGTATTCCACAAAAACCAGCTTCTTTTCAATTTAATAATAACCCAGTTGAATTAAAAAATTTGTCAGATAGGAACGAGAAAGACGCCATAGTAAATCTGAAGGATATGTTTGGGCAGGTATTTAAAATGGATCAGGTTTCGGCCGATAGTCAATATTTACCTACTGTAGATGATATCAAAGCAGACGGCGTAGAAGTGCAGATAAATAACGAGATACAGGATTTGGCTGTTAGTTTAAATAATAATCCGGTAAATATTTTGAATTTTGTCCGTACGAATATTTCTTATGAACCATATTTTGGTGCCAAGAAGGGTAGTGTAGGATGTTTGCATGAAGGGGTTTGTAATGATGTTGATGCTAGTTCTCTGACCATTTCATTGTTGCGCGCTGCTGGTATTCCAGCTAGATACAAAAGTAGTGTTGTGCAAATGAGTGCTGATCAGTTGAAAAATTTGTTAGGAGTGGATGAATTGAAAACTGTGTATATTGCTTTGGCACAAAATAAAGTACCAGTATATGTAATTTCTTCGTCCACTATACCATCTGGCAAAGCGATTGATTATGATTTTTCTGGTGAAACTTCTTTGGGTTTAGAGTGGATGTTTGTGGAAGCTTTTTATGATTATGATGAGCGGGGAGCAAATTTTAGTAATTTATTATCGTTTAATAATGCATCCACCACAGCCGATGTTCAAAATATTTTACAAACATATAATAATAAACAGTGGATTCCAATGGATGCGGTAGTCAAAAATTATAATCGTACCAAGAATGAAATTGTGCATGATACTGCCAATTTTAACATGCAGAATTTTTGGAATAATTTTCTTCAATATCAAGGCGCTTTATCTCCAGTCCAAAAATATGTTCAAGATTTAAAGACAGCAACTGGCAAAGATATTAATAATGCTTCTTTTCAATCTAGTTTAGTTGGAGCTGATAAAACTTTTCCAATTTTACCTCCGACATTGCCATATTATACTCACACTGGTGAAGTCGGTGGCGTTTTGATTCAGCCAACTGCGTATTCACTGTTACCAGATAGTCATCGTCCACAAGTAAAAATTTCTTTATTGAAAGAATCCGACAATAGTGTAGTTTTGGAAAATACTTTTTATGCTAGTCAGGTAAATAATGTGGATATAAATTTGTTTTATGAAGGTGCTACTGATGCGGATAAACAAATAATAGAAAGTTATGGCGGTATTCATGCCACTCCGGCATCATTGGTAGATATTACGCCATATTTTGTTGGTGATAAATTCAAATATTCAACAAATAATAAAATTAAAATTGGAGATCAATTAATTTTGGCTTTTGAATATAAATCTAATGGGGAAATAATTAATGAAGATGAAAAATTTTCGATTGCTGGAAATAGTGAAGGTATAGTAATATCCTTGTCTAAAATATTATCAGATCCAGATTTAACTAATAATTCAGAAATATTATTGCAAGGTAATACTGGTTTGGCGAGAAAGTATTTGGAACATTTGCAAACCACTGGTGAATTGTTACAAAAATCTTTGGATTATAGATTCAACACAGTTTTTTCACGTGCTGTAATTACACAGAATCGTATTTTATCCGAAGTAGACGGTGTACCTACAACTTTTGATTTCAAGGGTTTGTCTATTGATTCCGGAACCTATATCAACGATTGGTCCAATCGCGGATTGGTAACAAACCACCGCAAGGATTTCCGTTTGATTTGGGGACAAGATGCTTCGTATTATGAAGGTCAACTTTTTGATGATATTACCGGTTTAACGGGAATTTCTACAGTAAAAGGTTTGCAATTTGCGTATGCTCATCCAGAAACTTATACCGTGCATACTATAACTTCAAACAATGAAAATGAAATTGATGGTTTGAATCTTTCTGATAATACCAAAATTAATATGCATTTGGCTGTACAAGAGGGGAACACTGTTATCACCCCAGATAAAGCCATAGTTGATGGTGCCTGGAATGGATTATTGTATATTATTTTACTTCCAGAGGGATGTGGTACTTATGCGATTGGAGAACAGACACAACAGAATGGAGGTATGACAGTAGATGAAGCTCAATATTTAGCATATAATGATACGATTTCGGAGTTGCTTAAGTATACCTATTATTTTGATCAGGATTCTCAATATTATGCTTTTGAAGATGGTAGGTCGGTAGATAGTATTCAATGTGTAATTCAAAAGCCTCAATATGAAGATATCAAAAATAATTCTGGTTGGAATTCTTCATATGGATTTCCGTGCGTAAAAAATATCGTAAATTTCGGTTCAGTTCAGCATGTGTATATTTTAGCTTCTAATGGAGCCAAGTTTTTTAGCTCTGATAAATACAATAAATGGTATTCTAAAACAGAAGTAGAAAACAAAGTTAATGTGTATATAAATAATATTGGTTCAGTAACAGATAAATATGTTTTAAAATTTTCTAGTACACTTGGTATTTATCGTCAGTCAATTTGTACTGGTAGTGGATGGAATAATTGTAATAATGGTAAATACGAAACTGTGTATTTTGTTCCAGATAACAATAGTGGGCAGGTTTATAGACTTAAGACAGAATTTCTAGATAAAGCTGCCAATAATAGCAATGAAATTATAAAAATTGTAGGTTTTCCAACCAACGATCAAGCGTCTGCCGCCACCAGTAAATATGGCACTAGTGGTAATTATCAGAACTTCGTTAATGGACAAATGTATTCTTATAAACGATGGGGTTGGACTTGGGTATATTATACCCAAGGTAAAATAACGGAAGCTCATAATGCTAACGGAGGCACAAATGGTAATCTTGGTTTTCCTGAAAATGATCCTAAAAATCGTAATGGTGTGATTTATCAAGAATTTGAAGGTGATCAAGAAATTGGTTGGAATTTGTCTACTGGATCTACGGCTATTGAAACTTTTAAGAAATATCGTTGCGAATTGTATAAAGATATAAAAAATTCAACAATTCTAAAATTAATAATGGCGCAAGGAGTCTTCGATACTGTAGTTCAGACAGTTGATGATGTTTTTTCTCTTATAATGCCAGTTATAAAAGGAGTGATAAACATTGGAGATACTGCCGATAGTGCCTATGAGTTAGCACAAGACGCAGCTAAGATTAATGTAAATGATATAACTAACTTTCTTAAATCTACTGGTAGTGCAGCGTACAATTATTTGATAGATGAATATAATACATCTATTGGTCCAAATGGGTGTTCGGCTAGAGCTAATTATGTGAGTGGGAGAATTGTGGGTGAAATATTATTGATTTATGTACCAGTAAACAAGTTGAAAGCAGTCAGTAAAGTAAAATTAACTAGTAAGTTGAGCGAAGATGTTAAAATTATTTCCAAGTTGGGTGATGTCACAGAAAATACAGTAGAAACTCTTAACGGGTTGGCTAAGGTAGGTAAATTTAAAGGAAAACCAATATTTGGTATATTTAAAAAATATATTGATAGCGGAGAATATATCTGGTACAAAACACCTCTTGATGATTTATCTGGTTTTGGTCTTAAACAGGCATTAGAGAGTGGCTACTTAAAAGGAGATCTAAAGAATGGTTTTTATAGTTTACAGAAAGCGATCAATGACGATTATCTTATAGGTCTAACTCAAAAAGGAGATGAAATAATCTATGTACTTCAGCAAGATGGAAAAATGATTATTTCACCTCGTGGCGCCTATAAGCTCCCTCATCCAATTCTAAGCGAAGGAGAAAGTGTTCGGTCTGCTGGTACTATAAAATTCACTTCAAAGGATGTGGTGGAAATAGATAATAGTTCAGGTCATTTTTGGGCTAGTTCTGAAAGTCTTGATGATGTAAAGGCAACAATTCAAAATTCTTTTTCAAATGTAAAAGTTAATGTAATTAAAAAATATGAATAAAGAAGATGTTGTTAGTGAAGGATTGAAAATTCTGTCAGGATGGAAAACTACCAATCCTAGTTTAATTGATAATTTAATAAATCGATTTAATAAGCAAATAGAATATTTTACACAAAATAACAAGAGGTGGAATATTACTATTGAGCCATATATTGTTTATGTTGATAATTATCAATTGTTGTTAGAGACTTTGATTTCTCAGATTGGTAGAGAAGGAATTGAAAAACTTATAATATATTTATTGGAAAATGATAGTCGTTTGCACAGTAAAATGATAAAACCTGTATATCCACCTTATTTAGTTCAGTTTGCTTATTTATTATTATATATTTTACCAAAAGGATTCAGAACACGTCGATTGTTTGAATCATTTTGGGATCATCAAGCAAAAATATTTCCAGGGATTGATGAGCAGTTCGCTAGGAATTTTTTCAACCCATTCATCGAAGAGGATATAACAAACGTAAAAGAAATACAAAAATTATTGATTAGAGATTGGTGGCGTTGGCAAGAGGCTTCGATGGATTCCTTATATTATGGAGTTTCAATTGGTTTAAGTGCAGTTTATTTTGTAGATTTTGAACAGGAAGATAGTAAGAAAATAAATTGGGAATTGAAAGAAAAAGAACTTGAGATAGATTGGAAAGAAAAAACAGGAAAAGAACCAAAAAAATGGTTTTAAACGGAGTGTTTACCTAAAAAATAAATATTTAATAAAAAAATATGTTATTCAAGCGCATGCTAGTCTATTTGACCATCGTTAGTATGATAGGCGGAAATTTTATCCCGTTTGTTGGGGTATCGGCAGCGAATAATTCCAAGGTACCCAAGAAAAAGGATATTACTCCGGTAGCTTCGGCGGCGATTCCAGAAACAGACTGGTCGGCGGTGGATTGGAATGAAGAATTGGTATTGCCAGAAGATCAGATGGAATACCAAAGACAGGTGAAAGAATTGCAAGATAGTGGACGGGATTCTGAAATTAAAAATTTGGTTGTTAAAAAACACAAATTGAGTGATGATGATATAATGGCGCGTTCGAATGTACCAAAAGATATTCGGGAAATGGTAGATGATTATAAAAATGTGGTTTCATCACTTGGAAAACAAGTGGATGTAAAAAGACTGGAAGCCGAAAAACTTTTATTATCAGAAAGAATTGCGTCTGAACATCCTTTTGTTGGTGATAAAAAATTAAATTTAGATATTAATGTCGATCAGATTATAGATGTTAAAAGTGCAGCCAAATTGAAACCAAAAAAGTTAATTCCATATACACCAAATATTCCAACTGTGGTTGAGATAAAACCAAAAATAAAATCTCAAACAAAAGAAAAACAATCAAATTTTGATTTATACAATGTTACATCTCGTGGTTTGAGAGATAAAGCAGATAAAATAGAAAAAGATATTCGTCAAAAAAATGATAAACGATCAGTTAGTGATTTGGGATCGAGTATCCGAAAGTTTTTTGGAATTGAATCAGCTAGCGCCAGTACTCCAATAATTAATTATTATTCTGGTATAGAAAAATATTCTTCTGACAATGCTCTGTATTATATTTCCAATCAACAAAATGCAGATGGCAGTTTTGGTGATACGAGCTTATATGAAAATACAGCTCAGGTGGTATGGGCATTGAGTGAATATGGGCGCACCAATAATGATCAATATACAGCAGCGGTAAATTACTTAAAAAATACTGCACCAGAAAATATTCGTGAACAGGCAGTTAAGGCTCGTGTTTTGTATGGTTTAGGTTTGCCTTATCAGTCAATTTTGGATGATATTATTGCTAATAGAAATAAAGATGGAGGATATGGTTTACAAAAAGGATATGTCAGTGATGTTATCACTACTGGCGAAGTAGTTACTACACTTTGGGCTGGTAATTATTCTATTCAAGATGCCTTACCAAAGGGTCTGTTGTTTATATCAAGTCAGATTCCAAGCGATGGCGGGATGCGTTTTACAGCCAACAGCAATCCAAGTTATTTTTTAATAAATTTTACCGCTCAGTATTTATATCCATTTAAATCATTTACCTTAGCGAATGACAGTGGTGTTTCGATTCCGCTTCAACCAAAAATAAATAGTTTATTAAATTATTTAAGTTTACAATTTGATAGTAGCGCAGAACGATTGTTAGGTGCAGAATCGTCTTTGGATGAATCAGCCACTATTAATACTTGGAATATTTATCAGACCGATTTGGATAAAGCAAAATTATTAACAAGTAGTTTACAAGAGAAACAATTTATTGATGGAAGTTTTGATCAAAGTAATTTGGCAACACTGTCAGCTCTTAAGGTGATAGCTAAACCAGATTTAATATTAACAAACTTGGTAAGTACTGGTAGTTTGATAAATAAGAGCCAGGCAAGTTTTAGTTTGACTATTCAAAATAGGGGATATGCTCCAGCAGTGACCACCACGATTTATTTATTTGCAGAAAGTTATAATACTGGTATTAAAATAAATCTCAAAGATTTAGTTTCAGCCATTGAACCAAATGAAACCATAACAATTAATTTTAATATCTCTGATACCATTAGTTATTTTGGTGATGTGGAAATTAAAATGTATGCTGAAGATGATGGTGATATAAATTATGATGATAATTGGATAGCAAAAACTTTTACTTTTGCTAGTGCTGCTAATAATTCACCAGCATTGCAAATGTTTTATATGGCTGGTAAACATGTAATAGCTGGTAATCCAAGTTTAAATGTTCGTTGGGCCAAACCAAAAGTTGATCCAAATCGTCTTAATTATGTTATAATGTGGCGTCAAAAAGGTACTACGGATTGGAGTTTTTATGGTATAAACACAACATGGAATGGCGCATTTTTGGGTGGTGGATTTGTTGATGGCACAACTTACGAAGTGACTGCTGGTGTATTGTATAATGATGAACAGACTGTAACTTATTTTTCAAATACAACTGATGTAAAAACCGGTGCTGTTGAAAATATGTACATGGGAAATTTGTCTGGCTATATTACTTTAGATAATCAGCCGCTGCCCAATGTTAGTATTTCTGGTTTTGGGGTCAACGGTAAGTCTGACTCTAATGGTAATATAAATTTATCCAGTATTCCTAACGGCTCTTCAATGTCTAAAGTGCAAACTTATCAGTACGATGAATTGTACTCGACCCGTTTTCCAATAGCTATTAACGCGACCACTACTGGTGTTCGATTTCTCACTCATTTAAAAGATGATGTTACTACCCCAACAATCTCCAATACTGAATTACGTTGGGCATCAAATTATAAAGTTAAAAATCAAAAAGAATATCAACTGCTTACTTGGGGTGCAGATAATGTGGCGATAAAAGAAGGTGATTTTTATTTGTGGAATCCGAATACTCAGATGTGGACGTTTTTGAGTACATCGCCGGTAAATAGTTCAGGAGGAAATTATACAGAATTAAAATGGTATATTCCTACCGATTTACCTTTGGGCGCAGGATATAAGATCAAAGGCAATTTGCGAGATTATCGAGGTAATGAATCTGTTTTTAAAGAATGGGGTCCGTTTGAAATTATTGATGGAACCGCTCCGCAATTTACCGTTTTGTTTCCTAATGGTGGAGAAGAGCTAGTGTTAGGGACAACCAACACCATTAAATGGACGACCACTTCCACCAACCCAGTAAACACTGTCAGTTTCGCGATTGAATATCCAGATGCGTATAGTACGTTATTTAGCAATAAACCCAATACAGGTTCGTTTGATTGGTTTATTCCATTTCATCCAAATTTTATTGGTAATAAATTTAAAATTAGAGTATCGGGTGCTGATAGTGTGAACAATGAATATAGTACGGATAGTAGTGATAATTATTTTACTATTAAAGACCCATCTCCCAAACCAGCTGATCCATGGGCTATGCCACAATATTTGTTTGATGCTATTACGTCTACCGCGCAAATTATTTCTCGTGGTAATTACCAAATTGATTACGACCAAAACGGCGTCGCACATATGGTATATAAATATACCGAAGATTATTTAAGTTTAAGTCCACGTGTAATCAATGAAAAATTGATGTATACAAAATTTGAAAATGATGCTTGGACAATGCCAATATCGATTTATGAAAAAAGATGGGAAACAGATAGTAACTTAAACGGTTATCAACCAATAGTTAATCTTAAAATGAAATTATTTAATGGTTATCCGCAGTTACTTTGGCAGAGTAGTTATTCGGGTGGTTGTATAAATTTTAATACTCAAGAAATTTATCATTATTATTTTGATGGTAATAACTGGATTGGACCGACAAATTTATCAAATAACAATACCGAATCTCGCGACCCTGATTTTACCATAGATAAAAATGGCAATGTGAGCGCGGTGTGGAGTGATGGTTATACTTGGAACGATACCTGTGATCCTGTTGGTGACAGAACATCATTATTTACTAGTAAATTTTTAAGTGGTGGATGGGCCAATCCAACAACTTTAAGTTTAGATCAATACACCGGTTATCTTTTGTTGGCCACTACTGCTGATAATAAATTACATCTTGTGTTTCGTTCTGGAAGTGATGAAAAGATAAAGCATACCATGAAAAATGGTTCAACTTGGTCTACTCCAGTTGCTTTGGCCAATGGTTTTATTGATAATCCAAGCTTGCAATCGTTTGGCAACAAGTTACACTATGTTTATCGTGAGAGGTATACAGATCCCACAACTAATATAAATAGAACAAGAGCGATGTACACGGGTTATGATAGTTCGGTTTGGAATACTCCAGAAGAAGTATCTTTAATAGCAGATAAATTAAGCGCGGAAATTCCACGCGTGACTGTGTCTAGCAACGGCCAACCGCAGATTATTTTTCAGAGTTATAATAGTGTTTCCAATAAAGCACAATTAGTATGGACTACAAAATTACCAAATAATAAATGGTTAACACCTCAAAATATTGCTTTTGATAGTCAAAGTTATTTTGATGGTAGCGGCGTAGTTTATGGTGGGTTAAATAATAATTTGCTAGCCGTATGGACTGGAACTTATTCTTATAAACCACAAATTATTTTTAATACCGCTGATTTAAATATTGACTATATCTGGCCAGAGGTGGTAGTTGGCATTAGCGCAACTTCTACAAAGCAAATAGTAAAAGTTCAATGGTCTAAATATGATAATATTGATGATGATTTTGATCATTTTAATATTTATCGTTCCGTTACCACTAGTTTAAACGGATTAAACCCAATTGGGACAGTCAGTAATATTTCATCGACTGAATATACTGACGGCGGACTTAAATCTAGTAGTATTTATTATTATTCTGTAACTATAGTTGATAAAAGTGGCCATGAAAGTACGGCAACTACTTGGTCAAATGGGGTAGATGTTGTGCAGGATACTAGTTCGATAGTAGACTTATTATTCGAAGAAAGTGGTAATGGCGCAGGAATTGATTATTCTGGCAATGGCAACAATGCTACTTGTAGTGTTGGGTTGTGTCCTGTTGTTGGTATTAAGGGTGTAGAGGGTAACACTATAAATTTTAACGGCAAAGATCAATCAATGAGTGTAGCCAATAATTCTTCACTTAATCTTGTTAATGCAGTGTCAGTAGAAGCTTGGATCAAACCAAAAAATAATAATAGTGATGCTAGTCCTTATGAAGTAGTAGCAACAAAAAATTTGAATTATGAATTATCTATTTCAAAATATGGAGCGGTAAGGTATGGGATTATTAATGAGAATAATATTAGACAAGTCAAAGATTCTCCAAATGTTTTGGCTTTTGATTCTTGGAATTATGTAGTGATGACTTATGATGGTGCTTTCGTTCGAGCATATGTTAATGGTGAATTGGTTAGTAGCTTGGCGCAAACTGGTAAAATTCGCAATGATAATACTGCATTAACTATCGGTCAATGGGATAACTTTTACCATTTTAATGGTGACATGGATCAAGTGACTGTATACAACAAAACTTTGAGTTTGCAAGAAATAGAAACTTATTATGCTAAATTTACCAAACAAGAATTTGGATTGTTGACTTACTATAAATTGGACGATAGCGTGGGCTCAAATAATTTTGTTGATAGTTCTGGAAATTTAATCAACAGTGTGTCTTGTACAGGAAATGGTTGCCCAATTAGTGGTGTACTAGGTCGCAAAGATACAGCTGTTTTATTTGATGGTAAAGATGATTATTTAAAATTGAATGATAATAATTTTATTAACCCCTCTAAACAAATAACTATAGAGGCTTGGATAAAACCATCTTTCAAAATAACTGATCCGATTTATCAAGTAGTAGCTACAAAAAATTTGAATTATGAGTTATCGGTGTCCAAATATGGTGCCTTGCGATGTGGAATTATAAATTCTGCAGGACAAAGATTAGTAAAAGATATTCCTAATGTCGTTGTCAATAATAGATGGAATCATATTGCTATGATTTATGATGGTGCCAAAATTGATTATTATGTTAATGGTGAGAAAGTCGGCACTCTACCACAGGTTGGTCTTATAAGAAGTGACACGACCCCTCTTTTAATTGGTCAGTTTGATAATTATTATTGGTTTGATGGCGTAATTGATGAATTGAAGATTTATGATAATGCTTTGTCTGCTGCAGATATTAAGAGTCATTATGACGAATTTCCTTTAGCGGTTGGTGTAGATATGCCGTTGAATTTGAATTTGGATGAAAATGTCGGAGCTACATTATTTGTTGATCAATCTGCTAATAACAATAATGCAATTTGCGTTGGAGGTTTTTGCCCGACAGCGGGAGCAGAGGGTAAGGTAAATTTTGGCTTGAATTTTGATGGTTTGAATGATTATTTATCAGTTACTAGTAGTGATGCCATTAATCTCATAAAATCTGTATCCATCGAGGCCTGGATAAACCCAAATTTTGCTCCTAATGATATGTATTATCAAGTTGTTTTGACCAAAGATTTAAATTATGAGTTAACGGTGACAAGGGATGGTTCTTTAAGAACTGGTATTACTAATCAGCTGGGTAGTCGAGTGGTATTTAATAGCCCCGGGGTAATTATTAACAATCAATGGAGTCATATAGTTATGACTTACGACGGTTTTAAAATTCGTGCTTATGTTAACGGAGTGAAAGTGGGCGAACAATCCCAAACCGGTCTTATCAATATTAATGATAAGCTACTCTCTATTGGTAATCTAAATAATTATTATTGGTTCCATGGTTTGATGGATAATGTAAAATTATACGGTGTTGTACTTTCTGACGCTGAAATTTTGGATCACTACAACAATCTTTAGTGTTTATTTGTCAGAGTTGAATCATTTAGTCCCTCTCTATTTTAAAAAGAGAGAGGCTAAATTAGTAGATTTGGATGTAAGGAAAATTGTTAACTGTTCTAGAACTGAAGAGATTGAAGAATATTTTCGAAGCTGGTAATAAAAAAATAATTTCAAATATTTTTGTCATTGTGTATGACTTAAAATATGAACAAAAAAATACTGAGAAAACAAGAAATAATGTGTGATAAATATGGGGTAAAATGGATAGAATCACCAGATTCTATGAAAGTTGGTATAAGTAAAAATATTAAGGAAGGAAAGTTGCCAATCAATGGGATGAGACATCCAATATCGGGCGACACTACAGGTTGGTATATTTGGGGCGGCGAAGACATAACAAAAGACAAAGATTTTTTTGTGCCATTGCATGTAAATCATTTAGAAGAATGGTGTCCACAGGTTTTGAAATATTTAGGATTGCCACCAGGTAGTAGGTTTCAAATAGCCGATAATTATGAGGATGTGTGGACGGATAAGAGCTTGTTAATTGCCTAATTAAAAAACCAATTGTATATGCGAAATCAAAAACACATTTTATTCATCACGATAGTATTTATTGTATTTTTGTTTTCCTATTCAAACAAAGTTTCAGCTGATACCGTTGTACCTATATTGTTGCCATTTTCGGCTGGAAACTCTTCAAACGTAGTTCTAGAAAAGAAATACAATCCAGCCAAATTCGAACTGGGAGTAAAGGCAGAGGAAAAAAGCGAACAGGAAATTAAAAAATTAATCAAAACAGATCCATATAAAAAAGATGACGGTGAGGTAGGCAACTTATATTTGAAAGGTGACGATCTAAATCGTTTACCAAATATTTCAAAATTGCTAAAAAGTTATCCTCATTTACAAATCAATGATGTGAACGCCAAAGGAGATTATGTCGGTTGTCTTTCTCGAAGTGATTATGATGTTAAACGAGCATTTGCAAATATCAAAGGCAAACAATATATTATTGGTTCGGTCGCTGGTATTTTTGCCTGTGCTACTGGTATTAATGACAATGGGGATGTAGTGGGATATTACGATTATAGAGAAGGAGTGTCACGAGGTTTTTTATGGAAGAAAAACAAATTAACAAAGTTACCATTACTGAAAATAAACGAAAGTGCAATGCCAGAAAGGATTAATAATAAAGGTATAATTGTTGGTATGGCTAGTGTGGGACGACCAAATGGTATATCTGAAGAATCTCACGCGGTTCAGTGGGTAAATGTAAAAATAAAAGATCTTGGCATTCCGGAAGATAGTGATATTAAATATTGTGGTTGGGCGTTTGATATAAATAATTACGGGCAAGTATTAGTAGATTGCGGTGGCAGGCCGGCAATGTGGTATATGGATAAAATGTATTATTTTGACGATTTGGTTTCTGATTTGGAAATAGGGGAGCGTTTTGATACTTTTATTGAGGATGAATTTAATAGAAACTTTTTTTCTGATAATTCATTATTTTTTAGAGCAGTAAAATGTTCTTATAAGCCGCAAAAACCTAATGAAGAAGGAATGACGTATTCTTGTGATTATAGGCGTTTGAAAGTGTCTATTCCAAGAGTACCACCTCATTATTGACAAAAAAGCCATTCTATAGTATGTTGACTGTATAATCAAAAGGTTATATGTTAAGTGTTATATACAGTACTGGCATATTTGAATACGAGATTATCGCGTTAAGTTTACGTTTATCCTAATAGCTCCCCAAAAGGGAGTTTTTATTATATTTATTAATTTTTTTAAGAAATAATTAACGTATATCCATATGAAATTTTGGCAAAACAACAAATTCGTGAATATCCCAATGGGAATATTCCTAATAGTCGGAACACTTATTGTAGGTTTGGGTGCTTTTTTAAATATCGCGAAAGCACAAACTCCTTGGTATGATTCAGCTTGGCAGTATCGCTCCGTGGTTACTGTAGATAATTCTGCAGTTTCGTCTGTAACGAATTTACCAATAAAATTTATTTTAGACACAGCTACCTTGATAACAGATAATAAATTAAAATCAGATTGTAGTGATATCCGGTTGACTGATAGCGACGGAGTGACTTTGTTGCCTGTATATATGGAAACCAATTCTTGTAATTCAGTAGCGTCTGTTTTTTATGGTAAAGTTCCTTCGATTGCTTCTGCTTCCACCACGACTATTTATCTATACTATGGAAACCCATCCGCATCCGCAAATTTTTCTTGGGACAATGTATTTTTACCATATAGCGAACAATCAATTGTAAGTTCTAATATTCCGGGAGCTCGTTATGAACATAAATCTATTTTTTGGAATAATAAATTTTGGGTAATAGGTGGTAGAGTTACACCAAGCACGGATATCGGTTACAAAAATGATGTCTGGAGTAGTGAAGATGGAAAAAATTGGACTTTGGTAACTAATAACGGTGATTTTCCCGCGCGTGCCAATTTTGCAATTTATAATTTTCAAGATAAACTTTGGATTGCGGGTGGTCATGTCGGTATAAGTGTTGATGGTGTGGCAGTAGATGTAAAATTTAGCGATGTCTGGAATACTAGTGATGGTATTACTTGGACAAAAGTCACCGAAAATGCTCCTTGGGGTCTTCGTGATAATATGGCTTTCGGTGTTTTTAATAATAAAATGTGGTTAATCGGTGGAACTGTGAGTGTTGGTGGTGTGAATCAATATGGTAGTGATATTTGGAGTAGTAGTGATGGGGTAAGTTGGAATCAAGAAGTCGTAGTTGCTGATTGGGGGACTCGTTCATTTGCCAGTGCTTTGACTTTTAATAATAAAATGTATTTGATGGCTGGGTATGGTGCTAATGTAGGTACTACTACAAAAGCATATAAAAATGATGTTTGGTCTAGTTCTGATGGTATAAATTGGACTGAGGAAACATCTTCATCCGGTTGGAGTCAACGACAGTATGCGGCCACTGCTGTGGCTATGGATAAAATGTGGATTTCTGCTGGAAATAGAGGTGCAAGTTTTTTTGATGATTTGTGGTATAGCTCAGATGGTATTACTTGGACAGAAGTTACTGAAACAGCTATTCCTACTCGTACTAGACACGCTTTGGTTAGTGATGGTACGCGATTACTTTTGATTGATGGTTTGGGATTAGGAAGTTCGTTGTTGTCTGATCGTTGGCAGTTGGTTCGTCCGTTTGTTGCGCCTGAGCCAATAATTTCTGTAATGGTTGGTAAAGTATATGATATTACAGCCCCTGTGATTACCTTAAATGGCGGTAATGTTTCTGTGACAGTAGATTCGGTGTATATTGATGCTGGCGCGACTGCTTTGGATAATGTTGATGGCGATTTAACTTCTAAAATAATTATTAATAATTTGGTAAATACTGCAGTAACCGGTACTTATGCTGTTACATATGATGTAGTTGATGATGCTGGCAATAATGCTATTCAAATGACAAGGACAGTCACTGTAGTGACGGTTCCAGAGGCGAATTATAGTCATGTTATTGAATTAAAATCCGGATGGAATGTAATTTCCACACCTCGTATAGTTGCATCACACTTATTTTCAACTTCGGAAACAGTAGAAAATTTTTCTGTTTATGTTTTGGATCCAACCAATATTTCTGGTTGGTCTACAATGTCTGAAATTGGGCAGACCGAATTTACTCCATTGTATGGATATTTTATTTATAATAAAACTGGTAGCAATCAAACATTAACATTGAATTATAAAACGGATGTCTCTCCAGCACAACAATTATTTGATCGTATTCTCAAAGCTGGGTGGAATGTGGTCGGTGTAGCAAATCCAGATTATGCCTTAAAACAGAATGAAACAAATGGCGCTGATACAAATAATGTCAGTAGTATTTTGAATAGTTTGTCCAGTTGTGTTTCTACGGTATTGGATTTTACTGCTGGTGAAACGGAAAAAAATTCAGTAAAAATTAGTGATGTTTGGGCTAATAAAATTTGGACCGGAGCGAATTTATTGAATGATTTTCGTGAAACAAAAGCGTATGGTGTATATGTAACATCTGATTGTAATTATGCCGGTTTGCAGAATAATAATTCAATTTAATGTATGAAAAGAGTGTTTATTTTCTGCGCGATTTTACTTTTGCCGGTATCAGTTTATGGGGCGAATAATAGTTTTCCATCATTTCCAATGTCGTTTTATGGCACAGTATCTGCCGATGGGAGCTCATTGTCTAGTGGCACAAAAGTACGCGCCTATTGTAATGGCGATATAGTTGGTGAAACTACAGTAGCTGGTGGCGGTATTTATGGCACATTCGATGTTACGGGCTCAAAATTATTGGTAAAAGAAAATAATTGTTCAGAAATTGTTTTCAAATTTTTTGATGGACAAACAGAAAAAACCGGTTTAGAAAAAGTATCGTACAGTGGATCTTTTTCTGCTGGTATGTCTGTTAGTAAAAATTTAAATTTCAAAATTACGGCTGAGCCGGTAATTAATGTGGGGCAACCATCATCTGGTGGTGGTGGATCTAGCTACCAACCTCCTGTGGTTATTCTTCCTATTGTTACCACAACAATCAAACCAATTATTGAACCAATCAAAACAACCTCAACCGTCGGTCAAGTTCTTGGTGTCAAAATTACCCGTCTAGATGAATTGGCGGCTAAGTTGAAACAAGGACAGAGCAATAAAGAAGTGAATGAATTGCAAAAAGAATTACAAAAACTCGGATTTTTTGCAAAGAATTTTAAGACCACAAATTATTATGGTCCTATGACCGCCGCCGCAGTGAAAAAATATAAAGCTAGTATAAAAATTGTTTCAAATGTCGGGCAAGTTCTTGGTGTTAAAGTTACTCGTGTAGATGAATTGATTGCCAAATATAAACTTGGCCAAAGCAACAAGGAAATTAATGAAATACAAAATGAAATGCAACGACTTGGTTTCTTTAGAAAGAATTTCAAGACCACAAACTATTATGGTCCTATGACTGCCGCCGCAGTGAAAAAATATCAGGCCAGTAAATAAAATGGAGTGGCTTTTGGAGAATATTTATGGTAAAATATGGATAATATGCGTAAGACATTAAAAAAATATTTCATTCCTCACGAGGAGAACAATTATCATCCGCATATTTTGCATACCAAAAGAGCGGTATTTTATGGTTTGGTTTTTTTCTTGGCAAAAGTAGTGTTGGTGACATTTGTGATATTTTTACCTAATGAAGTATTTGTTTTACCAGATGTATTGGCCGAAGAACAAAAACAGATTATCGCCTTGACCAATGAAGTGCGTGCAGAAAATGGCTTGCCCACATTGGACGTCGCCACAAAATTAAATACCTCAGCACAATACAAAGCCGATGATATGTCTGCTAAAGAGTATTTTGCTCATACCGAAAATAACGTCACCGTGTCTACTTGGCTTCAATCTGCTGGATACAAATATGAAACGGCTGGTGAAAATTTGGCGGTAGGGTATAGCACTGCGCAAGATATTGTAGAGGCATGGAAAAATAGCCCAACTCATTATGCGAATTTGATTGATTTAGATTTTAAGGATTTTGGTGTTGGGTTGTCTGGTGGTATGTATGATGGGCAGGCGACGGTTTTTATTGCTCAGCATTTGGCATCACCATTGGTAGTAGTTGAAAGTGAATCTGTACCAGCGGTCGCACAAACAAAAGTTGAAAAAACTATAGTTAAAAAAGAAATAGAACAAAAAATAGTAGAAATAGCCGCAACCACTTCCTCGGTGTTATCCGCCAAGGTAGAAAATGTTTCACCTACCGTCGCTCCCGTAATAAATCTTAAAGCCCCAACCCCAGTAGACAAATATATCCAAGCCAAAAGTGTTTTATCGCCGGTGACCAATATTTTTGCAGTGTCAAAGAATATTTATTTGGTCGCCATATTTTTCTTTGCTTTTGTGTTGATTCTCAATATTATCATTGAAGTTCGTAGGCAACATCCTCATGTTATAATGCAGACGACTGGATTGATTGCGCTACTGGTTGCGTTTTGGAAGTTTTAAAATATTTTATAGCTAATAAGACAGTTTGCACCTGCAAGCTGTTTTTTGTTGTATTATTGCATTTTAGTTTGTTTTAAGATAAAATACACTTATTCAAAAAATAGTAATTAATATTTATGATGCATGGCTTAGTAAACTTTTTTTCCAGTTTTCCTCCCCAATTAGCAACATTATTTTTGGCTATGACACCAGTGGGAGAACTGCGTTTGTCTATACCGGTCGCTTTGTTGGTGTATCATTTGTCATTATTTGAGGCGATGTTTTGGTCAATTCTCGGAAATATGATTCCGGCACTCATTATATTATATTTTTCGGATTTGTTTCATATTTGGATTCAAAAACAATCTGGGTATTTTTCCAAAAAATGGGTCAATGCTTTGGCTCGTGCACAGTCCAAATTTTCTGGTAATTATGCCAAATATGGTTTGATTGGTTTGATGATTTTTATTGGCGTTCCTATCCCCGGCACTGGCGCGTTTACTGGAGCGTTGGCCGCATTTGTATTTGGTATTCCATTTAAAAAATCCTGGCCTTATGTTTTGGGTGGTGTTTTTATTGCCGCTTGTATTACTTCTGCGGTGACATTAGGGTTAGGAAAGATTTTTTAATATGACTTTGGAAAAATTACAAGAACTGAATAAAAAGATTGAGGAGGCGATGAATCTTTTGAAATTGTCTGATTTAAAAATAAAAGCCCAACAGCTCGAAGAACAGATGAATGTGTCTGATTTTTGGTCTGACCAAAAACGGGCACAAAATATTTCTCAAGATTATCAGAATATAAAAAGTGAAGTAGAAAAGTGGGAGGAAATAAAAAAACAGGCGGGTGATCTTTTAGAGTTGGCACAATCTGGTGATGAGAGTTTGGAAAAGGAAATTGAAACCCAGACAACTGTATTGGAAAAAAAATTTGAAGAGTATGAATTATTTTTATTACTCAATGGACCATACGATCAAAATAATGCTATCGTAGCGATTCATGCTGGTAGTGGTGGCACTGAAGCTCAGGATTGGGCAGAGATGCTTTTGAGGATGGTGACTAGATTTTGTGAAAAAGAAAATTGGCGGATAGAAATTTTGGATGAAAGTCGTGGGGCGGAAGCGGGATACAAATCTATTACTTTTCGCGTGAGTGGTCGTTATGCTTTTGGATATCTCAAATCCGAGCACGGTGTTCATCGCTTGGTGCGTATTTCTCCGTTTGATGCCGAGAAGATGCGCCACACTTCTTTTGCTTTGATGGAAGTATTACCTGAGCTTGATGAAAAAATAGAAGTTGAAATTGATCCAAAAGATTTGCGTATTGATACTTTTATGAGTGGTGGCAAAGGTGGACAAAGTGTAAACACTACTTATAGTGCCGTGCGTGTGGTGCATATTCCGACTGGCATTAGTGTGTCTTGTCAAAATGAAAGATCGCAAACACAAAACAAAGAAACAGCGATGAAAATTTTGCGAGCAAAACTTCATTTGATTGAAGAAGAAAAAAAAGAAAAAGAACATTTGGAATTACGCGGTGAATATAAATCGGCTGAATGGGGGAATCAAATTCGCAGTTATGTTTTACATCCATATCATCTAGTAAAAGATCATCGCACGGATTATGAAAGTACCGATCCCGAGGGTGTACTGGAAGGGGATCTGTTGCCACTATGTGAAGCATATTTAAAATGGAAGAAAAAATAATATGCAAATAATGTCTGAATGCAATTTAGCAAAAATTGTGATTGAAATTTTGTCTGGTAAAGTAATGGTTTTTCCGACGGAAACTTCTTATGCGATAGGGTGTGATGCTACCAATCAAGCGGCGGTGGATCGTATTTTTGATATCAAAGGACGAGAAGGGAACAAACCATTATTGATAGTAGTAGATAGCACAGAAACAGCCAAAAAATATTTACATTGGAGTGAAAATTTACAAAAATTGGCGGATAAATATTGGCCCGGGGCGGTGACAGTAGTAGGGGAATCTATTGAGGATCATTTGGCCAAAGGGGTAATCAAACGCGATGGTACTGTTGGTCTGCGAGTATCTGCCTATCCATTATTAAAATCCATTACCGAAAAAATTGGCCGACCACTGGTGGCTACTTCAGCCAACATTGCTGGTGAAGAAAATCTGTATGATGCCAAAAAAATTATCGAAGTTTTTTTCAAACAAAAAAATCAACCAGACATAATTTTAGATTACGGAATGTTACCAACAAAACCACCGACAACAGTAGTTAGTGTCATCGGTGATGATATAAAAATATTAAGACAGGGCGAGTTATTAATTAACCTGAACTAGATATTTGACAGGTTGTATTGAGCGGGTTATGCGCCGAGGCGCATCCTTTTGCCCTCGCGGGCAAAAAAAGCGAAATACAATCTGACAAATATCGTCACTGACTTTATGAACGAAAAACTTTTTAACATAGACTATCTCAAACATCTTTGTAATAAGTTTGGTTTGCGCCCATCCAAGGAATACGGTCAAAATTATTTGATCAATCCAGAAGTGATAGACACGATGATAGCAGTAAGTGGCGTTAATAAAAAAGACACAGTGGTCGAGGTTGGTCCTGGTTTTGGTATTCTCACGTTGGATCTCGCGGCCAAAGTAAAAAAGTTATTAGCTTTTGAAATTGAAATAAAATTAAAACCATATTGGGAGGAAATTAGTACGCGTTTGTCCCAGAGTAAAGAAAATAATTTTGAAATTATTTGGGGCAATGTATTGCGTACTGATCCAGCCATTTTTCCCAAAAGCTATAAAGTGGTAGCCAATTTACCATATCAAATCACCTCGCCGGTATTAAAATTTTTTCTCGAAGATCTGGAAAACAAACCAAAAGAGATGACCTTGATGGTGCAAAAAGAAGTTGCTCAAAGAATCTGTGCTAAACCAGGGGAGATGTCGGTATTGGGTCTGTCGGTGCAATATTTTGGTCAGGCAGAAATCGTGGGTGAAGTAAAAAATAATAATTTTTGGCCAGTACCTCAGGTAGATTCGGCGATAATCAAAATAATTTTGTCCAAACGCGCTACCATCAGAATGGAAGATCAAGCATTTTTCAAATTAGTCAAAATCGGCTTCGCTCAAAAACGAAAATTATTAATAAAAAACATTTTGCCAACAATAGGCAAGGAACATAAAGAAAAATTCCTCTCAGAGCTGAAAAAAATGGGTTTTACTGAGACGGTACGCGCCCAAGAACTCAGTGTCGCCAACTGGCAACAACTAGTGAAGATATCCACATTACTCTAATGTGGATTTTTGTGCTATAATAATAAAAAAGAATTGGGCTTATGGTAGATGTCGAACAACCCACTGAAACCGGCTTATCCAAAGAGCAGAAGATAGGTTTTGTCTTACTGTCTGCTTTTGCTATTCTCGCGATTGGTTTGGGAGTAATTCAAATTCGCAATACGATGTACAGTCATTTTGCTTTAAACAATCAAATCCCGAATGTAATAAAAGATCAGGTAAATACAGTAGACGCATTGCGTTTTCGAGATACTGACAAAGATAGTCTTACCGATTTTGATGAATTATATGTATATGGTACTAGTCCCTATTTAGCCGATACTGATAGTGATGGTATCCCAGATGGAGAAGAAATAAATCGTGGTCTTAATCCTATTTGTGCTGAAGGCACAGATTGTTCATTCACTTTAGAGGCGGCGGCGGTAGCGGTAGTTGGTAGCAGTACTTTGGAGTCAACACTGATTGTTCCAGCCGAGCAACCAGCAATGGATTTGGGTGAAGCGATTAAAGATCCGGTGCAAGTGCGCAAAATGTTAATCAGCGCTGGAGTAAGTAGCGAAGTGGTGAATAAATTTTCGGACACAGAATTAATGAAGATGATTACTGAAATCATGAGCCCGTCTTCTACTGTTGATAATATAAAAACTTTAAATACAAATTTGTCCGCGACTGGGACGAAAAAATAATTTCCACTAAAATATGTTTTTTCAAAAAATGAGAAAGTTGACGATTGGATTTTTATTATCGATTTTAATTTTTTCTTCAGTCGCTGGTTTTCTGGTCTCGGCGCAACCAGCCAATGCTCAGTTGGCGGTACTGGTGACTGGAGATATTCAAGCTCAGGCCAATAGTATCGTGGACATGATCAAAAACGGTTGGAAGATAGCCGTGCTCAATGCCGCTCAACAAGCTGTGTCGTATTTTTTGCGCAAATTAGCTTATGATAGTGCGGTGTGGTTGGCGTCTGGTGGTAAAGGACAGAGTCCATATGCTCAAACCAAAGGATTCGGAGATTATATGGCATCAGTTGGTTCGGATGCCGCTGGTACGGCGATTGAACAACTTGGCAAGGGGTTTGGTTTGGATCTTTGTAAGATTCCGGACGTGCAAATAGATTTAGCTTTGCGTATTGGTTTGCATTACAATTACAATTTGGATGGTGGAAATAGTCCTGCGGCACCAGCTTGTAATTTGGCCACTTTTCAAGAAAATTGGAGTGGAAATGCTTGGGCTACCAAATATGGTGATGGCCAAGGCGGTTTTGATGTAAACAAAGTATTTAATAAAACCCTTACTGTTGAGGATGCTCCATTAGGTATAGCTCTAAAGACTACTCAAAAAATTGATCGTCTAGTACTTGCCCAAACTAATGCAGCTCAAGCTGATCGTTTAGAGGGTCAAGGATATAAGGCGGCTACAAGATTGATTTCTGGAGAGACAATGATACCGTCACAAACAATCAAAAAAGAAGCTGAAGCAAATACACCAAGTGAACAAACCAAAAAAAGTGAAGCTCAAATCGCGGCGGCTATGGGTTCAGGAGCTTGGGAAATTATTCCTTCGACCCTGTCTTTATTTTTGAATACTTTGTCTGGCCAGATGTTAAAGAATTTCAAAGATAATGGCATGTTGCCAGGTGGTTTATGTGTTGGTGGTTATGGTGATCCTTCTTGTAAAACTAAAAGTGGAAGTTCAGCACAAAACTTCGTTGCCGACACCTCAGTATCAGGACGAGCCGTGGCTGAGGCGGCCTTTAGTGAATTTTTGATAACAAAATTAGACGCTTTATCAAACTATGACATATTGCGTGAACTTAATAGTTGCGAATCACGTGGCTTATACAATTGTCGTGCCGATAGTTATTTAGTACAGGCAATTCAAGAAGAAAAACAATCTGCCCCAGTAACCGTCAAAGAGGCTATGAACAAAGGTTGGTTGCATCGTTCATGGAAACTGATTCCACCATCACGCACTGTCGATAATTCTTCTGCCCAATGTTATAATTCTGCTTATTGTTATAGTAATATTCAAGTGCTTCGTCAACTGAGAATTCTTCCTCTTGGTTTTGAAATTGCGGCAAAAAACAGTGATCCAGATAGTCCATGGACGTTGGAAGATGTAGTTAACGGATTTTATGATTGTAATTATAATAAAGACGCCAAAGGCAACATAGTTGGTATCACTTATGATCCAGTCAATAAACCGTTTTGTCATTTGATAGATCCAAATTGGGTAATAAAATTATCTCAAGCTCGTTGTGATGCAGAAGCATATAGCGGTGTTCCGTTGAACGCAGGGGTACCAAATAGAGTTAAGGAATGTGTAGATGTAAAAACATGTGTTGGTTATGATAAAGAAGGTAACTGTGCCAGTTTTGGCAATTGCGTTCGTGAAAAAAATGTTTGGAAGTTTGACGCTACCAAATGTGATGCACAATATACGACTTGTAGGGCATTTACCGATAGTGTTGGCAAAGATGTATCTTATTTGTATCGTACATTGGACACTGGAGATTGTAATCAGGATACAGCCGGTTGTACGGCTTATAGTTTGGAACAAGATGACAAAGGTTGGAAAGAAGTATCCAAGACAGATTATGGAAGTTATTCTACTGGTATTTATCTAAATAAAAATGTTTCGACTGCGAATGTTTGTAATGCGGATGCTGTTGGTTGTAGTGCTTTTAAATTATCAAATGATGCCAATTCAAATAATATTATTCCTCTAAAAAAAGCTCCCAATTACTTAAATTGTTATGATGCGAATTTGAATACCAAAGAAATAGAATGGCCAAAAACATTTTCTGATATATTCCAAATGCAACCAAGCCCTGAGTGTAAAAACTTCGCTCAAGTTTGTATTGCGGATGAAGTGGGTTGTGCCAATTTTAAATTGATCGATGATTCAGAGTCCACACCAATTCCAGGTAAATTCACTCCGGCTCTGGAGGGACCAAACAGAAGTATAGTAAGTTGGAATGATCAATGTGATGAGAAATGTTCTGGTTATGCGGCTTATCGTGAAATGCCATCCACATATTCCTCTGGTACACCATTAGCATATATTGTTCCGCCTTCTGTTCACAACCAAAATCAATCTGGCACAAAATGTACTGTGGCTCAAGATGGTTGTAGTAGTTTCACCAATATGTCTGCCAGTTCTGCAGGTGGTGGAGAAAAAGTAGAATATTTTACCGATTTGCGTGTTTGTATCAAACCAGATACAAATAAACAAAAAAACTTTTATACTTATGAAGGTTCGGTAACTGGTGGGTATCAGTTGCAAGTTTATATTTTGGAAAAGGATGAAGTCACTGGAAATCCAAAGACTGTCTATCTCACATCAGAAGAAAAATCTGCTGCTGATGCTGTCTGTAATTCCAACCAATATAAAGCCGGATTAGCTGATCCAGACTGTCGTCAATTCAATGATGAAAAAGGGGTAATCTCTTATGCTTTATTGAAAAATACTGTTGTTGTTTCAGATGCCTGTGCTCCATATCGTCTCAATAGTGCTGAATTTGCCAGTGAAGGAAAATGTTTTGGTAATGGTGAATATAGAGACGGAGCTTGTTATTATAATGGTTTGCCAACCAACGTAGTGACTAATGTTGGGTATAGCAAAACGTGTACTGCTGATGCAGTTTCTTGTCGTGGGTATAAGGGTAATAATGGTAATAATATTAGAACAGTAAGATTAAATAATGAATCATCAACTGAAACTTTTGAAAATCAATCCAGTGTTACGGCTGTGAATAATTGGTCGTCCGTCGCGGGCTCTATAAATTGGTCACCAGAATCGACTATTGCCGGTCAACATTCTTTAGGATTTGTTGGGGTAGGAAATGATAGTGTAGTAAAAAAATCTGTCAATTTACAATTTGACAATCTGGATTTGGGAAATAACATGAGTTACAGTTTGAGTTTCTGGGCCAAAGGCAGTAGTGCCAACTTGGGAGTATTAAATGTAAACATAGCAATGACAGATGGTAAAAATAATACTGTTCCTGCTGGTACTATCACTGCCAACACTTCATGGCAATATTTCACTTTCAATTTTGTAGAATTGCAATCTTCTGGCACCAGTTCAATAAATTTCATTCTTAAAAATGCCGGTAATCTATATTTGGATAATATTCGTTTGACGAAAGTGGTTGATTTTCTATATTTAGTAAAAGATTCTTTGAAAGTGGACCCAGTTTGTGATGATAATCAAACTGATAATTTGCCAGGTGTGGCCTTGGGTTGTAGCGCTTATAGTGGACCGGCAAATACTGCAGGGACCAATGACCCATACTTCCTTACCAATTTTAGTTTCTTATGTCGTGAAGGAGCGATTGGTTGTACTGCCTTTATTGATACATATAATAAAATTGGTGATAGCGGACCTCGAGCTTACAATGTTAGTTTATCTGGAATTTCTGGAACAAAAGTCACGGCCAATATTGGCACCGACTCGTATTCTTGCCAGATAGAACAGGGAAAGACAAGTTGTTATACAGGTGTTATCAAAGGGTATACCAAAGCTGAAATCGAAAAGGCGACCGGTGCTGTTGCTACGTTTGGTGCTTCTACTTATTTTATTCCAGCTGATACCAGTAGTACGGCTCCAATTTATTTGGTACCGCAAACTGAGCAAGCGAATTTTGCTTGCAACATTGCCAATTTGGGTTGTACCTCTGCCGGTCTCCAAAGAAGCACTCCAACTGGAAATCAATTTGAAACAACCACTATAAAACTTGATCCGCAAGCGTTTGAATCGGTAGGTGGAACGCCGGGAATTTTGTGTCATAAGGAAGCTCTAGGTTGTGGAATATATGGCTCTAGTCAAGGCGAAGCATATTTCAAAGATCCAGCGGTGACAGGAGCAAAAATTTGTACCTATCAAATTGGTGTTATAAAGGATAATAACAAAGTAGACGGTTGGTTTTGGAAAGGCGTTGGTGTTTGTGGAAATACCACAACACTTAAAGTAGATGTTTCAAAAGCTACTTGTATTAGTGATAGTGATTGCAGTGTTGGCAGTGGTTGTATAGAAAAAGACATTCAACCATGTTATCCAAATTATCTACAAAATGGCAACAACTATGGTTTGTGGTCATTTGGCAATAAAGGCAAATATGAAAATTTTGTCGGTGAATGCCCGGCCGCTCAAGATGCCTGTACCGAATTCGTAGATCGCAATGATAATGACAAAGCCTATTATTTCCTCAAAAATAATAAAATATCCCAAGGTGATTGTAGTGGTATGGTAAGTCAAAAAGCCGGTTGCGTTTTATTTGATCAAACCGATAATCCAAATAAATTTTGGAATACATCTGCCACTTATTTACTTAGTGATTCATATGTCCCAGGTAGAAATAGCGATTTGTCATCAGTTACAAAAGTTCAACCTGTAAATCAGAAAGAAAAAAACGATACAAATATCATCATAAAAGTGACGCGTGATCGTGAATGTAGTGAGTGGTTACAGTGTCGTCAATCGCATCCAGTGTGGGATGCACAAAAATTGGAATGGAAACAAGTTTGTGAAAAAGTTGGTCGCTGTAATCGCTTGCCAGCCAACGCTCAGGAAGATAATCCAACCAATTGTGCAGTATTTATTGACAATCAACATTCAGATAGCAATCAATTATTATCTGAAAACTTGTATACCAGTCGTAATATTACTTGGAAAGGATCTGATTATTCTGGCTATTCCATTCTCGGTATGTATCCAGTAGAAGAACTGGGTCAATATAATATTGGGGAAAATTCCGTTAATGCAATGTGGCGTCTAGCAAAACCAGTGGTCTGCGGTAAAGGCACGAACTGCTCAACCGATTCGTTGAACACCTATAGTTGTATAAAAGATAAAGAATCATGTGGTGCAAAAAATGAGGGTGTTTGTATCAATGGCACATGTTTGAGTGATCCATTTGGTGGCAAGGATCTTGGAGAAAAGGCGCCAAAATATGATTGTCGTGCTTACCCAGAAGTTGATTCACCTTTTCCAAATTTGTCCGTCACTACAAAGGAACGTTTTGGTGGTGTTAACAAATGTAGTGTAGTCGAAGGTGATAGTGCTCCGGATGATCAAGCCCGTCAATGTGAATGCCAATATTCTAAAGTTGGTTTTGGAAATAGTGTGGTTACGAAATATTATGATTATAACGATTCTGCAAAAAGTAAAGGATCCGTTTGTGTTGGTGGAAGTAATAATGGTAAAGAATGTGAGGGTGATCTTTCTTGCCCCAATGGCGCTTGTCAAAAAAGCGATAAAGTAACGAAATTTTTGGGTTGGTGGGGTCAATGTTTGGAGCCAGATTTGTCGCGCACTGCTAATGGTCAAAAAGATGAGTATCCATGTTTGTCTTGGTTGCCAGTAGATAAGTTGCAGGGGACAATAGATATAAATGATCAAAATCCAAAGGCGATGGGTGTGATGGGAACTATCGGATCAGAAGGTTTTAATTATTGTTTGAATGCGACAAAATTTTACAGAGCATATAAAATAATACCTTACTTTGACTATAGTCCTTCAGGCTGTTTTGGCGCATGTCATTCAGACAATGATTATTTGTTTGCTTGTAATAGCGCGTTTCCTAATGAACCCAATTTTGAAGATTATAAGGTAGCACCCGATGCAGCTGAATTTGGAGAGTGCAATGAAGTAAATGAAAATTATTCCACCTGTTCAGGAAAGGCATGTTACAAAGAAGCTACAAAGAATGATTGGTTACTTAATACTACGGGTCAAAGAATTTGGGCTACAACTGTTGGGTGTCTTGTGAGTGCCAATATCAAATCTACAGATGTGGCTTTCACAGACAATATTTGGAAAGATAAAAAAGGATTTATTTTGGATACGACTTCTACAGATTTTCAGTATTCCAAAACCCCAGATAGATCAAACTTCACGTATATGTCTCCTAAGGATCCATTTGCAAGATTGACTGCCACAGAAAATCCGGAAACCGATCTTATCGGATTGATGTATTGTAAAGCTGGAAATAATTTAACTCAACCATTGGCGGCGGATGGTAACTGTATTGGAGCCGATCCTCAAGGTACAGTGAAAAATTTAACGTACGGTCAGTGGGTATCAGATTTTAAATGTGCAACTAATAAAGATTGTAACAAAGATATAACATGTGATCTTACTGGTGTGACCTCGGCAATTCAATGTAAGGTTAATTGTCGTAATGATGCTGATTGTATTTTTCATTATAAAGAATTTGCAGGCCCTCCAAATGAAAACCTTGGTAGTTGTATTAAACCACTGGGGTCGTCAACTGGTGTTTGTTCCAAACCCGCCTCAAACTCTGCTTGTATTAAACATCCTGTTACTGACCCAGATATTTCAGAATCTACTGAGTGTGCATGGCAAGAAGGCTTTTTTGGTGATGGTAGTCATTTTAGTAAGGGTGAACGTGGTGTATGTATGAATCTTCCTCTTTCATTTGGTAAGTGTACTAATGATCCAAACAAGGAATGTGCGTTAGATGATGCTTGTTATACTCAAGTATGTGACGGAAATGATTGTGTAAATCCAGGACAAGGAAGTGGTAATGCCAATACTTTAGTGACAAAGCTTGCTAGTGCATTTGAACAATTCCAACAGCTATTTGCCAGAATCAATATTGCAAATATAAATATATTTTCTACTACTACTCAAAATTATGTATCGTTATTACCAGATTTCAAACAAACGATTGAGAACTCAAATAAAGTAAAACTTGATCTCACGGAAGGTGGAATACCTCCTGTCGTTCATCCAGTTGGTGCTTGTAATACAGAAGACAAATGTATTGAACTCCCTCAAGCCGGTATTTCCGTCAATGGTATCTCAGACAAGAATGTTCGTATCACCGCGTTACCCAATGCCGCCACCATCCAATTTTTCGGCTCCGCAGACAAAAACCAAATGCCACTAAAACAAATAGTAGTAGACTGGGGAGACGGTAGACCTGGATCTCTCTATGGTGATCCGGTAAACGGATCATTCAGTAATCAGCGTGGTGCCCTGGTCCCAAATGTATGTGTCAACAGCAAATGTGGATTTTCCTCCAATCCTACCGCCAACTCACCAATTGTATCCGTCTCTTCCAACCTAGGATGTAATGCAATCGCAGATTGTAAAAATCAAACCATAGATGTCTGCAGACCAGCAGGCGAAGCTACCGATTTCGGCTCTATTCTCAATGAAACGTGTGGCGATCGTCCTTTCACATTTAGTAGTACCTATGATTGTGTTGCCAATACAAACATAAACCCATACTTCCACCCAGCGTGTACCGATGATACAAAAGTACCAACAGATTTTCCAAATGGCTGTTGTGTTTACCAACCAAAAGTACAAATATTGGATAACTGGGGATTGTGTAATAATAATGGGAGTTGTCCAGACCAGAAGAATCAGAATGGAGTAGTGGTCAGTGCGGGTGGAAATAAATGTTATACAAATATTTCTGATCCTAATAATATTATTGATGAATGTACGTCAGAATTTGGGTTAACTGCCAACACCCCATTTAAATATAAAGTATTAGTCGCACCCAATAAGAATAGCAATTCAGTTCAACCGATCCAATAAAATTTAAATAAAAAATCTACCATTCTAGGTAGATTTTTTATTTTCTTCAAAATACTAATCTGTCATTCCCGTGGAAACGGGAATCTAATAATATTTTAAAGTGTGCCCGCGACTGTCCAAAAGACAGCCGTACAGATGCGGGCAGAAAGAGAAGGAGGACGGCCACCGTGGCCGCGTCAAGTGACTGTACATCACCTGACTCTTTGGTTCCTACTTGGGGTCGTAGCAGGGGAAGGGACCGGAATCTCCTGGGGGATCGTACGTGAACGATCCATCTACGACCGTGATCGAGTCCGCTCGAAGGCTCGAGAAGGTTGGATAGCAGTCGATCAGGCACTCGCCATCCTCACTGATTCGCATCGAAATGACGCACTTCTTCTCGAATCCGAAATTGCACACCTTCGTCGCCCCCTGCAAGAACCACTTGTCCTTGCAGACCTCCTCTACCGTCGGCGGAGGCGGGGTCGTGTCGACCGTGTCGGCCGTGACGTCGCCACCAGATGTCTCGTTCGAGCCGTCGTTGTTGTTCGCGGCGTCGACATCGACGCCATAGTACTCGAGGCACTCCGGATCCGTAGACCCAGGTGCACAGTACCCGAACAGTGCGTTGCATCCACCGACGACCAAACCAGACACGACGACCACGAGGATCGCCAGACACATTTTCGCCATCTTCATGACATTGCCTCGCAAACCCCGTGGTACAGGGCGATTGGAATCCCTTCGCTCTTTGAGGTGCACCTTGCACTTCGTGAGCTCAACTTGAGATTGTGATGGGGTGTTTAGCCGTCATCCCCGTGAAAACGGGGATCTGTTTATATTACTAGATTCCCGTCCCCACTTTCGTGAGGACAAGCTTTCACGGGAATAACAACCAAACATTCCACCACAATCTTTTGTTTCCTACTATTTTATATTTTCTCTTTCTGTTATTGGTTGTTTTAGTTTCTGTTTTTACGCAAAAACCAGAACAACACTTTTCAAAGAACGAACCTAAGACAATACCACATTTTAGAGATATTGTCAACTTCCTTACTCTTTTTTTCCGCTTATTATAGGTAAATATACCTATATGGTGACACATTTCACCCCTGTGGACAAGTTTAATGTGGATAACTAATTTTTGTTCAATAATGAAGTTTGTTCACTCTTTAGAAATGTGTTATAATATCCGCATAATATTATATTAAAACATGTTCTCCATTTTCAAGCAGAGAACGATTGCTGTTTATCATTTTCTCAAGTTGCGAAAACTGCATTTGAGTGCTTTTGTTTTTATTTTAATTTTATTTTTGGCTGGTTATTTATCGTCCGGTATCTATTCATCTAGCACTGGAAATTTAAATATTTTTAGTCCAGATATGGCGGCGGCCCAAGTGACTACTACTGCCGCTGGTGGTGGAGCTCCAGCTGCTGTTGTTCCTACCCCTGCCACTCCAGTAGCTGGTGCCAACCAACCCGAAGAAGTCGGTCTGATCATGGGCTTTGTGATACAGGCACTCTTGGGCATCGCTTCACTGGTGTTGCGTCTAGCTATTTTTTGTTTAGCTTTTATTATTCAAGTTGCCGGCTACAATGGTTATCTCAGTTCAACAGCTGTAGATGTTGGTTGGGTGATGGTGCGTGATATCACTAATATGTTTTTTGTGGTTATTTTATTGTTGATAGCCTTTGGTACCATATTGGGTTTAGAACAATACGAATGGAAAAAAATGTTGGTGAAGTTTTTCTTTGCCGCGGTGTTGGTAAATTTTAGTCGCATCATTTGTGGGGTGATTATAGACGTTGGTCAGGTAGTGATGATTACTTTTGTAAATGGTATCGCCGCTACGATTGGTGGCAATATGATCAATGCCTTTAGTATGGATCAGATTATGGGTTTGGCGAATAGCAAAAATGGAGCTGGTATTCAAACTAGTGATTTATTTATCGCTTCTGTCGGTGCTGTGGGTTTTTCAGTAATGTTATTAGCGATGATGGTAGTGTTTGTATATATGTTGTTGGCGCGCATGATCGTCTTGTGGATTCTGATTATATTATCTCCGTTTGCTTTTGTATTGAGTGTTATTCCACAGACTCAAAAATATGCTTCGCAATGGTGGAGTGAATTCGGCAATCATGTGATTGTCGGTCCGGCCGTAGTATTTTTTATGTGGTTATCTTTCGCAGTAGTAGGCGGTGGTAATATTTCTGGTGAAATTATTGCTAACAGCGCTGTCGCTCCTCAAGTTGCTGGTGAAGACGCCGCTGGTGTTGGCGGCATTATGGGTTGGACCAAGATGTCTAACTTTATAATTGCTATTGGTATTTTGTTGGTTGGTGCCAAAACTGCTCAATCACTAGGTACAGTAGGTGGTAGTGCAATGAGCAAGGCGACCGATATCGGAAAGAAAGCCATGATGGTAGCATCCGGTGCTAGTGCGGCTATGTGGGCGGGTGGTAAGGTAAAACAAGGGGCAACCGCCGCGGCGAAATGGGGAGCGATGAATGCGCCAATAGTTGGTGGAAATAGATGGATCGCACGTGGTAAAAAAATTGCTGGGAGAGCAGGCCGGATTTTTAATAAATTTCAAATGGGGCGCGATGAAATAGTGAAAAATTTAGGAAATGATGAAAAAAAATTACGTGATCTAAAATTCAAGAAAGATACTGGCCAAATATCTTCAGAAGAATACGAAGAAGGGATAAAAAAATATCATGAAGAAGGTGGTAGTGGTTTGTTGATGAGACTCGTGAAGAAAGCTGGAGGGATGGTAGTTGAAACACAAGGACGTGATATGAAGAGAGGAGACGATTGGATGGACGCTTGGAAAGCTATCCAGGAAAGACGAGAAACAGAGTACAGCGTCTCAAGTGATGCCGGTGGCCAAGCTAAAACTGTAGAGAAAACTTTAGCCAAAAAGTCAAAAGAAAAAAGTGAAGGGAAAGGTGCTAGAAAAGAATCAGAAGTTTTGACTGGTTTGTCCAATCAAGAGATGGCAAAGTTGGAATCTGCCAATAAAGAATATCAGGATGCCAATGATAAACTTCTTGCGGATAAGGTGTTTGTTGCTTTGGATGTAAAAGTTAAAAATAAAACAGCTACTGATGAAGAGAAGAACGCCCATCAAATAGCCAGCCAGGACAGAACAAGAGCTCAAAAAAAGTTTGATGATTTAAGTAAGAAGAGTAATTTGTCATCTTCTTTAACTGCTGATATTCAAAAAGAAACGGCTGAGGGTGGCCGAGTAAAAGCAGAGACTTATTTGCGTGAGATGCTACTTGAAGGTGGTAGTGGCAAAGCGGGTGAGGGTTATTATAAAGGCAAAGCCACCAAAAAAACCATGGAGGCTGGCCATCATGCTGAAGAAGAACGCCAAGTAATGAAGGCTGAATTAAAAATGGCCGAAGCAGAACTCACTGAACTAAGAGAAAATGGTGATGGAAGTATAAAAGATTTGGAAGAGACTGTTGAAAATTTACAAACTGCTTTAGAAGGTTTACAAGAGGCTATTGATCCAAAAAAGATGATTTCAGAAACACAGGCTAAAATGGATGCGGCGAGAGCAAAGTTGGCGGCTTTAGACGCAGAAGAAGCGTCAGTCGCTGAAAAAGTTAGAGCACCAGGTGTACCGCCAGAGGAAGCCGCCGCCGCGACAGCGCGTTTGGCAGAAATATCGAAAGAAAAAGAAGTGGCTCAAAAAGAAGTTACCGACACCCAAACGGAGCATGAAGAAGCAAAACGATTACAATCTTCAATGGGTAAAGAAGCAGATTTTGGTAAGATGGCCGCATTTATGGAAAAAATGGCCAAAATCAATGAAATGGAAAATGGAGAAGAAAAAAATAAAGCCATAGCTGGTATCACTCAGGATCAAGGAATGATGGATATGTATAGAGCTGTGTATGGTACAAAATCTATTGTTGATACTCTTAATAATCGTAAACAATTGGGTGCCTTGAGAAAAATTCAAAAAGCTTTGGAAAAGAATAAAGACAAGAAAGGTGTCAAACTAGATATAGTAAGAGAGGATTTGAAACACGATTTATCACATGAAAAAGATCATGAAAGTGAACACCTCAACACGGCTTGGCATCATGCCTCCGAAAAAAGCCCAACTATTTTTGCCGCTCGCTCAGAAGCTTTGCGTGATCATGATTATGCATTTTATCGCGGTAAAAAGAAAGAGCTACAAAACAACGCCGCTCAGGCAGAAATTTGGAATAAGCGTGGTATCCCGACGCCAAGTGGTGCCGCTCAAGAAGCGGTGGCCGATGAATTGTATGGCAAATTATTCAAAAATATGCCATATGACCAGATTAAAGCCGCTCACAATAGTCATCTTTCCTACGTAAAAGCAAAACGAGACAAAAAAGAAAAGGTTCCAGAAGAAGATGTCTTGATAGGTTTGGCTATTGCCAACAAACTTTTGGATGAAAGTTGGATTGATGATTCTGAGGTGGCCACAATGAACCAAGCGTATGACCCAGAAAAGAAGGGTAATTTTGAGGCTCAATTGAAAAACATGAGAAAAGCTAGAAGAGGTGTCTCAAAATTAGGGCCACAAAACATTGATAATCTTTCTAGTGGTTTGGCCAAAATAAAAGTAGATCCAAACATGCTAGCAAAAATACGAAATAATAATCAAGCAGAACAAGACAAGTTTTTGAAAGATTATACTAGGATAATACGAGAAAGTCAGGCCGATTTTGAAAATAGATCTGCCTCTGAAATATTACAAATAATTTTGTCAACAGATAGAGAGCAGTTTGACGATTTAAGTCAAAAGATAACATCCAAAAGTAGCAAGTAGTAGTAAATAATTGTTTATATATGAAAACGACCACAGAAAGAAAAGATCTACAACCAACCGTTGGAGAACGCGAAGAGGGGGCACAGCATTTGGAAAGCAAAGAAACCGTAGCCAGAATTGGTAGTACTTTTGGTAAAGAACTAGGCTGGTTCAATATTACTTCAGATACTGCCAAAGTAGTTGATGCACAGTTATTAAATGTGTCTGGTTATGATGTCGAGTTTGTCAAACAGTTTCATCGTGTGCGTGATCTAGTAGAGGCGGTGACACGTTGGTCTGGGCAAAGATTCAAAGGTTTGGCGAATGCGGTAGATGTATACAAAGTTTTGGATACCAAAATGCCGATGAGTGTAAAGTTGTTGGATGAAGAGAAAAAAGAAACTGAACAAAGTATTGATTTGACTCAACTAGCTTCTCTGGTAAAGATTTTGGAATACAACAATTATTTGGGTACATATGGTATTCCTGAAGATGAATTGATTAATAAATTTTTGGCCGATGAAGATTTGGTTGTGACTGTTCCTAAAATGGAAAAAACTGGGGATGGAAAATGGATATCTGGGCCAGATGAAGAAAAAGAAGTGGTAGATTTACGGGCCATGTGTCCAGTGGATGATATGAAAGATTTTAGTTTTGATGCGTATATAGCCAAGATAAAGAAATATCAAATTGGTTTTCAGTGGTTGGGTGGTTTGCGTGATCAGGCTGTATCGAAAATGCACACAGAAAATGGTAGTCATACCTTATTTGTGGAATCTGGTCGTATAACTGCTTATGGATTCAAAGAATATTTATGGATGCCAACATGCACTTCTATGACTATTGCCGATGCAAGAACGGATGTGCCAAAATCTTCTATTAGCACTCGTGCCAAAGGACATGTACATGAGGTTGGTCAATTTGATGAGTTGACTGGTACATCGGTGGGGTTTGACCCAGCATTGTTAAAAATTCATCGTGGTGAAATCGGTGTGCGTGATCACAACCAAACCAATGCTCGTATGAATCATGCGGCTGTAGGTTTGGGACAAAAAGAAGATATTGAAGTACAGGAGAAAGAAGTGACAATAAATGGTAAACCAAGGAAAATGAGTGTAGCTGTAATTGGTAATAGTCGTAGAGGCTCGATTTATAAGGGTATGCATGATACTTATGATGAAGGGATGGAGCGGATTCGTGGTTTTGGTTTGACAGACCAGGAGGCGGATGATTTGATTTTTACTCGAGTGATTGCGCCATTTATTTATAACAACTCAATGGATTGGCTAATGTGTTTTGCCAAAGCGGCCGGTTCGAATTTTGGATATTCTCCAGAAAAAGCGGTGGTAAAGGGCGGACAAAATTGGTCGGAATATGGAAAAGATGGTTTTTGTGTGGCCATTCCTTGTAAAGATGGCGATTCAAAAACCGGTTTGAAATATTTCTTTGATTATAATGAGTTAATTGAATATGTTAATCAAAGAATAGCAGATAATGAAGTACGTGGTATATTGAAGACACAAAAAATTCAGGAGTTCGCTGGATTAACTGAGAAACAAGTTAAAGAGGCAACTGAGGACTCCGGTTACGAGGATGCCGAAGACGAGCTTGAATTAACATCAGAAAAAGAACGTTTGATCTTTGAAATATTTAGAGATATTTTTGGTAGTGATTTGAGTAAAGTTTTGGAAGAATACAAACGCAATGGTTTGGGGGCCAATGTTGTTTTTGGTGGTTCGACCAAAAAATTAAGAGATATTTTAATTGAACAATTTAAAAGCAAAACCTTTGATCAAATTTTAAGAATTACAGATGAAAGTGGACAGGGAGGGGCAAAAATTTTAATGACTGAATTATCAAAAAGATATGAACTTCTTGGAACGGATATGCTCGAGTTAAGTCGTGGTGCGACTTTGGCTGATAAACCAAAAAGCCAGTTTGATATTGCGAAACATAAAGAAATCGGCAATATTAATGTACAACTGGCAAACTTCACTTTGGCGTTTAACTTATGCAAAGATTTATTGGGTGCTCAACCTGGATTTGTTGAACAGACTAATGTAGATGGTGCTGACACTGTGGCTAAAAAAATGCAAAAACTTGATACTACTGATTGGGGAAGTGCATTGCTACGAGTGGCCAAGATAATCAAATTTATTGGCAGTGATGCAGGTTTGAAAACAAGGTTTTCAGCTCAGTCCAAGGATCCAAAATGGCTAGCAAAAGAAGCATTGATCCAATTGAAGAAATTCAAATTAATTAAAGATCTTGGTTTATAATTATGGAAATTTTTAAACCACAATTTATTTTTACTAAGCAAGCGGCCAACGTCCTAAGTGTTGACGTTGCGCAAGAATTTACATCTTTAACAAAAAAATGGCACCTTTATAATTGGGAAGATGGGTTGTTATTTCAATTATACCCCATTAACTCCAATGTTAAGTTGACGGTAGTTGATTTGGAAGACGCCGATGAGATAGTAAAAATAATTCGTGGTGAAAATCCAGAGGTGTTACCTTTTTCTGCTTCAGAAGTAAGAGCAATGGATATAAAAAGTTGGTTTAGTAATGATCTCAATCCTCGGCGTCTTATTAGGACTATTTATTTTTGTTTGAATAATGCCGACAATGATTTGGCCGCGGCCACACGCGAGTCACTCGACGTATTATTTGCTGATAAAAAAGATGTAAACTTTCCTGATGCAACTTATGTATTTTTGTTGAGAGCTTATATTTGTATATTTTGTTACTATTTTAAAAATGTACCTGACGAGATGTCTAGTTTTGTATTTGCCAATAGTTATGTTCTTTTAGCTATACAAATGGGATTTGATCTCGAAAAAATTATCATGGATTATAACGAAACAAAAATTGTTTTCAATAATCGCATGAATTTCTGTTTGGAATTAGCCGCCTCATTGTCTGAGAATGAATCAGAAATAGGTATGGATATCAATGGTAACAAAAAAACTATAAAATATTGGATTGATAATTTAAGAATTTATTCTAAAAAAGCTTTTGATGGTACTTCATTATTAAATTTCTTGGGTGACAAAAATTATTTTGGTCGTTGTTCGTCGGCGGAAAAAGAAGTTATTACTCAAGTTTTTCAACTATATATACATTTGATTAATGGTTTTTTGGCTGTACCAGGTGGTGATCTTAATGTGGTAAATGTTTGGGCACAGAATTTAGAAAAAAATAATTTTTCTGATGATATTTTTGGGTATTTCAAAATTTCTGAAAATATGAATAAAAGTAAACCTACTGAAAATAATGAGTCTAAAGTGGTGGACAATGTTAGTTATAACGTCGGCCCATTTGTTGACGCCAATGCGATTCGTTTAATTATTTCTTCTGAATTTGGTTATTATCCAGGTGATCAATACCCAAATGTGGATTTGGTTTTACAGAGGTTGGCCGAACTGGCAGTAGATTTTAATAATCCAGAAATTTTGGAGATGTATTATTACGACGAAAAAGAGGGTAAATTCAAATGGTCAATTTAATAAATTATGTCTGACCAGAGCAATCAACCCACAATTTTAATAAAAAAAGCCGACGGTACTACCGAACGGATTACTTTGGCTGAACTCAAAGCACGTCAATCTGGTGTTTCGATAGCACCTATTGTTGAAACTGTAATTCCTGAAAAAAAAGAAATCGTGCCACCAAAAATCGAACGTCCGCATGGTTTAGTAATTGGACCAGCAGAAAAAAAATCATCTCAACCAAGTGTGTTCGCTCAAGATAAAATTGTCCAGGCCTCTTTGAAATCTGAAGATGTTGAGTCGTTATTAGTTGAAGATGTGCCAAATAGTCCTCATGCTGAAACAACTACCGTTCCAGCTCGCACCGACCAAGTTTCAAAAATAATCGCAGGTTTATCTTTCAAAATACCACCACAATTTGAAAACCGTTTATATAGTGGTGTTCAATTACGGTTAAAAGATATTCGCAGTGAAGCTGACACTCGGGACTTGGGGCTCCGCTCCATCAAAGACGGAGGTTTAGGATTGACACAGGCACAAGTGGAAGAGTTAGTAATGAAAACTAAGCCGACGGTTTCTCCGATAATAGACAAAGAAAAATTACCTAGTTTGTCAGATTTGGCGTTGTTACCAACGATTGAAATAACCCCAAAAAATGGACAGCAGGCGGTAGTAGACAAAATTATTGATCAAGTTCAAACAGTACCAAACATTACCGATTTGATAATGTCTAAAAAAACTGAGTCAAATATTTTGCCCAGTCCAATGCGCCCCAACACTTCGTCATCTTTCAAACCGTTGATGCATGATGTGAAAACTAAACCGATAGCGATGAGTCCTCTGGATGAGATTCATTATTTTTCTTTAGTTGATTTGCGTAGATTGTCATCTTCACCGTCAGAAGCGGTCAGTCGTTTAAAACAAAAGTTTGTGAATTTAAGGGACGAGTCATTTTTGTTATTTATGGATTCATGGAATGCTTGGCACGGTAGTCCACTTTATCAAAGTTATTTAGATGTGGTAGATTCAGCCTTATCACAAAAATTTGCCCTGAGCACCGTATCCAATACCAAAGAAAAGATTTCACTTTCCGAGATTGAGGAGTTAATTAAAATGGAAAAAGAATTGGATATATAAAATATGGACCAGTTTGTTGTGCCACAATTTATTGAAGTTGAAGATAAAATTTTTGGGCCGGTCACATCGCGTCAGTTTGTGATATTGTTGGTGGCTGGTTTGATGTTATTTGTAGCGTATAAATTGGCGGATACTGCTTTGTTTATTTTTCTATTAGCCACATTGGGCGGTTTCGCGCTAATCTTGGCCTTTGTAAAAATTAATGGTCAATCGTTTCATTATTTTATTTTAAATATATTTCAGACGTTGCGTCGTCCTAGTCGGCGTATTTGGTATAAAAGTGATAGTAAAGATGAACTGGAGGAATTGCGTAAAGGTGAAAAAATTGAGATAATGGAGAAGGTGGCGGAGATTCCGAGATTATCTTACAATCGCATTCGTGATTTATCATTAGCAGTAAATACTGGTGGTTATTATAAACCAGAAGAATAAAATTATGAAGAACAAAAAAGCCGCCAATAATAAAAATAAAATTCCTTCTGCTCAACGTTATATAAATGTGGCAGAAATCAAACAGGATTCTTTGGTAATGAAGGACGGGACTTTGCGCGCCATTTTGATGGTTTCCAGTATTAATTTTGCTTTGAAAAATGAAGATGAACAAAACGCCATTATTTCGGCGTATGTTGGTTTTTTAAATTCATTAGAGCATCCTTTACAGGTGGTGATCCAGTCACGCGAATTATATATTCAACCTTATTTGCAAGATTTATTGAAACGCGAACGCGAACAAACAAATGTGTTGTTGAGAGCCCAGATTGCAGACTACCGTTCGTTTGTTACTGAGCTGGTGGAGATGGGGGAAATCATGAGCAAAAATTTTTATGTAGTGGTACCGTACGATCCGCTTTCCAACAAACAAAAAAGTTTTTGGTCAAGATTTAGTGAGGTTATAAATCCGATAGTGACGGTAAAATTAAAAGCAGAACGTTTTGCCAAGCGTAAATATGATATGGATCAGCGAGTGCGTCAGATTGAATCCGGTTTGCGTAGCATTGGGCTAGAAGTTGTTCGTTTGGATACTCAGTCATTGGTGGAAGTGTTGTATTCAACCTACAACCCAGACATTGCTCTTACCGAGCGATTGGTGCCACTTAATGAAATGAAATTAGAATAATATGGCTTTCAAACCACAATTTGGACAAAATAAAATTACCAATGAGTCGTTGCTTGAACGGGAAAAAAGCCAGTTGGAAAAAGAAGCGGCCATCGAAGTAATTGCGCTTGAAGAAGAGCGAGTTTATCGTGAGGGTGCAGTATCATTGCGAGATATTATTGCTCCGGCTTCTTTTAATGTTGAATCCAACTTTATCCAATTGGGGACTACTTTTGCTCGGACCATCTTTATTATGAATTTTCCGCGCTATATTTCGATTGGTTGGAGTTCGCCGGTTATTAATCTGTCCGTCAACATGGATATAGCGATGTATTTTTATCCGGTGAAGGCGGCGATTATTTTAAAACAATTAAAAAATAAAGTGGGTGCACTCGAAGCTCAGATTAATGCTGATGCGGAAAAAGGTTCACCACGCGATCCAGTTCGTGAAACGGCTTTGCAGGATGTGGAAGAATTACGTGATAATCTTACTCAAGGTACCGAACATTTTTTTCAGTTTGCTTTTTATGTAACTATTTATACAAAAAACAAAGAAAAATTGGATCAACTTTCTGAAGATGTTGAAAGTATTTTTGGTAGTAAATTAATTTTAACACGTAAAGTATTGTATCAAGCAGAGCAGGGCTTCAATTCTACTATGCCTCTATGTAATGATGAGTTGATGATTGCTTACAACATGAACTCATCGCCGATTGCGGCCTCGTTTCCATTTATCTCAGCCGAACTTACTTCTGACAATGGAATTTTGTACGGTATCAATCGTCATAACAATAGTTTGATTTTGTTTGATCGCTTTACTATGCAAAACGCCAATATGGTGGTGTTTGCAACTTCTGGTGCTGGTAAAAGTTATGCTATCAAGTTGGAAATTTTACGTTCCATGATGATGGGGATAGATGTTATTGTGATTGATCCAGAAATGGAATACAAACATCTGTCTGATGCTGTTGGTGGTACTTATATCAATATTTCTTTATCATCAGAAAGCAAAGTTAACCCATTTGATTTGCCTCGTCCCAAGGGTCAAGAAGTGGCTGTCGATGATATTATTCGTAGTGCGGTTATTACTGTTAAGGGTTTATTACGTATCATGCTTGGTGGTATTTCTACCGAACAAGATTCCATCATTGATCGAGCGTTGATCGAAACTTACGCCAAAAAAGATATTACTCCAGACGCAGATCTCAATACAGTCGAACCACCAATCATGCAAGATTTACAAGAAATTTTGGAGGGTATGGAAGGGTCGGGAGAGTTAGTATTAAAATTAAAAAAATATACTGAAGGTACGTTTAGTGGATTGTTCAATTCGCCCACTAATGTGGAGATGAAAAATCAATTGGTAGTGTATAGTGTGCGTGATCTAGAAGACGAACTCCGTCCGTTGGCAATTTATGCGATTATCAACTATATTTGGAATGTAGTGCGTAGTGAAAAGAAAAAACGTATTTTGGTTATTGATGAAGCTTGGTGGCTGATGCAACATGAAGACAGCGCCCGTTTTATTTTTGCGCTAGTGAAACGTTGTCGTAAATATTTCTTGGGGGTTACTACTATTACTCAGGATGTCAATGATTTTTTACATTCTCAATATGGGCAGGCAATTGTGACCAACTCAGCTTTACAACTCTTGTTGCGTCAGTCTCCGGCGGCAGTAGAAAACATACAGAAAGTATTTATGTTGACTGATAGTGAAAAATATCTGTTGCTCGAAAGTGGTCCTGGCGAAGGTATATTTTTTGCCGGGTTAAAACATGCGGCTATCAAGGTGGTGGCTTCATATACTGAAGATCAGTTGGTAACTACCAATCCACAACAATTGCTCGATATTGAGCGAGCCAAAAATGAATTTGAAAAACAGACAACTTAAATTAATATTTTTTTATGTTATCATTACGTGCGAAGCTTTTTATTGTTATTAGTTTGATCGTTTTGTTTATTTTAGGTATTAGCATTTTTTTGTTGTTTAGAGCAAAAAAGCAAACTACGACAGAAAATCCACCGACTACCACTGAAAATACAGCAGTAAATAATGGCCTGCCTATTGTCAAACCAGTTTCAGTTACTAATATCGTCGAAAATGTCAAAGTGAATCCTGTTTCTGCACTTGAAATTCAACAAAATGCCGCTCAACAAATTGCCAAAATATTTTTAGAACGTTACAATTCTTTTTCATCGGAGAGTCAATATCAGAATGTACGTGATGTCCAAACATTGGTTTCCAAAGCATATTGGATTATTCTGAGTGCCAAGTTATCACCAGTACAGCCACCAAAAAACACCATTGCCCAGTTTTCTTCGACAATTACCAAAGTCTATAGTATAAAATTAGCATCCTGGAGCGAACTGTCGGCAATAGTAGATTTGCAAGTAAAAATTAGTGAGGAAAAAAACGGTTTAACAACCAATAAAGATCAACAGGCGAAGGTGTATTTGGTTAAGGAAGGAGAGAATTGGTTGGTAGATAAATTTGAATGGGTAAAATAAATTATGAATTTCGGGAGGGGATTGATGCAAACAATAAAAGATCGTTTGTTTCCAGTATTTTGTTTGGAGTGTCAGACCGAAGGATACTGGTGGTGTGAAAATTGTTTAAAAAAATATACTACCATGGGAGTATATTATTGTCCTGTTTGTCATAAAACAAACTTGGATGGTCAGCCGTGTAATTTTTGTAAAGCCGCTTCGCCTTTAAATGGCGTCGCGGCTTTTTTAGACTATAATGAGCAGGGGATTGTTGGACAGTTAATTCGACAATATAAATACAATTTTGCGTTTGATATTGTAACAGTATGGGAGAAAGTAATTGATATGTTTTTATTTGATATCATAAAATGTATGAATATTGAATCAAATTATTTTACGGTTATTCCGGTACCACTTCATAAAAAAAGAAAACGTGAACGCGGGTTCAATCAGTCTGATTTGATTGCTGAATTGATTTATAAAAAATTGTCCAATTTAAAACAAATCAATTTTGATAATAAAAATTTTCAAAGAAAAAAATATACCAATCAGCAAGCAAAATTAAATCGTATTGCCAGATTCGACAATCTAAAGGAAGCATTTATTTGGACCAGTCCAAATCCAGCGCCCAAAAATATTTTGTTGGTTGATGATGTGTATACCAGTGGTGCTACCATGCAGGAGTGTGCACGGGTATTAAAAAAGTTTGGTGCTCAAAAAGTGTACGCTTTTACCTTGGCACGTGATTGAGATTTTGCCAAATATTTGCGTATTTGTCAGAATATACTTTTTTCCAATTATTGGAAATGTCTAAATCTTTTGATAATTGATCTTGTTTTAAAAAAGAAATTTCTGCTGCATCTTTACCGAACATCCAATCATTTACTATATCTGGTTTGGCCATAGGAATAAAATTTGTCTGCGTTCGAATGACAAAATCAACTTCGTCTTTTTCAATTTCTTTTATTCCATCTGGGTTTGTTACAATTTCACCGTAGTTTTCCAACATAGTCTTATTTTTATCATACATCCAGGTGGCCGTACCGCGACCATCAAAATATACCAAGGCATTGGGCATAGTCCAATTCATGTAGCCACCCCAGTTGAAAGAATTAAAAATTTTTATCGGTTTGATTGTTTTATTTTTTAACCATCTGACCGCTTCATAAGGGTAGGAATTTCTTTCGGTTAGGTATTTGTCTTCCCAGATATTGGTAGTAAAATGAACTTTGCTAGCATAGTGAAGCGATAACAATACTAATACAGAGATTGAAAAAAAATAAAAACTATTTTTAATGATGTTATCATTCAAAAATTTTATTTTAATTAATGCTATCTTTATAAAATCAAATACATATGCTAATACTACGGCCGAGAGTAGCCCAATCAATATTGCCTGTCTTTTGTATTGTATTGATGTATAAAAGAAAGCTAAAAATATTAACAGGTGAGTGAACTCTACCTTTTTTTTGATAAAGCCATAAACTACAAACACCAAAGATACAGTCTGAATAATTAAAATTTTCCAAAAAATGGGGAAGGTGTAACTAGGTAGCCATTCAGTAGTGTGTAATTTGTAGTAATTTTGTCCAAAATATTGAAAAATTTCTTGCCAGATTTTTATGCCGTAAGGATTGATAGTAATCAGTATTACAGCCATGATTTGCATTAAAATTATTTTATAAAGTAGTTCTGACGGCCACCGTGTTTCATTTAAATAATTAAAATATTTTTTGGGGACAAATTTGATCACTAGCGCACTGATTAAATATAAATTTAAAATAATAAAACCCAAGATCCAACTTCCGTGTAAAGCTGACCACAACCAAAACATAGGTGGAATAAGATAAAGCCAACGGTGATTAATTTTTGCCTTTTCGATTAGATAAAAAGTAAGCGCGGCAAATAGGGGAGTAAACATTGCCAGACGTGTCACAAAAATATGAGTGATAGCCCATTGGCACAAAACAGTAGTTGCCAAAAAAGTAGAAGAAATTTTTTTATAAAAAGTTTTTCCAAGTATTAAAAACGCTAAAGTAATTGACAAAGTACATAAAACATTTAACCACCAATAGCCAATTTTTGAATAAATTAGCCAAAACAACCAATCACCGCCCCATTCGTGATTTGTCCAAGGAGAACCAAATTTTGAATAAGTATAAGTGTCAGTATAAGGAAAGTTGCCAGAATGAAGTTCTTGACCAAAACGAAGATGCCATCCGAGATCGGCATCAAAACTATTGGAAACTATGGCTAACGGTAGCAAAATAGTCAACAAGAGTAGAAGATAAAATAATAATTTTTTCATAATGAGTGTGGTTGACTAATCTTATTTTTCTGCTACAATTATAACACAAATTTAAAACCTTGGAGAGGTGGCTGAGTGGTCTAAAGCGGCACACTGCTAATGTGTTGTACGGCGTTAAAACCGTACCCAGGGTTCAAATCCCTGCCTCTCCGCTATTATGTCAAAGCCAGTAAATATTGAACCCGAGTGGGCGACTATATTACATGATTATTTTTCTTCTGAACAATTTCAAAAGTTGGCTGATTTTGTGCGTGATGAATATATAAAAAAAACTATTTATCCTAAACCGCAGGATATTTTTAAAGCATTTTGGTTAACACCATTTTCCAATGTACAAGTGGTGATATTGGGTCAAGATCCTTATCACGGTACTGACCAAGCGCATGGTCTTAGTTTTTCAGTACCCGAAAATCTGAAAGTGCCACCTTCACTACAAAATATTTATAAAGAAATAGAAAGTGATTTGGGAATAAAAAAAGATTTTTCCAACGGCAATTTGGAACTGTGGGCCAAACAAGGGGTGTTGCTTTTAAATGCTATTTTGACTGTTATATCCAACAATCCCGCCTCGCATCGAGAAAAAGGTTGGGAAGAATTTACTGACAAGGTTATCAAAACAATTTCTGATAGACGAGAGAATGTTGTTTTTATGCTTTGGGGAAATTTTGCCAGAAGCAAAAAAACGTTGATTGATAGTACCAAGCATCTGGTTTTGGAAGCTCCACATCCTTCGCCATTCTCCGCTTATTCAGGTTTTTTTGGTTGTAAACACTTTTCAAAATGTAATGAATATTTGCACCAACATGGCAAAAATGAAATAAAGTGGTGATTTTCTAGATATTGTTGTATAATAGTGGATATATATTTTGTATGAACAATATAAAACCAAATTTTTCGTTGCCACTAGAAGAATCAAATGATGATTTTTCTATTTTGGCCGATTTCATGAAAAACGGCGAAGATTCAAACGGATCAATTGCTCCTGAAGGGCAGTTGGCAATTGATGTTGTTCAAACTCAGGAAGAAGTGATAGTGATTGCTCCAATGGCTGGGTGTCGTAGTGAAAATTTGGAATTACATTTACACAATGACGTGCTCACTATTCGCGGTGAACGCAAGCCACCCATTGATCAGGGGGTAGATTATTTTTATAAAGAATGTTATTGGGGGAAGTTCTCACGTACGATAGTGTTGCCAGTAGAAGTAAAGATTGAGATGACAAGAGCAGAGTTCAAAAACGGTGTTTTAACGGTAATTTTGCCAAAAACGAATGTTGATGGTAGTATCCCTATTGTTATTGTTGAAGAATAAATATGGCGGAAATAAACTTGGATAAAATATCAGAGATTACAACACTGGAAAGAGCCACTAAACCATGGATCAAGATATCCTTGATTGTTTTGGTTGTATTATTATTAGTTGGTGGCCTGACATTTGGTTGTGCCACTTTGTATGTAAAAAAATATCAGGATAAAATTTATCCTGGAGTTTATGCGGGGCACTATCATGTAGGAAAAATGTCACGCGATGATTTGAATAATTTTATTGAAACTACTAACAATCGTTTGGCCAAAGAAGGTTTGAATTTAGAGGCAGATGTTAATGGCCAAAAAACTGCAATCAAAATTAGTACAGTTTCTTTGGGAGAAAATTCTATTGAACTGGTTAAACTCGATGGTTATGCACTGTGGCAAGATTCTTTTGCCGTAGGTCGTACTGGCAATTGGGCAGTGCGTCTTTTTTCGCCTTTATATTTTAGAATAAATAATCAGGAATTAGCTGTACCCGTCAAGACGGATTGGGTAAATTTATTGGAAGGTTTAAAAGATAATCTTTCAAAATTAGTAGCCGCTCCTCGTGATGCTGGTATAAATGTCACTAATTTTTCACCAGTCAGTTACACTGTGGTGTCAGAGAGCGCCGGTTTAGTTTTTGAATATGAAAAGATTATAAAACAAATTCAAGATAATTTGGGGGAATTATATTTGGGTAATATTGCTATTTCTGCTATACAATTTGATCCGACAATTAAAGCTACTGACGTGACAAAGGCGGCTGAAAATCTGGAAAGTTTTTTGAGTTATGGGGATATGGGATTAAATTATGTAGACCCCCAAACTAAAATACGTCGAGATTGGAATTTGTCTGTCACTGTATATTCGACCTGGTTAGACGTACAAAATGATGAAAATGGTCAACCAATTTTTGTTCTAAATCGTGAAAAGATAAAAACATATTTAGAAGGCCTGCGTTATCTTGTGGACAAGATTCCATTGGATGCAAAATTTTCTATCGTCACTGACAACAAAGTCAAAGAATTTCAAGCTAGTCAAACCGGGTTAACACTTAATGTTGAAAAAACTTTTGAAAATTTAAACAATGCTTTTAAACAAAGAAACTATCATTCCACCGAAGTAACCAGGACGGTAGGTTTGACTGTCGATGCGGCTGAACCGGTAGTCAAAACGGCGGATGTAAATAATTTGGGCATTGAAGATATTATTGGAGTTGGCTATTCTACTTTTAAAGATAGCCATACCAATCGTATTAAAAATATTGCGCATGCAGTAGTCAGATTAAATGGTACTCTAATCAAGCCGGGTGAAGTTTTTTCTGCTATAAAATATGCCGGTCCGTTTACCTCTGAGAATGGTTATTTACCAGAGGCAGTTATCAAAGGCACTGAGATTAAAAATGAAATCGGTGGGGGGATGTGTCAGATTGGTACAACACTTTTCCGTATGGCGATGAATTCTGGTATGGACATTACTCAACGCCAAAACCATTCGTTGGTTGTAAGTTATTATGCCGACCCAGTCAATGGCAACCCTGGAACCGATGCCTCTTTGTATGAGCCGATGTTGGATTTGAAATTTCCAAATGATACAGGTAATTATTTATTACTACAGACAGATATTGATTATAAAAAACAGCAACTTACCTTTACACTTTGGGGTAAGCCTGATGGCCGCAAAGGTTCGTATACTCACCCATTGGTAAGTAAATGGATTCCATATGGCGAGCCACAAGAGGTAAAAACTGATAAGGTAAAAATAGGGGAGACCAAATGTCAACCTGCTTATCGTGGAGCAGTGGCTAGTTTTACTTATTCACGGGTTACCCCAGGTGGAGATAATATTGATAGAGTGTTTGAAAGTTATTATCGACCATTACCAAAAATTTGTATGGTGGGAGTAGATCCAGCGACGTTGTGCAAACCAGGGGAGAAGTGTGAACCTCCACCGGTTGCGAATTTGGAGATAATTGAACCAATAGTACCAATTGGTGAAACTGGAAATACTACGACCGCAAATTAAAAATTTTGCAAAAACAAAAACCCGTTTACATATAGTAAACGGGTTTGATTTATGTTGGGGATTTACTCCCCATAAAAACCGCACCCAAGAAGATGTATCGGTGGAGAAGATTAGCCGAAGCCAGTTCTATCCGTCAACACATCTCCATGCTTGTAGTGGATACGGGTCGGTGCTAATTATATCTAACTTGATATGAATTTGATAATTGGCACTGACCTGGATCCTAATACCCATGAAGGGTGGTAATGCGTGCTTATCGTGCTTCTGATTAAATCGGAAACGTCTTCATTTTTAGCAACTGTGAATACTACCACAAATCCATAGTTTTGTCAAGGGGGTAAGAGGTTTTTTACTCACAGTTATCGTTATTTTGGCTAAAATCAGCAGATTAAATGACGATATACAAGAAACAAAAAACCCAGCCGATTACTTTTGAGCAGGTTATGAGCCCGAGGGCTCATCCTTTTGCCCTCGCGGGCAAAAAAAGCTAAAAAGTCATCGGCTGGGTTTTGTCTAACAGATTATCCAACAATTTTATCTACTAATCCATATTTGATTGCGTCTGTTGCACTCATAAAATTATCTCGGTCGGTATCTTTTTCGATAGTATTGATATCTTGTCCAGTATGATCCGCTAAAATTTTATTAAGTTGTTGTTTCATACGCAAAATACGTTCAGCATGGATTTTGATATCACTGGCTTGACCTTCCATACCGCCCATCACTTGATGAATCATCACTTCTGCATTTGGTAAAATGAGACGTTTCCCTTTAGTACCAGACGCCAACAATACAGCCGCCATACTAGCCGCCATGCCAATACAGATAGTAGAGACATCGGATTTGATATATTTCATGGTGTCATATATAGCCATGCCAGCGGAGACAGATCCGCCTGGAGAATTGATATAGATTTTGATATCAGTTTCTGGATTTTGATTTTCCAAAAACAATAGTTGAGCGATAACGATATTGGCCACATGATCATCAATTGGTTGGCCCAAGAAAATAATGCGGTCAATAAGCAAACGGGAATATATATCATAAGCACGTTCACCGTAGCTGGTTTTTTCGATGACGGTCGGGATTAGAATTTGTGATTTTATATCAGACATATTATATTTGGTTAATTTCGAATTATATTTTATCTTCACTCACTATGAAAATACTCCCATAATTTGTGACTCAATACGCTCTGTCTCTGAACTCGTCGCTTGACGCTCCTCAAACAGCAGAGACAGCCACGCTTCTTTCGTTCACAATTATTGGTCGTATTTTCAACGTTCGTTCAGACAAAATATCATTCTCTATATTACTATTAATATATGGAATGGTCAATTTAAAATTAAAGCGCCATTATTTTCTCTAATACTTCTTCAATAGTTCCAAATAGAGAAAACCCAGCTGCCTTTTTGTGTCCACCGCCACCTAATTTTTTGGCCAAGGCGGACACATCCACATCGTCTTTGGTCGTGCGAAAACTGCCTTTGATTCTTCCATCTTGCGTTTCCTTTAATATCAAGGCCATTTTTCCTTCATCCAAATTGTTCAAAAAATTGGCAATACCATCGCTGTCATTTTCACTTACTTGGTGGATGTCCAAATCTTTTTGAGTGATATACGTATAAACCATATCCAATTCAATATGTTTTTTCAGGCGGTTTAAAACTTCACCCCAAAGTCGAAGTAAGTTAATTGATTTATTACGTACCACATTTTCATTAATCATATTCAAATTTCCACCACGACGAATCAGGTCGCTGGCGGCGGACATAGCAGACTCACTAGTGGCTGAATTTGTAAAATTGTCAGTATCAGTAATGATGCCGGTCAATAATGCTGTGGACATGCGATGACTAATTTGTGCTTGTATATTTTTCAAAAAATGATAAACCACTTCAGCTGTTGAGCTGGCCGTAGAGATTACCAAATTTAGATGACCATATTGTTGGTTGGTGTGATGATGATCAATATTAATAATCTCGGCTTGGTGATTTTTTACCAGAGCATGAACACCGGCGTATTGTAAATCGCCTGAATCCAACACTACTATTACATCCAGTTCAGGATTGGAAAAAATTTCTGGATCAGTCTGGAGTTTTTCACTGTGTGGTAGAAATGCCAATCTAGGATTTAAGGGAGTAATACAAAAAATAGCAGTTTTTAAACCAATTTTTTGCAGATGCTCAAAAAGAGCACAGGCTGATCCCAAGGTGTCACCGTCAGCATTTTGATGGGTGACTATCAGGATAGCGCGAGCGCGTTTGAGACGGTCGTAAATTTGTAAACTTATTTTTCGCATAATTTCAAATTTGCGGGATTGCTTGTTCTTTTGAGAACAGGGGAGAATATCACACAAAAACGGAGATGTCAACAGTTTGCACCACATATAGATTTTATGGTACAATAAGTCCCAATTGCATTATGTATTTGAAACGATTAGAAATTCAAGGGTTTAAATCTTTTGCTGGTAAAACGGTGTTGGATTTTTTGCCACCAAAAAATGAGCGTTTTAGTATTACCGCCGTCGTTGGCCCAAACGGTTCTGGTAAATCGAATGTTGTGGATGCGTTGCGTTGGGTAATGGGTGAACAGAGTATAAAAGCATTGCGTGGTAAAAAAAGTGAAGATATTATTTTTGGTGGTTCACAATCCAAAGGCCAGCTTGGTGCTTGTGAAGTGTCGATGGTTTTGGATAATAGCGATGATCGGGTGCAGATTGATTTGCCAGAGATTGTCATCACCCGCCGATTGTATCGTAGTGGTGAGGGTGAGTATATGATTAACAACAATCCCGTGCGGTTGTTGGATATCCACTTGTTGCTGGCAAAGGCTCAATTTGGTCAGCATTCATATAGTATTATTGGTCAGGGGACCATCGATCGTTTGCTTACGGTTAGTACAGCCGAGCGTAAAGATTTTTTAGATGAAGCGTCTGGTATCAAAGAACATCAAATAAAACAGCATCAGGCCAATTTGAAATTGGCACGTACAGCAGAAAACATGACCCAAGTGGATATTTTACTAAAAGAAGTAGAACCACGCTTACGCATGCTGTCCAAACAAGTGCGCAAACTTGAACAGCGTCATGAAGTAGAAATAAATTTACGCGAGACTCAAGAAAAATATTACGGATCACTGTATTGTTCCAACAAAAAAGAAATGGATCGTTTGGAATTGGAAGTAAATAATTTAGATGCACAATACAAAATAACTTTTAAAGAATTGGAAGATACTCAGTTGGAATTATCCGAATTGGCGCGCAGTGAAAGTCGCCAAGAAGTTTTTGTAAAATTACAAGAAAAATATCAGGCAGTTATACGTGTAAAAAATGAATGGGAAAGACAATTGGCGGTGATTTCTGGAAAAATTCAAAATGCCTATAGTGAACTTGGCAAACAAAATATTGGGTGGTTGGAAAAGAAAGTGTCAGAGTTGAAGGTGATCGGGGAGAGGTTTGCACAGGAACAAAATAATTTAGAGAATGAATTGAAAAAAGCAGAAAAAGTATTGTCTGAAAATGATCGTAAAGTTGCCGAATTGTCACGTGATAAAACTCAAGCGGCCGTTCGTCTGTCTCAATTGCAAGTCAAACAATACGAACAAAAATCCGAACGTCAGTATTTGGAGTTTAGTGGTTTGACCGCAGTGAAAGCGGTGCTGGAAAACAAAAATCGTTTGGGTAAAGTCTATGGTTTAGTAGCTGAATTAGGAGAAGTGGAAAATGATTATCGTACAGCCTTGGAAGTAGCTGCGGGACAGCATTTATCTTCATTAGTAGTGGCTGATGAGGATGTGGCCCGATCGGCTATTGAATTTTTGCGTGAACAAAAAATGGGCGTGGCTACTTTTTTACCAACTAACAAAATTTTTGGGCGTGATATCAATAGTGATATCCAATCTCTGCTAAATGAAGATGGTGTAATTGGGTTGGCAATCGATTTGGTAAAATTTGACGAAAAGTTTCATAACATATTTTCCTTTGTTTTTGGTGATACTGTAATTGTAAAAAATTTGTCCGTCGCCCAGCGTTTGGGTATTGGTCGCGCTCGCATGGTGACGCTCGACGGTGATGTGGCCGAACGTCGCGGTGTAATGAAGGGTGGCTGGCGTGGGCAGAAGAAAATGCATTTGAGTTTTTCTGGACGAACTATTTTTTCCGATGGTGAAGGACAAAATTATCAAGAAGATTTGGTAAGACAAGAAAGTGCTGTTAAAGATTTTGAAATGAAATTAGACCAGGCCAAAACTACAACGATGTTGTCTCAGATGGATAAAGAAAAGTTGTTAGGTAAATTGGAATCATTACAAACAGACCAGAAAAAAAATCAGGATGAAATGTCGGAGATGGAACGCGAGTTGAACTTTTTGCAGATGAGTCCAGAAGAATATGGAGCACATTTGTCTGAGTTAGAAAAAGAAAGAGAAAAAATCAAACTAGAAATAACCAGCAGTGGATCAGAGAGTGGAAAAATAGAAGTGGAAATAAAACAATTTAATGATAGCGAAGAAGCCAAAAAACAGCGTGTGTTTGGGTTACAAGAATCCATGCAGAAAAAGCAATTGACGGTAAATGGCATTTTGTCTACTCGCAATGAATATAAAATTCAACAAGCTAAACTTGAAACGAAAAATGAGGATCTTTCAAATGAAGTGAGTGGTGAGATGAGTGTTTCGTTAGTGGCTTTGGCTGAGCGGTCTTCTGTTATACTGTCTCAATCTGAGTTGGAAGCTAGCGCCGAGGCAATCCAAAAATTAAAATATCAATTAAGTTTGATTGGTGGTATTGATGACGATGTGGTGAAAGAATATGAAACCACCAAAGCACGCTATGATTTCTTGAATAGCCAATCAAAAGATTTGACTGCGGCTATCGAAGATTTGTCCAAGATGGTTGAAGAGCTCGACGAAATTATGAAGAAAAAACGATCGACGGCCTTTAAACAAATTCGCAAAGAGTTTGATCGCTATTTCAAAATTTTATTTAGTGGTGGTAGTGCACAGCTCGAAGAAATTTATGGCGAGCCAGAAAGTGAAGATGAATTGGATGCGAATGGTAATGTTGTTACAAGCGAGTTAGACGAATCCGTAGAGAATACTCAAATAAAAAAACGGGACAAAATTCTCACTGGTATTGATATCGCTGTTAATCCTCCAGGTAAAAAAATTAAAAACATTAATTCATTGTCTGGCGGTGAACGTACTCTCACATCCATAGCTTTGATTTGCGCAATTTTAAATTGCAATCCTTCCCCATTTGTGGTGATGGATGAGGTTGAAGCGGCACTCGACGAAACAAACACTTTACGTTTTGCCAACATTATGAGTGAACTGGCGTCCAAATCTCAATTTATTATCATTACTCACAATCGAGTGACCATGCATAGTGCAGACGCTCTTTATGGCGTAACCATGGGAGATGAAGGAATTTCAAAATTATTAAGTGTCAATATCGGAGAAGTTGGGCGGTATGAAGATAATGGTGACAATACTGAAAACCGGTCGAATGTTGACAAAACCGCTTAAACATAGTATATTATTTGAGCTCTCGTTATCGTACACACAAATAAGATTTTTATATAAATAAATTAGTTATGTTAGCTATTAGATTACAGCGTATTGGAAAAAAGAAATTTGCCACTTATCGTATCGTCGTGTCTGAAAAAGCGCGTGATACTCAAGGTAATCATTTGGAACAAGTTGGCACATACAATCCACATGCCAAAGAAAATCAATTTCTTCCAGTGGTAGACAGAGTAAAATATTGGATCAGCAAAGGTGCTGTGCCTTCTGAAACGATTCACAATTTGTTGGTGACCAATAAAATCATTGAAGGCAAGAAAAAGAAATCAGTATTTATTAGTAAAAAACGTGCCGCTAAGTTAGCAGAAAAAAAGAAGACTGCATAAAAATTTGACGAGCTCTTTTGAAAGATGATAAAATAAGAATGCAGAGCTGGTGGAAAAGTCCACACGTCGACAGACTGCCGATATGAAAAAATAATGATAATACTATGGAAGCAGATCAGATGTTTGTAGAGGCACTCGTGAAAGCGATTGTCAATAACCCAGACAAAGTAAAGACTGACCGCACTATCGATGAACGCGGCGTGTTGATTACTTTGGATGTTGATCCAGCAGACATGGGCTATGTCATCGGACGTGGCGGTCAAACCGCTCGTTCAATCCGAACCTTGCTCAAGATCGTAGGTGCCAAGCACAATGCTCGTGTGAACCTAAAGATCAATGAGCCGGTAGGAGGTCGCGGCCCTCGCCCAATGGTGGCGAGTGTTGTTGAACCAGTTGACACTAGTGCTGTGGATGATTTGGGAATTTAAATTCAAAAAAACAAAAATACCGCAATAAACGACTTTTTCGCTTTTTTCACCCGCGAGGGTGAAAGGATGAGCCTCGGCTCATAACCCGCTCAAAAGTAATTTATTGCGGTATTTTTGTTTTTTTGAAAAGTTATCCACACGTTTATGATCACGGGGGGTGGGCGGATGTTTTGAAAAGTGGTATAATTAGTTTGTAATAATTCGGTTCGAAATTATTACAATTATTTTTAATAATTTTAATTTTTTAATTATACTTTATTTATATTCCTATGAATATGGAAACAACTTCATGGAGTAAAAGCAAACTCGTCCTGCTAGGGTCAGTGTTGTTTTTATCTTCTTTATTTTTTGGTGGGCAGGCAAAAGCGGCAGCGACTGATTGTATTTGGGCGGCTGCTTCAGCTGCCAATTATAGTAGTACTACAGCTTGGAAACAAGCCAATGGATCGGCTTGTGTTATTCCCACAGCTACGTCTATTACTTTTCAAGGTGCTTCTTCTACAGCCGATATAATTTTTGATGTTTCTACAACTACACCGAGCATTACTTTTGATTCGGCTTATACAGGTAATGCTTCGATAGCTGCAAGTATAACCGTCACATCTACTGGTTCAGTCACTGTAAATGGTGGTACTTTTGTGACAGCCGCTCTGAGTAATTTTGTAACACAGCTTAATCTTAACGTATCTTCCACAGGTAGTTTTACAATAAATGGAGGATTGCGTGTCGGTGGGAATTTGACAGTAACAAGCACCTTTAATTCTGTTACAGGTGTTGTTGAATTTACAAGCTCTACAGTACAAACTATTAGTGGGCCAGGGAATATTACATTTAATGAGTTGTGGATTACTGGCGAGGGAAACACTGTAACTCTTGCTTCTTCTGTTACAACAACTGGTCAGTTGTCAATAGACATTAACAGTACATTTAATCTTGGTTCAAGTAATTTGGTAGCAGGGGATAGTATACTCAGTAGTGGCACCACAACACAAACGTCAGGCACAGTTACTATGACTGGCGCTAGCAAAATTTTGGAAGGCCCTGGAAACATTACCTTATATAATTTAGTAATTTCTGGTTCAGAAGTTTTAGCAGGTAATGTTACCACCACAAACAACCTCACAGTCAACAGTGGTGCATCTCTGAACCTAGCTACTTACAACGCAGTAGTTAGTAGCAGTTTCTCCAACGCTGGCACAGTCACTCAAACTTCTGGTACAGTCACTTTGACTGGTTCAGGTATCTTGGGTGGAGCTGGTTCTACAACTTTAGCCGGTTTGAATGTATCAGGAACTACTACTTTAGCCGGAAATTTGTCTGTTTCGACTACTGTTGTATCTGGTTCCTTTACTGCTGGTGGTAAGACATTGACTCTTACGGGTTTAGGAAATCCACTGAATATTACTGGTCCTTTTAATGTTAATACATCTACTATTCAATATTCTAGTGCTTCCTCTAATGTTTCTACTACCATTAATTTTTATAATTTAACAATCGCTGGTACAGCCACTCTAGTTGGTAATGTTACCACTACCAATAATTTAACAGTTAATTACGGTGCCACCCTGAATTTGGCCACATTTGGTGCAGTAGTTAGTAGCAGTTTCTCCAACGCTGGCACAGTCACTCAAACCTCTGGTACTGTTACTTTGACTGGTACAGGCAACTTGGGTGGTGCAGGTAATACTACTCTAGCTAATATTAATATCACAGGTACATCCACATTGGCCGGCAATGTAACTTCGACAGCCGTGGCAACTATCACTGGTTCACTCAGTGGTGGTAGTAGTACCTTGACATTGACAGCCACAGGTACACCTTTTGTAAAAATTGGCACATTTAATGTCAATACTTCAAGTATCACTTATACTGGTGGATCTGGCGCTACCAATATCGCATCTACTACTTATTATAATTTGACGATAAATACTGGCGGTGCTGTGTTGACTGGCAATACTACATCTACAAACAACCTCACAGTCAACAGTGGTGCGTCTCTGAACCTAGCTACTTACAACGCAGTAGTTAGTAGCAGTTTCTCCAACGCTGGCACAGTCACTCAAACCTCTGGTACTGTTACTTTGACTGGTACAGGCAAC
>JBAYIZ010000003.1:0-72970 GCA_041665405.1 Candidatus Magasanikiibacteriota bacterium
CGATGCCGATGAAGTCATAAAAAAATGTACTGAAAAAGGTATGACTTTGAATGTAGTCGGTTCACAAATCACTACTAGCACTCGCGCGGTTGAAATGGCCGACAAATTTCCAAATATTTACGCCACTATTGGATTACACCCAGTGCATCTTTTTCCTACTCATGTAGATGAATCGGAAGGGTCTTTTGATTCTCGTCAAGAAAATTTTGATTACGAGGCCTACAAAAAATTGGCACAAAATAAAAAGGTAATTGCGATAGGGGAATGTGGATTGGAGTTATTTCATCTGCCCGAAGGATTCTCCCAAGAAGAAGTACTGGCCAAACAGACTGAAACATTTTTATTACAATATAAACTCGCCCAGGAATTAGACTTGGCTATTGTGATTCATGTCCGCGATGCTCATCCACAAATGATCGCCCTGCTCAAAACCTTGCCATCACCAATTCGCGGTGTGATTCATTGTTACACCGGCAATTGGGAATACGTTCAAGAATATCTCAAACTTGGTTTTTATTTGGGCTTTACCGGTCCAGTAACATTCCCAGCCAAAAAAACCAACCCACAACCACAAATTGATTTATTGGAAGTAGTGAAAAATATTCCACTAGATAAAGTAGTAGTAGAAACAGACGCTCCATATCTCGCCCCCCAGGCCTATCGCGGCGAACGCTGTGAACCATGGATGGTATTTGAGGTAGCCAAAAAGATTGCGGAGATAAAAAATATGGGATTGGAAGAAATAGATCGTATTACCACAGATAACGCCAATCGTCTATTTAGATTGCCTTAAATTAGCACAACAAAATATCCCCAAGTTAATTTTAAAAGGGACTTGACCAAACTCTCAAAATTTAGTAAAATAGTGCCGCTTACAAATATGGCTGAAATTAGCCCCAAACCATCTACAAACATTGAACGCAAGTATTATATATTTGCACTAAAGATTGCCGGTGATTTCGGCGTGACTATTGCGGCACCGGTCGTGATTTTCGCCTTGATTGGGCAAAAAATGGATGAAAGCTATGGGACTAGGCCACTATATCTCGTCATCGGTATGGCCATCGCGGCAGTATTTACCGGCCTATTGATTTACAAAAAAGCCAAAAAATACGGTCAACAATTTCAAGATCTGGATAAACAAAAATAATCATTATGATTCACATCCCTACATTAGCACCTGAAACCGTCTTCCATATAGGACAGTTCCCAGTCACCAACACCATGATCAATGTTTGGATTGCTCTAGTGATTTTCTTAATCATCGGCATCTTTATAAAAAAACAAATTTCATTTCGCCCAGGCAAATTCCAAAACGGTTTTGAATACATCTTGGAACTATTGATGGGATATTTTGACCAAGTCACAGGGGACCGAAAAAAGACCATGCGCTTTATGCCTATAGTCGGATCGGTCTTCTTTTTTATTTTACTATCAAATTGGCTCGGTTTGTTACCCGGCACCGGCAGTATTACCTACAAACACATTATGGTTTTGCGTCCAGCCGCCTCTGATTTGAATTTGACCGTGGCTATGGCTTTGGTGGCGGTAATTTCATCTCATCTTTTTGGTTTGATATCTGTTGGTATATTTACACACTTAAATAAGTTCATTCAAATAGGCACCTTTATTAAAAGTTTGAAAAAAGGACCGATTGCTATCATGACCGCAATTATCGAGTTGGGTGTCGGTTTGATTGAAATTATTTCTGAAATGGCCAAGGTCTTATCCCTGTCTCTTCGTTTGTTTGGCAATATTTTCGCTGGTGAAGTTTTGATCTCCGTAATTAGCGGATTGATAAGCGTGCTTGTGCCTACACCATTTATGTTGCTGGAAGTTTTGGTTGGTTTGATTCAGGCAAGTGTATTTACAATGTTGACCTTGGTGTATATGACTGTTTTGACCGCCGAAGTGCACGAAGCACATTAATTTTATTTATTAATTTATTTAGATATTGAAAATACGCGGAGGATACTTTCCCAAAAGCAGTCCAGCGTCATCGACAATATCATAAAAGGAAAAATATGGAACACGAATCAGTATTGGCCTTGGCCAAAGGTTTAACAATGGCATTGGGTGGTATGTTTCCTGCATTGGCTATCGGTTTAATCGTTGCCAAAGCTATGGAAGCAATCGGACGCAATCCAGAATCAGCCGGCAAATCATTTGTACCTATGTTGTTAGGTGCAGCTTTTGCTGAAGCTATCGCTATCTACTCTCTAGTGGTAGTATTTACATTGAAATAGTTCAATTTGTCCGATCACTGTCATCCTCGCGAAAGCGGGGATCCAGTCAATGGTCGGACAGCTTTGAAAAATTTCTAAAAAATGAATATGAATTTTATTGATATCGCAATGGCCAGTGAAGCACCGGCCGAAAAAACAACACACACAACCGAAGGAGCCGCTACTTCCGAAAGTCCATTGGCTGGTTTGGGTATAAATGGCACATTATTTGTCGCCCAACTTGTCAACTTTACTTTAGTGGCATTGGTGTTGTGGTTTTTAATTTTGAAACCATTGACCAAAAAGATGTCTGAACGCCAGAAAATGATTGACGACAGCATAGACAACGCGAAAAAAATTCAAGACAACTTGAATAAAAGTGAAAAAGATTATCAGACCAAAGTAGATCAAGCCAAAGTGGAAGCCAACAAAATCATGGACAAAGCTGTGACATCTGCACAGGTTGCTGCTGTAGAAACCAAAGAAAATGCCAAAAAAGAAATTGAGACTTTGGTAGTACAGGCTAGAAAGAGTATCAAAAACGAAAAAGAAACCATGAAAACCGAACTAAAAGAAGAAACTGCCAATTTTATTGTGTTAGCATTACAAAAAATATTGGTAGAAAAAATGGATTCTGCAAGTGACAAAAAAATGATTGAAGAAGTTTTGGAAAAATTAAAATAGTTTATGGCCAAGAATACGCCCAAACAATACGCGGTGGCGCTTTACGAAATCACAGAGAAATTATCAGGCGCCAAATTAAGCGAAGCTCTCAAAGAGTTCGTGACTTTGGTAATTCGTGAACACAAAACCAAACAATTTGATAAAATAATCAAAGAATTTGAAAGTTACGCCAAAAAGAAAGAAGGAATAGTAGAGATAGACATTGTGTCCGCTCGCGAATTAGATCAAAAACTTTTAAATAAAATCATGCACGTCTTTGGCAAAAATGTAGAAGCGGAAGTAACGGTGGATGAAAGTATTTTAGGCGGTATCAAGATTAAAACAGAAGATAAAATATTAGACGGCAGTCTCAAAACCCAATTATTAAAACTAAAAGAATCAATAATCTAAAAAATATGTCCATAAATTCCATTGTCGAAGAACTGAAAAAAAATATTTCTGCTTTTGAAAAACAAGTAGAGGTAGAAGAAGTAGGTACTGTACTTGAAGTAGGCGACGGCATCGCTCGTCTTTCTGGTTTGAGTAAATGTCAGGCCAACGAAATGTTGGAGTTCCCAGGTGGGACTTTTGGCGTGGCTTTGAACTTGGAAGAAGAAACCGTCGGTGCGGTATTACTAGGTGAATTTAAACATATCAAAGAAGGGGACACTGTGAAGCGCACTGGCCGTATTTTGTCTGTACCAGTGGGCGATCAGATGATCGGCCGTGTAGTGAATCCACTAGGTCAATTTATCGACGGTGGTGCCGAAACAAAAGCCAAACAATTTTATCCTATTGAAAAAATCGCTCCAGGTGTAATGAGTCGCCAACCAGTATCACAACCAGTACAAACTGGTATCAAAGCAATTGATGCCATGATTCCAATCGGTCGTGGTCAACGCGAGTTAATCATCGGTGATCGACAAACTGGTAAAACTGCTATCGCAATCGATGCCATCATCAACCAAAAAGGACAAGACATGATCTGCGTATATGTAGCTATCGGTCAAAAAGAATCAAAGGTAGCTCGTATCGTGGCCAAACTCAAAGAATCCGGCGCAATGGATTATACTATCGTCGTAGTCGCTGGCGCTTCTGCTCCGGCCGCTCTTTCATACATTGCTCCATATTCTGGTGTTGCTATGGCTGAATACTTTATGGATCAAGGCAAAGATGTGTTGTGTGTATACGACGATCTTTCCAAACAAGCTTGGGCTTATCGTGAAATTTCACTCTTACTTCGCCGTCCACCAGGTCGTGAAGCTTATCCTGGTGATGTTTTCTATCTACATTCTCGTTTGCTTGAACGCGCTTGCCGCCGCAACAAAGAAGCCGGTGGTGGATCTATTACTGCTTTGCCAATTATTGAAACTCAGGCATCTGATGTGACTGCCTATATCCCAACCAATGTAATTTCTATTACCGATGGTCAGATTTTCTTGGAAACAGATTTATTCTTCCGAGGTATTCGCCCAGCTTTGAATGTAGGTATCTCTGTATCTCGTGTAGGTGGTGCCGCTCAAACCAAACCAATGAAGAAAGTGGCCGGTAAATTAAAATTGGCTATGGCACAGTTTCGTGAACTTGAGGCCTTCTCCCAATTTTCTTCCGATCTTGATCCAGAAACAAGAAAACAAATTGATTTGGGTCAACGCTTGGTAGAAGTTTTGAAACAACCTCAATTCAAACCAATGGCTGTGGCCAATCAGGTAGCTATTATATATGCTGTACAAAATGGTTTTGCCAATCATGTGGCCCCAAAAGAAATGGTCACTTGGGAAGGTAAGTTCCATGATTTCATGAACAAATCCAAATCAGCTGTATTGGAAAAAATAACTGCTGGCACTTGGGATGAAACAGTTGAAACAGAATTAAAAGAAGCTATTACCGAATTCAACAAAATATAAGTATGGGAGTAAATACCAAAGCAATTAAACGCCGAATCAAATCGGTCAGCAGTACCAAAAAAATCACGAAAGCGATGGAAATGGTAGCGGCTGCAAAAATGCGCAAGGCAGTAGACACTGCTTTGAAAACTCGCACCTACGCCAAATTGGCTTGGGATATTTTGGTTGATTTGAGCAAAACCCAAAAATCTGAAATTGCGTTATTGAAAACCAGACGCGTGAAAAAAGTGCTTTTGATTTTAATCACTTCCAATCGCGGATTGTGTGGTAGTTTCAATTCCAATATTATAAAAAAGACAGCCATTCAGATGAATAATCCAAAAAACCTAAGTCGCCAACGCATTGAAGGTAAAGACCTAGAAACCGAAGGACCCGTACTAGTAGATGTATTGGGACTAGGAAAAAAAGGCGCAGAATTTTCCAAAAAAATGGGCTACAATCTCATCGCCTCCTTTACCGATATCTCCGACACTCCAGGTTTGAAAGATATTTTACCGATATGTAAAATGGCGATTGATGAATATGCCAACAAAAATTACGATAAAGTAGTCGTAGCTTATACCGATTTCAAATCCGCTATCAATCAAGTGCCAAAAATCAGACAGGTATTACCAATCTCCGAAATTGATTTGGAAAAAATGATGGGGGATATCGGAGAAGAGGATTTACAAAAAGAAAAGACCAAGATTGTAGCCGATACCAAAGTGGGAGATTATTTATTTGAACCAGGCAGAGACGAAGTGCTTGAAATCATTTTACCTCGTCTAGTAGAATCACAAGTTTTGCAAGCCGCACTAGAATCCGCTGCTTCCGAACACAGCTCCCGAATGGTCGCGATGCGTAGTGCCTCTGATGCTGCTGTCGAAATGATTGATGAACTAAATTTAAATTTCAACAAAGCTCGTCAAGCTGGCATCACGCAAGAAATTGCGGAAATCGCCGGTGGCGCCGCCGCGTTGGAATAAATATAAATTTTTATTAATGAACAACAATATGACAAAAAAATTAGTTTGGTTCGTCGTCAATTCGCTTATCTCATATATATTATTAAACGCGATCATGGGCCTTATAATATTCAACCCTTTATCGTTAATCTTAAAAAATATTTGGCAAATACAATTATTAATGTCTTTAATTGTGTTTGTGTCCCTTTTTGTGTCGCTTTTCTTTATAGTAAAAAGTTCAAAAGAATCACCAGAGTTAAAAACAAAGGGCGTTCTATATACTTGTATTGCAGCTAGTATTTTACGTATTTCAGGATTAGCTGGAGCAAAGAATACCGCAGAAATTGCAGGAATGATAATTAGTATAGCTCTGTTTTATTTAGTGTACATATTAATTACAAAAAAAATTAAAACAACCGTCCAAGTTCAAAAATAATATTCAATCATGGTTCTAATGTATGGATAATCCATTTAATAAAAAAGTATTTCTAATCGGACTTGTCGTATTCTTTATTGTGGCAATAATAACTGAAATATGGCAAAATTCAACTGGATATATATTTGATAATGCTCCATGGTTCCAAAGATTTATAGTTAAACCAATAGGGGAAGCAATAGGGCTTTGTATCATTATTTGGGTCTGGCCTAAAAGAAAAAAAGAGAAAAAATTTGAAACATTAAATGATAATAAAAAGTAATATGAACAAAGGAAAAATATCACAGATTATCGGCGTGGTTATCGATGTAAAATTTGATGACAAATTGCCAGAAATTTTCAATGCTCTGGAAGTCACCAAACCGGACGGAGAAAAATTGGTATTGGAAGTACAACAGCACAGAGGCGCTGGAGTAGTGCGTACCATCGCTATGAGTACCACCGATGGTCTCGAACGCGGTATGGATGTAGTAGACACTGGTATCGCCATTTCTGTTCCAGTAGGTCCAGGCACACTTGGCCGTATGTTTAATGTAGTAGGCGAAACTATCGACGGCAAAGGCGCTAGCAAAACTACCAAAACTCTCCCAATTCACCGCAAAGCTCCAACTTTCAAAGAACAATCCACCGCTACTGAAATCCTAGAAACTGGTATCAAAGTAGTAGATTTGATCTGCCCATTTTTAAAAGGTGGCAAGATCGGTTTATTCGGTGGTGCCGGTGTAGGCAAGACCGTAGTTATCCAAGAATTAATCCGCAACATCGCTCAAGAACACGGTGGTTATTCCATGTTTGCCGGTGTAGGTGAGCGTACTCGTGAAGGTAATGACCTTTATCGTGAAATGGAAGAGTCCGGCGTACTGGACAAGACCGCTCTAGTGTTTGGCCAGATGAATGAACCACCAGGTGCCCGTGCTCGTGTAGCTTTGACCGCTCTGACCATGGCCGAATATTTCCGTGATGAAGAAGGCAAAGATTTACTATTATTCGTAGACAACATTTTCCGTTTCACACAGGCCGGCTCCGAAGTATCCGCATTGCTTGGTCGTATGCCATCCGCTGTAGGTTATCAGCCAACTTTGGCCTCTGAGATGGGTGCTTTGCAAGAGCGTATTACTTCTACCTCAAAAGGTTCTATCACTTCTGTACAGGCCGTATATGTGCCTGCCGACGATCTTACCGATCCAGCTCCAGCGACCACTTTCGCTCACTTGGATTCCACAGTAGTTTTGAACCGCTCACTATCTGAACTTGGTATTTACCCAGCTGTAGATCCACTAGATTCTTCTTCCACCATTTTGGATCCAAATATCGTCGGTGAAGAACATTATCGCACTGCTTTGGATGTACAAAAGATTTTACAACGCTACAAAGATTTACAAGATATTATCGCCATCTTGGGTATGGAAGAATTGTCCGATGAAGATAAACTTTTGGTAACTCGCGCTCGCAAGATCCAAAAATTCTTGTCTCAACCATTTTTCGTAGCTGAAACCTTTACCGGTTCTGAAGGTAAATATGTAAAATTGGCAGACACAGTTCGTGGCTTCCGTGAAATCCTAGATGGTAAGCATGATAACAAAAATGAACAGGCCTTTTATATGAAAGGCAGTATCGATGATGTTAAATAAATTATGCCTATTAAATTTAAAATCGTTACACCAGAAAAGGTCATTTACGAAAATGATCATATCGAACAGGTGACCGCTCCAACCACGACCGGTGAGATTACGATTTTACCAAATCACACACCGCTGATCACTATCCTCAATCCGGGAGAACTGGTGTTCAAAGAAAAAGAAGAACTCCACCACTTTGCCGTGGCCGGAGGATTTCTAGAAGTAAGAGAAAATAATGAGATTGTGATCCTAGCAGACAACGCCGAAAATGTAGATCAGATTGATATTGATCGCGCTCAACTAGCCAAAGAAAGAGCCATCGCGCAGATGTCTGAGATAAAGAATAGGGAAGATGTGGATTATGCTAGAATACAGGCGGTGATTGATAGAGAGACCAATCGTATTCGGTTGGGGAATAAGTATAGAAGGTTGCCGAAAAGTGAATAATGTATTTAAAAGCAATGGTTTTGGGCCATTGTTTTTTAAAGATAGATTTACTCTTATTCTTTTGAATCACCAACAACTATGTACAAAATTAACTTATCAAAAATTAAAGAAATAAAAATACTAAAAAACTTTAAAATTGGTTGGCATAGCTTAAATTTTTTTGAAAGATCCCAAATAATTTTAATGATAATACTAAGTCTCTGCGCTAGTTTTATATCATTAAAACAAACAGACATAAACAATCGACTGCTTCTATTAGAAGAAAAAAAGACAGAACCTATACTAAGTGTTGAAATAGGTGAATATAGCAAACCAACAACAAGCACGATACTTATAAATCCAATTTTATACAACGCTGGATCTGTCCCTGTTAGTATAATAGGGACAGGATTTCATGTGTATGAAGAAAATACAATGAAAAATATATTTAGTCTCACTTATGGTCGAGGATTGGCGGGAGAAAAAATTGGACCAGGTAGTAGCAAATCTTTACCATATGAAATCACTGCTTCTAAAGAAATTTTTTCATTGTATAGATTCGACATTATTTATAAAAATGAATCTAATAACAAAGAAAAGTGCGAAACTATTATTTTATCAAAAGGAGATAAAAACTTTTTTCAAATAAATAAAACAGTTGGTTGCCCTAAAAATATTAGATAGATTAGTCTTGATGCATTTTATATAAAATATTGTTATTTTTTTTATAAAATGATATAATAAATAAGTAAAATATAAAATATGAGATATAGGTTTGAAGAATTATTTCAAAAAAACCCAGATGGATCACTAACTCCCAAGAAAACAATACACATAAATGGGGTTACGTTTGGGTATGGTATTACATTTCAAAGAGGAGTTGCTTTTGGAGGGATCGATTTTTTTAATTTTGAAAATAAAGATATTGAAGCAAACGAGATAGATGGGGTACTTAGTATCAAAGGATTTTACAATTAATTTATGATTGAAAACCAACCAGATATAACACTAGAACAGGCCATAAGAAAAACAAAAGATGCTGGGATAACCTTAAACTTCGACAAAGGTCAAACAGTTGCTGGTGATCTTTTTCAACTTCAACAAGATATTAGAAAAACCAACTCCACCATTGAACATATTAAATGGGTTTTTGGTGCCATTTTAATAGGTTCTGTTTTTGCAACTATAGTTTTACTTGCAGATTATGCAAATTTTGCAAGTACTGCATATATACAATTTAATCAAACAATAGAAGAACAAAATAAAGATCACGAAACAGTTGAATCTATTAAAACTGATATTGAATTTATCAAAAATAATTTAAATAGTTTAAATTCAGGAAAAAAATAACAAAAAAAGATCAATAAAAATTATGAAACTCAAGGAGGTGCCGGCCGTGGATAGGCCTAGAGAAAAACTATCCAAATATGGTCCAGAAAAATTATCAAATAAGGAGTTGCTAGCGATTCTACTCGGTTCAGGAGTAAAAGGAACAAATGTAGTACAGCTGTCAAACAAAATACTCAAGAAGTTTAAAACAGAAAAACTTTCACAAGCTTCATTTGAAGATTTAAAAAATACTTTTGGTTTGGGTCCAGCCAAAGCATGTTTGTTGGTTGCTTGTTTTGAACTCGGTCGTCGTTTTTTAAAAGACAAAAAACACAACTTAATATTATCTCCAAAGGATGTTTGGGAAAATCTCAAAGATATTCGCGATCACAAAAAAGAACATTTTGTGGTTTTTTATTTGGACACCAGAAACCAAGAGATAAAAAGAGAAATAATATCCGTCGGCACACTCAATGCTAACCTCATACATCCACGCGAAGTATTTGAACCAGCCATCATGCACAGTGCAGCACAGCTAATAGTAGCCCACAATCATCCATCGGGAAATCCAGAGCCATCGGAAGAAGATTTAGCCATAACAAAACGACTGGCAGAGGCGGGGAAAATACTTGGGATAGATTTATTAGATCATATCATAATAGCCAAAGAAAGCTTTATCAGTTTGAACGACAGAGGCATTTTGTGATAATATAATCGCTTATTTAAGCGATTATTTTGTTTTGACGAAAGCAAATAAAGAGAGTAAAATATAGGAACTAAATTTCTTAAACTATGTTTGAACAATCATTCAAAAACATTGATAATATCCTCCATACAGATTCTGGTTGTGGAACAGAACTGGATTATGTAGAACAAACCTCTTGGGTTCTTTTTTTGAAATACCTAGATGATTTGGAAGAGACCAAAAGAACTGAATCGGCACTGGCTGGGAAGAAATACGCCTATATTTTGTCTCCCGAATATCGTTGGGACGCATGGGCGTGTCCAAAAAATAGCGAAGGCAAATTAGACCATAACAAAGCACTGGATGGTGACGATCTCTGTGGTTTTGTAAACAACAAACTTTTTCCATATCTTAAAAAATTTAAAGCCGAAGAACCAAATACCATTGAATACAAAATCGGTGAAATTTTTTCTGAATTGAAAAATAAAATCTCTAGCGGATATAAATTGCGAGAAATATTGAACATCGTGGATTTAATGCACTTTCGTTTGTATGAAGAAAAACACGAACTTTCACATCTCTACGAAGCCAAAATAAAGAACATGGGCAACGCCGGACGCAATGGTGGCGAATACTACACGCCACGCCCACTCATCAAAACAATTGTGAAAGTAGTCGATCCAAAGATTGGAGACACTGTTTATGACGGTGCCTGTGGTAGCGCTGGATTTTTGGTTGAAGCGTATAAATATCTAACAGAAAATCAATCCAAACTATCATCAAGCCAGATGGCAACCTTGCAAAACAAAACTTTTTACGGCAAAGAAATAAAATCTCTCGCCTATATCATCGGTATCATGAATATGATCCTGCATGGTATTGAAGCACCAAATATAAAACACACCAATACACTTGCAGAAAACATCAATGATATCCAAGAAAAAGATCGTTACTCCGTAATTCTGGCAAATCCGCCTTTTGGCGCTGGTATCGGCCGTGAAATTCAACAAAACTTTCCAATCAAAACTGGTGAGACCGCTTTTCTTTTTCTCCAGCATTTTATTAAAATTTTAAAAGCTAGAGGCCGAGCAGGTATTGTTATCAAAAATACTTTTCTTTCCAATACGGATAACGCATCGGTTTCATTGCGTAAATTACTTTTAGAAAATTGCAATCTACACACAGTATTAGATTTGCCAGGTGGTGCTTTTCAGGGTGCGGGAGTAAAAACGGTAGTGTTATTTTTTGAGAAGGGTACATCTACAAAAAAAGTTTGGTTTTATCAGCTCAATCTTGAGCGCAATCTTGGAAAAGGCAACCCATTGAACGAAGCAGATTTGGCCGAGTTTGTGGAACTACAAAAGACCACGGCGAACAGCGATAATTCATGGAGTGTGGATGTTAAAGATATTGATCAGACTACTTTTGATTTGTCAGTAAAAAACCCAAATAAAAATAATGAGGTGATTTTAAGAGAGCCAAAAGATATTTTAGTAGAGATGAAGGACTTGGATATAAAAATTCAGAGTAGTGTAATTAGTATAAAAAAACTTCTTTAAGATATGGATTTTTCAAAGTTCACTTTTAATAAAAAATACACTCGGTATGATAAGCAATTTGAGTTGTTTTTTGATTTTGATCTTAAGGAAATTACCGGACACAATAGAAAAACTTTTGATTACGGACTGAGTTTGCGTTACTTTCTTGAAAATAATCCCGGAAAACAAATTTTTTTAACCTTAACACAAGTATCTGACTTTTGTGAAGAATCAAATAAGTTAATTATAAACTTAAAGTCATATCAGGATTTTTGTAAGAAAATTAGCCAAAATGGCAAAGATAAAACTCAAGCATTTCTTGCTCAAAAGTTGAAACATTACTCGGAAAATGAAAAGAAAGAAATTATTGCTAGTTCAACTGGAGAAGAAATAATAGAAAGGACGAGAGACTTTACAGAAGATCAAAAAAAAGAGCTCGTTAAAGCAAATGCTACTGAAACGAATATATTTGAGGCAATAAAGACTCTAAGTGTAGAATCTCAAAGTAAAATATTTGAATTTTTACGATCTCAAAAAGGTTTAGATGTCTCTGGGAAAATCATTGAAACAACTGAAGAAGTTCTAAATATTTTAAATGGCCTTGAAAATATTGAGCCTGAAATTCTAAAGACGATTTTAAACAAATTAGATGAAAAAGAAAAAATTAACACTATTCTTGAAACATTGTCCAGGATAGAACTGAAGCATCTATCTGCCGCTAATAAGCAAAAGATTTATCATGCAGAGCTTAACAATTTAAAGCAACTTTTAGAATTGGAGGAGAATGGAAGTATAGTCGAGACAATAAAAAATTATGGAAATTTAAGTTCATATATAGCAGGACAGCCTGAAAAAATATTCCAAAATTGGATTGAAAGAAATTTGTGGGTTTTTGGGATTGAGTATATAAAAAAACACGATGGAAGAAAGGTGGCTTTATTTAGTGAAGGGGATATACTAATGGAGTCAATGGATGGATTTTTAGACTTAATAGAGATTAAAAGACCCAAATACGGAATTTTTCAATATGACACCAATCACAATAGCTATTATTCATCACCAGATTTATCAAAAGTCATTGGACAGTGCTTGCTTTACTTGCAAAAAATGGATGATCAAAAACTTGTTTTAGAAAAAGAGCACAAAGTGAAAATACTACGACCTAGAATAAAAATTATTGCAGGAAGAACAAACGAATTTAAGGACGAGCAATTTGAAGCTCTACGAATGTTAAATTCTAACCTAAACCACATCCAAATTATATCCTACGATTATCTTTTGAGTTGTGGAAAAAAAATTATTTCTTTATATGAGAATTAATTGGCAGATACAATTTTTTAAAAGGAAATTATATGAGTAGAATTTTTGATTTTAATAAACGTTTTGGAAAAACTGTTGACCCTGAAGAAGTAAAACATGATTTTGTAAATAAAATTACTCATTATCTTATCGAACCTCTGGATGAGAAGGCAGGTTTACGTTATGGAGAGTACAGTAATAGTACTGAAATATTTAATTTTGTGGCGATGGAATTTAATCAAAACCCGACAAATATTATATATTTACACAACAGAAATCATTTCTATTCTGATGATATTTACCGTCCATCTTTTAAGATTTTTTCTGATGGCGTTTTTGAAAAAACCCTTATATTAGTAGAAATTTTTTATGATTATCTTTCAACGCACAGCATCCCTGGCACGGGTGAAAAGCAGTGGTCAGAAAATATAAATAAAATTGTCGCGTATGCTCTTAACCAGCCAGTATCGCTTGGCATCTCGTGGCGTGATGGAAAATTTTATCCTGAAGGAGCCGAAGAATTTGATGAAAAACTTATTTCGGATGTATTAAAATGGCTTGAACAAAAACCAAAAATTCAGGCTTTATACAAAAATGCACTTGATCAGTATTCTCAATCATTAAGTGATAATATTAAGCGTAAAGATGTTATGAGTAATGCTTTTCAAGCTGTAGAACAACTTACCCAAGAATATCTGAAAAGCCCCAAACCGTCATTTGATAATAATTTTAATTCATTAGTTGATAAACTTGTTATTGATAAAGAATGGAAAAAAATATTTAATTCTTACAAAGAATTAAGTAAAGAATTTGGGCGACATGCAGGTAGTGGAGACAGCTTTATTCCTACACAAGAAGATACTGAAGCATTTTTATATTTGTCTGGTTTGATAATGAGATTAATACTTGAAAAAGTATGAAAAATAATTGGCCAACAAAAAAACTTGGCGAAGTATGTGAATTTTTGAATGGATTATGGACTGGCAAAGAACCACCTTATATCAAAGTTGGTGTGATTAGAAATACTAATTTTACAAAAGATGGGACACTAGACGATTCTAATATTGCTTACCTAAATGTTGAAAAAAAACAATTTGAAAAAAGAAAATTAATTTGCGGTGATGTCATCCTTGAAAAATCTGGCGGTGGACCAAAGCAACCTGTTGGGCGAGTTATAATATTTAATAAGGACAAAGGCAGTTTTTCATTTAGCAATTTTACTTCGGTAATAAGAATAAAGGATCCTAAAGAATTGAATTTTAATTTTCTCCATCGGTTTTTATTTTTTTCTTATATTTCAGGCATCACCGAAAAAATGCAAAGTCATTCAACGGGAATTAGAAATCTTGATTCGAAATTATATAAAAATATCGATATACCTCTTCCATCACTCCATGAACAACACCACATCGTAAAAATTTTAGATGAGGTTTTTGCGAAGGTGGCGAAGGCGAAAGAAGATGTTGAAAAAAATTTACAAAATTCCAAAGCACTTTTTGAATCATATTTACAGAGTGTTTTTACTAATCCAAGAAAGGATTGGGATGAGAAAAAATTAGGAGAAGTTTGCAATTTTGTAAGAGGACCATTTGGGGGGAGCTTAAGAAAAAGTATTTTTAAAAAAGAGGGTTACGTAGTTTATGAACAACAACATGCCATATATAATCAATTTTCAAAGGTAAGATATTTTATTGACGAAAATAAATTTAATGAAATGAAAAGATTTGAATTAAGGTCAGGTGATTTGATTATGAGTTGCTCTGGAACTATGGGTAAAATAGCAATTGCACCAGTGGGCATTAAAAAAGGAATTATTAATCAAGCGTTATTAAAACTTAGTCCAAACAAAGATTTGATCAATGTGTTTTTGAAAAACTGGATGGAGAGCGCTGTTTTTCAAAATGATCTTAAAAAATACACTAAAGGAGCTGCTATAAAAAATGTAGTATCCGTAAAGATTTTGAAAGGAATTAAAATATACATACCAAAATTGGCGGAACAAAAATTAATAATTTCCAAACTCGACGCCCTTTCCGCCGAGACCAAAAAACTAGAAGCAATTTATAATCAAAAATTAGCAAATTTAGAAGAATTAAAAAAGTCCGTATTAAAAAAGGCATTCGCAGGGGAGTTGTAATAAACAGCATATTTGATATAATACGACTATGAAGTTTACTCGCACAAAAAAGGTGTTATTTACGAACAATAAAGGCGGAGTTGGCAAAACCACGCTGGCTTTTAATTGTGCCATGTCCTTTGCCAAACAAGGGTATAAAACTGTATTGGTTGATCTTGATCCTCAATGCAATCTTTCCCGATTATCTTTAGGCGACAATCGATATGAAAAGACACTATTTTCATCACAGGAAAAAGATATTTATGATGTGTTGAAAGGCGTGATAGAGGGTGGGTCAGATATTGATTTAGGTGTGCCGTTTATTCCTGTATCCAACAGCAACAATAATCTTTTTTTAATGAAAGGTAGTGTTAATCTTTCGCTGTATGAAAATATATTAGTTACGGCCTACGGACAAGCCGCCGCTGGCCAGCAACTTGGCTATTTTCAAACTAGTGCGATTGATAGGTTCCTTCGAGAAAGAGGATTAAATGACGAGGTGGATATTTTTGTAATAGATACATCTCCTAGCTTGTCGCTACTCAATCAAATTATTTTCCTTGGTTCAGATTATTTTGTTGTTCCTATGATGCCCGATGCTTTTAGCGTGCAAGGTATTGAAAATCTTGGTAGCATATTTGAAAAATGGAAACAAAATTGGAAAGTAACCGGCAAAGCTCTTTCTGGTAATACAGAAAGTAAATTTGTGCTTTCAGGTGATGGTCTTTTTATTGGGTATATTGTGAATTCATATAATGTATATGGCAAACAGCCAATAAAAGATCACCGCCATTGGATTGAAGAAATTCCGGCTAAAGTTAAAAAATATCTTTCAGAAAAACATGGACGAAATGGGCTGGTTGAAAAAAGTTGGAAAAATCCGCTGGCTGAAATTCAGGATTATGGTAGAATTCCTGCAAAGTGTCAAGAAATTGGGGTAGCGATATTTGATCTTGACCCAGCGTTGATTGATGAAATTCATCTTGGAACTATAGAAAACATTGAAAAGTCAAAAGAGGAATTTGGAATATTGACGCAAAATATTTTAAAAATATTAATTGATTATTAAAAATAGACCGTTAGCCCTTAAGTTTTTATGGAGTTAGCGGTTTTTTAATGTATATGCTTAACGAATCAGAAACACGAGCCGAATATATTGACCCGAAACTTAAAGCGAGTGGTTGGGGTGAAGTGGAGGGATCCAAAGTCCTGCGTGAATTTCGTATTACCGACGGTAAAATTCAAGCTGGAGGAATGCGCGGTAAACCGGAAATTGCGGATTATATTTTGGTATATAAAAATCGCAAAATTGGGGTGATTGAAGCTAAGGCGGAAAATTTAGCGGCGTCTGAGGGTGTAGGACAAGCCAAAGCGTACGCGCAAAAATTACAGATTGATTTTACCTATGCCACCAACGGCAAAGATATTTATGAAATTTCCATGAAAAACGGACAAGAAGGAAATGTTGTAGATTTTCCAACTCCGGATGAATTGTGGGACAAAACTTTTTCTGACCAACCAGCCACAAACGAAGAATGGAAAGAAAAATTTGATGCGGTTTCGTCTGAAGGTGAAAAAGGTAAACGATATTATCAAGAGCTGGCTATCAACAATGCACTGGATGCGGTGGCACAAGAAAAGACACGAATACTAATAACTATGGCCACGGGGACAGGTAAGACTGCGGTGGCGGCTCAAATCGCTTGGAAACTATTTCAGACCCGCTGGAATTTAAAGAGAGATGGATCTCGCAGACCACGAATATTGTTTTTGGCGGATAGAAATATTTTGGCTGACCAAGCATTTGGAAATGATTTTTCAATTTTTCCAACCGATGCTATGGTGCGTATCAATCCTTTGGATATTCGAAAAAAGGGTGGTGTGCCAATGAGTGGTAGTGTTTATTTTACAATTTTTCAAACTTTTATGAGTGGAGCGGAAGGTGCTCCTTATTTTGGAGAATATCCACCAGATTTTTTTGATTTTATTATCATTGATGAGTGTCATCGTGGCGGTGCTAATGATGAAGGTAATTGGCGTGGTATTTTGGAATATTTTTCTCCTGCAGTCCAACTTGGTTTGACTGCGACACCAAAGCGACAAGATAATGTGGATACATATAAATATTTTGGTGAACCAGTTTATGTTTATTCACTCAAAGAGGGTGTGAATGATGGCTTTTTGACTCCATTTAAAGTTAAACGAGTCAAAACTACTCTTGATGATTATATTTACACTTCAGATGATCAAATTGTTGAAGGTGAAGTGGAAGAAGGAAAAATATATACTGAACCGGATTTTAATAAAATAATTGAGATCAAGGCCAGAGAGGCAAAAAGAGTGAGAGTGGTATTAGATGAAATAAATCAAAATGAAAAGACAATAATATTTTGCGCGACCCAGGACCACGCGGCGGCCGTGCGTGATTTGGTAAATCAAATGAAAGATAATAAGGATCCGAATTATTGTGTGAGAGTGACTGCCAATGACGGATTTCGTGGTGAACAATTTTTGCGTGAATTTCAAGATAATGAAAAAACTATACCGACTATTTTGACCACTTCACAAAAACTTTCTACTGGCGTAGACGCGCGCAATATTCGCAATATTGTTTTGATGAGACCGGTAAATTCAATGATTGAATTTAAACAAATTATCGGTCGTGGTACTCGACTTTTTGATGGTAAAGAATATTTTACGATTTATGATTTTGTGGATGCGTACCATCACTTTGCCGATCCTGAATGGGATGGGGAACCAGCAAGTGAAACAACAGAAGATCAACCAACGGTTAAATATGAAACCACGAACAAGGATTTTGGCGGATCTATTTTGCGAGAAAAACCGACTGAAAAATATAAAAAATTAAAAATAAAATTACGTGATGGAAAAGAACGAGAAATACAGCATATGATTTCAACTTCTTTTTGGAGTGCTGACGGCAAACCAGTTTCTGTTCAAGAATTTATGGACAATATGTTTGGTACCATGCCAGAATTTTTTAAGAGCGAAGAAGAACTCCGGAAAATTTGGTCAAACCCAACCACACGAAAAGTATTTTTAGAAAAAATTGCTGAGGCTGGTTATGGAAAAGACGAACTGGAAACATTACAAAAATTGATTGACGCTGAACAGAGTGATTTGTTTGATGTGCTTGCCTATGTATCCTTTGCTAGCAAGCCAATTAGCAGAACGGAGAGGGTTGACACTACTAAAAAAATTATTTTAAAAGGATTGGATGAAAAACAAACAGAATTTTTGCAATTTGTTTTAAATAAATATATTGATAATGGAGTAGAAGAGCTAGACGAAGAAAAATTGCCACAATTATTGAATTTAAAATATTACGCTATTGCAAATGCTGAACAGGAACTAGGCGATGTGTTTAAGATTAGAAATTTATTTATTGATTTTCAAAAAGGTCTCTACAGTAATAAAATAAAAAATAATATTACTATTCAAAAAAATTAATAATATGCCATTATTTAAAAATACCGATTCGAAACTATCCATAATAAAAGAAAGGCCGATTGATTTAGAGAGGGATATTCAACATCTCACTGAAATTAATTTAGAAAATGTTTTTAACCTAGAATTTGTTAGTTCTGAATTTTCTTTACACAATTTCAGACTTGACACACTAGCTTTTGACAAGGAGACAGGTTCTTTTGTAATAATAGAATTTAAAAGAGATAGAAGCTTCAGTGTTATTGATCAAGGGTATGCCTATTTATCTTTAATGTTAAACAACAAGTCAGATTTTATTTTGGAATACAATGAAAAAACAAAAAAGAATTTAAGACGTGATGATGTTGACTGGTCACAGTCCAGAGTAATGTTTGTAGCAAATTCATTTACTTCATATCAAATGAATGCAATAAATTTTAAAGATCTACCCATTGAATTGTGGGAAGTTAAAGTTTATGAAAACAATGTAATATTATTTAATCAACTCTTATCACAAGACTCTACTGAATCAATAAAAACTATCACAAAAAACAAAGCTATCGATTCAGTGAGTAACGAAGTAAAAGTCTATACATTAGAAGACCATTTGAATGTGAACGATAAAATAAAAGAATTATTTTATGCGCTAAGAGAAAAAATACTAGCGCTTAGTGATACAATCGAAGAAAGACCTAAAAAAATGTACGTTGCATACAGAGTTAGAAATACATTTGCGTATGTTCATATACAACAATCGCAAATCAAGATCCACTTAACTATTGATATGAAAAAACTGGTTGATCCAAAGGGTTTTGTTAGGGATGTAAATAATATTGGCCATTTTGGTGGTGGTGATTTAGAGGTGATTTTAGACAAAATGGAAAATCTAAATTATGTTTTTGATTTAATTGAACAATCTTATAAAGCATTATAAATCAAAAAACATACAAATCATTACAATTAGTGAACATCATAATAAAACATACTTATGATAAAACTTACCCCAGAAGAGAAAAAAATTATAATAGACAAAGGGACAGAACCACCTTTTATCGGAGAATACGTCAATAACAAAGAAACCGGTGTTTATATCTGCCGACAGTGCGAAGCCCCACTATATAATTCCAAAGACAAATTTGAGTCTAATTGTGGTTGGCCGTCATTTGATGATGAGATACCTGGATCAGTAAATAAAACTTTGGACGCTGACGGTGTGCGAACGGAAATAACTTGTGCCAATTGTGGAGGTCATCTGGGGCACTTGTTCATTGGTGAAAAATTAACAGAAAAAAATAAAAGGTATTGTGTAAATTCGATATCAATGAAATTCATACCTGGAAAATGAAGTGCAGATTGAGGTGAAAGTAAAATAAATATATGCGCGTTTGGGATATACATCCAAAACACCTATGCCGAAAACATTTGCTTGCAGAACATCGTGAACTTCATGGGCTTTGGAATATTTTAACTATACACAAAGGAAAGGGTGGGTATTCACGGCATCCGGAAACACTTCGCTGGGTGGGAAAACAAAAAGCTCTCTATGATAGACACGAGGCGCTGGTAAAAGAGTTTTTGGTTCGCGGATATAAACACCACACACCGCTTGATAAACGTTTAGCCAAAGGTTCAGGCAGCCAGAGTGTATTTATAAACACTATGCGTGAGCAAAAAGTTATTTTAAAACAAAAACCGTGCGAATGTTTGCTGCATGGATGATGACATTTGTACCTGTATTTAATATGTTCACTTTATCCACACACAATGTTTGATTTTTATACACTAATAGTGTATACTAAACACATATGAATAAAAACTACCAAACCGCCATAAAACAACTACGATTAGAAAAAAATATATCGCAATCTGACATTGCGCAAAAGATGGGTATTTCGCGCACCTCATATATTTCTTTTGAACAAGGTAAGCGCGACATCAGTCTATCCGAAGCGGGTGTTTTGGCCGATATATTTGGCATCTCCTTGGAAGATCTCAAAAATGGCGTAACACCGAATAATGAAAAATACAAACAAATGATTTTGGCTTTTTTGCGTTTGGATACCAAGATCACAAAGACCAAACTTGCTAAATTATTGTATTTTGCCGATTTTGGGTGGTTTTATTCTCACCTTGAAAGTATGAGCGGCATGTCATACCGTAAAATGGCGTATGGTCCAGTTTCAGATGCTTATTTTAGGATAGTTGACGATTTGTTTGACAACGGTCAAATTGATATTGAGCAAACCAAAGATGGGGCAATGTTAGTTTCTCAGACGCGCAGTGGCGCAAAAATTGATTTATCTGCTCTCAATACTGAAGAAAAAAAGTTAATATCCACTATTGAAAAAAAATGGAAAGGCAAAAAAACTTCTGAGATAGTTGATTTTACCCACAAGCAATTTCCATATTTATATGCTCAAGACAACGAAATTGTGTCATATGGTTTGTTTACCCAAGAAAATCCTGACGAAATTTTCTAATTATGATATACAAAAATGATAAGATATATTTTATATAATAATTTTAATTTAATTATATATGGAGGGGAAAAACAATCAAATTATCATATACAATACTAAGGACGGCAAGACCAAGATTGAAGTTAAGCTAAATGACGAAACTGTATGGCTCACCCAGGCGCAAATGGCTGATTTGTTTCAGAAGAGCCAATCTACAATAAATGAACATATCCAAAATGTTTATGATGAGGGTGAATTGGAAAAAGAGCTAACCTTGCGTAAATTCGGAAATTCCGAAAATAGCATAGCTAAGCCAACCAACATTTATAATCTGGATGTGATCATCTCCGTTGGCTATCGTGTTAATTCCCTTCGAGGCACCCAATTCCGCATTTGGGCAACACAAAAATTGAAAGAATACATTATAAAAGGTTTTGTATTGGACGATGAGCGATTAGAAAGCGGACAGGTAGCCAAACCATACTTTCAGGAATTAGAAGAACGCATTCGCAAGATTCGCACTTCTGAAGCAAATTTCTATCAAAAGGTAAAAGATGTTTTTGCTTTAAGCGCGGATTACAATCCGAAGGCAGATTATGCTCAGAAATTTTTCGCAGTAGTACAAAATAAATTTCACTTTGCTATTACCGGATTAACCGCAGCCGAAATTGTTAGCAGTCGCATAGACAGTGCCAAAGAAAATTTAGGGCTGACAAATTGGAAGGGTGAAATTATTACTCGTGATCAAGCGGAAGTCGCAAAAAATTATTTACAAGAACTAGAATTAAAAAGATTAAATTTACTGGTGGAACAATTTCTTTCTTTTGCTGAATTACAAAGTGTGGAACAGCGCGTCATGTATATGAATGATTGGATTATGAAACTGGATGGATTTTTGGTTTTGAATGATAAAGAAATTTTGGAAAATTCTGGCAGTGTGTCGCGCCATGACATGGAACAAAAGGTGCGCGAGGAATTAAAGAGATATAATCAGAAGGTTTTGGAAAATAAAAAACCCAATCAATTAGATTAGGCATTTTATTGAAGTAGTGTCTTAGAAAATGGTTATCTGCGGCTTAAGTTCCAGGTACCCTGGAGGAACACCACGGCACTCTCTAAGTTATTATTACTAACTTCACTTATAATATAGACAATAAAGTGATCATTGTCAATATTTATCCACAGACTATGTCAACTAACCGGAATTTCCGGATAACTGAATTAACTAAAATTTTACCTTAAAATATAGCTTGTTATATTCCATAATTATAAGAATATTTTGGCTAATATATAACTAATAAAGCCACTCTAACAATTAGTATACTCATGAGGTATACTAATTACAAGTATACTAATTATGCACATCACCAAAACCGACTACCTCGAATACACCTTCTGCAAAAAGAACCTCTGGCTCAAAAAACACAAACCAGAGCTTTTTGATGGTGTCGAATTATCGGAATTTGAAAAGAAAATAATCGAAGAGGGGAACATGGCCGATGAATCAGCCCGCCATTTGTTTCCTGGTGGTGTGTTGGTAGATAGTTTTGGAGAGGATGCCGTGCATGACACCGCCCAATACCTGGAGAAAAAAACAGCGGTGATATTTCAAGCGACCTTTGCGCAAGATGTTTTTTATATTCGCGCGGATATTTTGGTTTATGATCAATCCCAAGATGGCTATGAGCTGTATGAGGTGAAGGCCAGCAATGATGTCAAAAGAAAAGAGCCACATCATTATATCAACGACCTAGCTTTTCAAAAAAGTGTGATTGAAAAAAGTGGTTTGAAAATTATTAAAACTGGCGTGATTCATTTGAACAGTGAATACCAAAGAGCGGGGGAAATTGATTATGAAAAATTATTTGTGATAGTGGATCTCAGTGATGAAGTGTTGGCCTCGCAAGAAAAAGTGCAAGCCCAGATGGAGGATATTAAAAAATATTTAAACATGCCGGAAGAAAAAGGGTGTGAATGTTTGTATCGCGGAAGAAATGCTCAATGTACTACCTTTGCTTATTCCAACCCAGAGGTGCCAGAATATTCGGTGCATGATATCAATCGGATTGGGGCGAGTAAAAAAATACTTAATGATTGGATAGATAGAGGGATATATGCGATTGAAGATATAGACAATCCACAGGTGCTCACTGGGGCCAAGAAGGCGCAATATGATGCGTGCTCGCTAGGCAAACCGATGATTGATGAGGTGGCGATAAAAGAGGCGCTGGACAAATTGGTTTGGCCTTTGTATTTTTTTGATTATGAAGGATTTGTAAGTGCGATTCCGATGTTTGATGGTTTTGGGGCGTATGAACAAATTCCTTTTCAATATTCTCTGCATATTATGCAAGCGGATGGGAGTATAGAACATAGGGAATTTTTGATTACCGATCCCAAAGGAGATCTCACCCGACCGCTGGTGGAACGGATGAAACAGGATATTGATCCGCGCGGGACGGTGATCGCGTGGTATAGCACTTATGAAAAACAACGCAATTTGAAATTGGCACAGTTGCATCCGGACTATGCGAAATTTTTGGAGGAAATAAATGAGGGGATGTTTGATCTGATGACTATTTTTTCGGAAAATCTTTATGTGGATTCGGCTTTCAAGGGGAGCGCGAGTATCAAAAGGGTGTTGCCGGTGATTGTGCCGGAGCTAAGTTATAAAAATTTAAATATTTCCAAAGGGGATCAGGCGAGTGAGCGGTGGGAGCGGATGATTGGCAGTGATACGCCGGCGGAGGAGAAGAGACAGATTGAGAAGGATTTGTTGGAGTATTGTAAGATGGATACTTGGGCGATGGTGAGGATATGGGAGAGGTTGAGGAAAATATAAAATAATAATTTTAAACCCATCTAATTCGATGGGTTTAAAAAGGGGCCGAATTCGACCCCTTTAAAACCGACCATTGAGTCGGTTTTTTATTTTTGGTATAATATCCATTATTAAATATTTAATTATGAACAAGGGGGAAATAAATATATTTTTAAAATACTTTGAAGATAAAAAACAAAGGACTATTGTAATAGTTGATTATGGGAATGTTGAAAAATGGAAACATTCACTAAGTTGGGATGTGGGTATTAGAGAATTAGCAAATTTAATAAAAAATTTTTCCGGCAAAGAATTTTTACGAAGATTTTATTATGGTGCGGATTATGGTAAAGAAGAAAAATCTAAAATATTAACCTACTGGTCTAAAAAAGTTTTAGAAACCGCACACTTCAACAGATTCGATGTCCAACATAAAAGAGTAAAATATATACACGACCAAAACAACAAACATGGGTTTGCTAAAAAGTGTGATTTGGATGTCGAAATGGCGGTTGATTTAATTAAAGAAAGAGATAATTACGATACTATAATTATATTTTCTGGCGATGGTGATTTAATGTACGCTATACGATATTTGGTAGAAAAATATAAAAAAAGATGTTATGTTTTTGGTGCACGCGACCATATTGGAAGAGAAGTATATGATGCAAAAACTGATTGTTGCGTAACAGAAGTATTATATGTCGAAGATTTTGAATATCGCCTAAGCTCAACTAGATTTAAATAATAAGATACCAAAAATCAGAAACCCGCCTTTAGGGCGGGGATTCGATCAAAATACGGTAAGCCTATGGATTGCTCCACAACTTACATAGATATAATACATAATTTTGACTAATTCGTCAAGTTATCCACAGGGAATAATATATTAGAAAATATTCATATATTAAAATCGGCTATTGAGCCGGTTTTTTATTTTTGGTATAATACTTACATATTTAAAAAAATAATTATGAAAATAAATAACCCATCCAAACTTATCGTCGCCATTATCGTTTCCGAACTTGCCGGCATCATCGGTTCGGTGTTCACAACTCCATCCATTGCCGGCTGGTACTCAGAAATTGTAAAACCAACTCTAAATCCGCCCGCATGGGTCTTTGGACCAGTTTGGACAACATTGTTTGCTCTCATGGGTATTTCGGCATTCTTGATTTGGAAGAAAGGGCTGAATCGCAAGGATGTTAAAATAGCTCTCGGTATATTTTTTGGTCAACTTATTTTAAACACGCTTTGGTCAATTATTTTTTTCGGTCTACACAGTCCAGGTGGTGCGTTGATTGAGATTATTTTCCTCTGGCTTGCCATTCTTGCCACGATTATCTTTTTTGCAAAAATCTCCAAACCGGCTGCTTGGCTTCTTTTGCCGTATATTCTTTGGGTAAGTTTTGCGATGTATTTAAATTACGCTATTTGGGTATTGAATTAAAATCGGAGCTTAATACGAATTATTTAAATTTATGAAAACAAGAATCTGTATATTTGGAGCAAGTACAACCTGGGGTATGCGAGATAACGAAGGTGGTGGATGGGTTGGGCGACTACGAAAATATTTTGAAACTAATAATTATGATACTCGGGTTTATAATTTGGGTATTCCTGGGGATACTACTACTGACCTACTAAAAAGATTTGAAGTTGAATGCGAAGCTAGAAAACCTGATGTGATAATTTTTGGAATAGGAGCAAATGATGCATGCTATATTAATACTGAAAAAAACATGATGACCTCATTGAGACAATTTAACAAAAATTTTTCAAAGCTAATTAAAAAAGCAAAAAAGATTACAAATAAAATCATATTGGTAGGGCTAACAAAAGTGGAAGAAATCAAATCTATGCCCATTCTCTTAAACAAGCAAAAATTTTGTTCAAATGCAAATATAATTAAATATGATTTGGCTATAAATGAAGCAGGCAAAATACATAGCGTGCCATTCATATCTTTGATTGATTTATTAACTCCAAAGGATTTGAGCGATGATGGTCGTCATCCAAATTCAAAAGGGCATGAAAAAATGTTTTTGAAAATAAAGGATTATTTACTGGTTAATAAAATTGTATAAAAAAAGAGTTTGAAAACAAACAAAAAACACGCCAAAATTATTAGCGTGTTTTATTTATTCTTCAAGATCGCTCTCGTTTTTATCACAAATATATTATGATAAAAACGAGTTGGAGCGATCTTGAGACCGAACCTTCCCGTCCTCGATGAGGGTCGGCCTACAGATGGGTGGCCGGGAAGTTCTTCTGGTCCTCGAAGGTGACGGGCATGTAGCCCACCAAGATCATACCAGCCGAACAGGCGAGAACATGCTCCTCGCCAGGCTCGAACATGAACATGGTCGGAGCCATGATGACATGGTCCCACACGCCTCCGTTCTCGGTCCACGTGCGCACCCTGCAGCGCCCCTTGACCAGGAAGAACCCCTCGACATGGGCATGCGAGTGGTTGCCCAACCTCACGCCTTTGGACTTGGTGATGAGTACCTTGCTCTCCACCGGCTTGGGGAAATAAGGTGGCGGACGAAAAGCCGTCAAATCCCGCCGGGAATCACTGTGGCTGTCCGCCACGAGAAAAATCTGCATGATTTAGTTTGTCCTCCCATCTTTGGTCGCATGATTGCGACTATTCTTTTTATCAAAAAACTGGGTTTCTGTCAAGAATACGAAATAATCAACCGACCATTGAGTCGGTTTTTTATTTTTGGTATAATATACCTTATGAATATATATTTAGACGAATCATACAATTTACAAAAATCTAAAGGTAAAATGTTTATTAGTATCAATGGTTTTTCTGTTCTAAATGCCGAACGGTTGAGAAAACGCTGGAAACATATTCGACAACCATATACAAAACACAAGCGTCGTATTCATGCAACAGATCCTTTCTTTGAAGGTTTGCGAAGTAAAAGTATTCCACTACTAAAGGCAAATGATATAATGATAATATCTGTATTTCAAATTGTACAGGAAATTCCTTACGATTATTTTGATAATAATAAAATGAATTTTGAAGTTGTTTATGCTGAATTACTAAAACAACTATTAAAAGAACTTTCGCTTAACGAATACAAACAAACTAAAATTATAATCGACTCTCGCAAACACAAAGGGGGGATTGCTGGAGCAACCAATTTTCAACAAGAAATTAATAATTTTTTGAAAAATAAATTTCCAGGTACTGTATGTTCATTTTTACCTACACCTTCATATTTAGATGTACTTGTTGAATTGGCTGATTTCGTTTCTAATACTTTTTATAAAAACTACCAAAAAGGAGATGACACTATATTTAAACAGCTCGGATATCGACTTATACAAATAAAAAACCCGCTATAAAAGCGGATTTAGTAAGAGCCTTTTGGGAGTGTCTCTGCTTCATCGGGATGTTCTTGATGAGAACGCCCTCCACAAAGCTTTACCCTAAGGACTTATCTTCTGAAGATATTATCACACAAAAAGGTTGTTTTGTCAATGTGTGTGGATAACTAACATGCAATAAAATCGGCTATTGAGCCGGTTTTTTTTATCTGCTATACTATGGATATATGGCTAAATGTGTAAATTGCGGGAAACCGCTAGAACACGAGGACGACAGCTGTTTGTGCAATACCAGCGTTTGTCCAACTTGCTGTGACTGCCATAAAGAATGTGGTTGTAATTGCAAGGAACGCACCGAAAAGTAAGTTAAAATAAAAATTGCCCAGAAGAGTCGTAATCCACTCTAAATTTTGTTATGGCCAAACTAAATGAAAATCAATTGAAAGCGGTCGAATACAATGACGGTCCGCTTTTGATTATTGCAGGAGCTGGTACTGGTAAAACCACCGTGATTACCAAAAAAATTTCTCATCTCATCACTCACAAACTCGCCAAAACGCAAGAAATTTTGGCCGTGACCTTTACCGAAAAAGCTACCAAAGAAATGGAAGACCGTGTGACTGATTTATTATCTACCGGCGGATTTGATGTTTTTATTACTACCTTTCACGGACTGGCTCAACGCATTTTGGAAAGTCATGCACTAGATATTGGATTGCCAAATAATTTTAAACTTCTCAACGAAACTGAAGTTTGGCTTTTGATTCGAAAAAATTTGGATAAATTTGAATTGGATTATTACCGACCACTGGGCAACCCAACCAAATTTATTCATGCCATGATAAAACATTTTCAAAAATGCAAAGATGAATTGATTGCACCGGAAAATTATTTGGAATATGCGGAGAGCTTGGATACAGATTTGGCCGATGAAGAAAAAGCTTTGGAAATAAAAAGAATAAAAGAATTAGCCAAAGCATACAAACTCTACAACCAATTATTGTTAGACAACGACACCATGGATTTTGCCGACCTGATGTTTTATGCGGTGAAATTATTGCGCGAACGGCCAAACATTTTGAAATTTTATCATCAAAAATTTAAATATATTTTGGTGGACGAATTTCAAGATACCAATTGGTCTCAATATGAATTGATAAAATTACTGACCAAAAACGAAGAGGTGAAATTGACAGTAGTGGGGGATGATGACCAAAGTATTTACAAATTCCGCGGCGCCTCTATTTCCAATATTTTGCAATTCAAAACTGATTTTCCCAAGTGCCAAGAAGTGGTGTTGGCCGAAAATTATCGTTCGGGACAAAAGATTTTGGATTTGGCGTACAATTTTATTCAACTCAACAATCCGGATCGTCTAGAAGACAGATTAAAAATAAATAAAAAATTAATTTGCAAAAAAGATTTCACGGGTGAATTTGATTTGATTTACGCGCAAGACGAAAGTGAAGAAGCACATTTGTTGGTAGAGAAAATTAAAACGCTCAAGCAAACCCACGAATGCAACTGGTCCGATTTTGCAATTTTGTGCCGTGCCAAAAGTTATGCCCAACAATTTATTCCATATTTAGAACAAGCGGGGATACCATATATATTTCAAGCGACCAGCGGATTGTTTCGCCAAAAAGCCATTCTAGATAGTATGGCCTATTTGCGTTTGTGCGATAACTACCATGAATCTAGCGCGGTATATAGACTATTGAGTACACCCGTCTTTGGGCTAGACCACAATGATATTTCCAAAATATTATTGTTTGCTCGTGAACATACGCTGTCCTATTTTGAAGTGTTGAACAATATTGAAAAAGAACATTTGAAAATATCCGCAGATGGGACAGAGAAAGCAAAAAAATTATTATCGGTAATAAACAAAGGGGCAGAACTGGCTCATACCAATCCAGTTGGCAAAGTATTGTACAATTTTTGGGAGGCTTCGGGATATTTGAAATTATTGAGCGACAATCCAGAAAAATATCAAGCGAACATTTTTAATTTGCAATCTTTATTTTCCAAAATAGAAGATTTTCAAAACAGCAATATTGATACCACGGTTCACGCCTGGCTAAATTATTTTGATTTTATTTTGGAATCCGGTGACGATGGCGAAGATATGCAGATAGATAGTAGCGAAGATGCGGTGCAAATTTTGAGTATTCACAAATCCAAAGGTTTAGAATTTGATTTCGTGTTTGTGCCAAATCTAGTGGACCAAAGATTTCCAACTATTGGGCGACATACCGACATTGATCTACCCGATGCTCTCGTACGCGAAGGTGCACTGCCTAGTGGTGATGTCCATCTCCAGGAAGAAAGACGACTGATGTATGTCGCTATCACTCGTGCCAAAAAAGGAATATTTTTTACTGCCGCCAAAGATTACGGTGGCGCGCGCGAGAAAAAATTATCCAAATTTATTTTTGAAATGGAAGAGACGAACAAGACACCATTAAGTCGCGAGTCAGTGTCCACGCACAAAAATATTGCTTTCAAAACTGCCCAACAAAATGATGAGCGTCCTGCTCTGAATTTGCCATTGCCTACAGAATTTTCTTTCTCCCAACTTCAAGCGTATGATAAATGTCCTTGGCAATATCGCTATCAGTTTATTTTGAAGATTCCGACTTTTGGAAAAGGTGTATTTGTGTTTGGCAAAACTATGCACAGCACTTTGCAAAAATTTTATCAGCAAGTGATGGAATTAAATCCAGACCATAAAAATAATTTAGATACAAAAATAAAAGTGCCGACCAAAGATGAGCTCTACGATTTTTATCAATCTTCATGGCAAGACACTTGGTATTATTCTCCCGAACAAAAAAAGGAATACCGTGAGATGGGTATGAAAATTTTGGAGACATTTTATGCGCAAGGAGAAAAAGAAGGATGGACTGTGCCAGTCACTTTGGAATCTAGTTTCAAATTTCGACTTGGCGATCATGTGATAAAAGGCACGGTAGATCGTATTGATAGAATGCCAGACGGCAAAATCGCCATTATCGATTACAAGACCGGCAAACCAAAAGATAAATTAAAAAAAGAAGACAAACGCCAATTATTGATCTACCAAATTGCTAGTGAAAGTGCTTTAGAATTGCGAGATTTGGGAGAAGTGGGGGAGTTGAGATATTATTTTTTAAACGATAACACCGCAATCGGATTCAAAGGTACAGACAAAGAAATCGAAAAGGAAAAAGAATATACTATCAATTCCATCGCTGAAATAAAAAAACAAAATTTCACTCCCAATCCGAGTGAGCACAATTGTCAGCATTGTGATTTTAAAGATATTTGTGATTTTCGTGTATGATGAAATCAATGGGAGAAATTTTATTATCCAAAGGTAGAAAATCGCCATTCATGCAAGGCGTACTTTCTGCTGCCGCCGTGGACATGGCCAATATTTTTATCGAAGATTATTGGGGAGAAGAAGGCAAAAAACTAGCCAAAGCGATGTACGTGAAGAACGGAAATCTGGTGATAGCCTGTCTAAGCTCTATCATGGCTCAAGAAATTCGCATGCGAGAAGCAGATCTCATCAGTAAGGTAAATTCCAAGTGTGGCAGTTCGATGGTTCGAAACGTCCGTTATTTGTCCTAAATTAGCCAAATTTAGTGACTTGTCAAACAGCTTTTTTTGGTGTAATCTTAATAGACTATGACACTCAAACAATATCTACTACTTATGGCTACCGGCACCATTATGTGTTGGGTGGCTTGGGTATTTATTCTATTCAACGTTTCACCAGAGCAAGCTGGTTGGATCGGATTCATATTTTTTTATACTAGTTTATTTTTGGGAACGGTTGGAACTTTCTCAGTAATCGGTTTACTTTTGAAAAAACAAAAATCTAGCACCGATGACATTATTTTTCGTCAGGTAAAAAGAACATTCAAACAGGGGATATTATTTGGCATTTTTATTATCTTATCCCTGATACTTTTACAATTTAATTTATTATTTTGGTGGAACGCCGTTTTGTTGGCTTTGCTTTATATAGTTCTGGAGGGAGCGATAGTGTCCGGACGAAAATACAATAATCGTGATTATGTTTGATTCATTTTTTGATAGATTCAGAAAAGATTTGGGGATTGACTTGGGAACAGCCAATACTTTGATTTATGTAAAAAATCGCGGCATTGTTATCAATGAACCAAGTGTAGTGGCTATCAATACTCGTACTGAACAGATTCTGGCCGTGGGCAACCAGGCCAAAGAAATGGTGGGCAAAACTCCTCCTCATATTATTACTCCACGCCCATTGATGGGTGGCATCATCTCCGATTTTGAAGTAACTGAAAAAATGTTGCGCTATTTTTTGGACAAAATAAATGAAGATGAAAAAAATTTTTTATCTCGTCCTAGGGTAGTAATCGGCGTACCGCTAGAAATTACTGAAGTAGAAAGAAAAGCCGTGTCTGACGCCGCAACCAACGCTGGTGCCAAAGAAGTGTGGGTAGTAGAGGAACCGATGGCCGCTGCGATTGGCGCTCGTATGCCGGTGCGCGAACCGGTTGGTAACTTGATTGTAGAAATCGGTGGTGGAACTTCTGAGATAGCTTTGATCTCTCTAAGTGGTGTAGTGAATTGGAAATCTATCAAAATTGCTGGCGATGAATTAAATCGCAACATCGTCCAATATGCTCGTGATGAATTCAATTTACTATTGGGTGAACGCCAAGCGGAAGATATAAAAATAAAAATTGGTTCAGCAATGGAATTGCCAGAGATGTTACAATATCCGATGCGTGGTCGCGATTTGTTGAGTGGTTTACCAAAAGAAATCATGATCAATGATTCTCAAGTACGTGAAGCGATAATCAAATCATTGCGATCCATCGTGGACAATGTCAAAGCTACTCTCGAAACTTCTCCTCCAGAATTAGTTGCCGATATCCACGAACGTGGTATTTTGATTTCTGGCGGCGGCGCACTATTGCGCGGCATCGACAGACTCATTGCTAGAGCCGCAGAAATTCCAGTTCGCATTGCCGATGATCCACTCACTTCAGTAGTACGTGGCAACGGTATGTTGCTAGACGACATGGAATTACTAAAAGAAGTGGCTATCTTCTCTCCACTTCATAGACGATAAATTATGCAATATTACTCGTTCAAAAAAACCTATATCATGGTCATGGGCATATTTTTTTTAATAATCATATTGCATTTTTTAGGTGCTTTAAATTTTATTGAAAATAAATTAAGAAATACTATTGTCATAGCTTTAAAACCAATTACACAAAAAATCCAAGGCAACATCAACACTGAAATTTGTACCAACGAAATTGCCTCATCTACACAAGACCAATTTATAATAAAAAATAAAGTTCTCGAACAAGAAAATCTTGAATTAAAAAATCAACTAAATTTTAAAAACCGCAGTATTACAAAAATTATTACCGCCGAAATTATTGCCAAGAATTTAGACACTACCAATCAGGCGATTGTTTTGAACAGGGGATCAGTAGACGGAATTAAAATTGACCAGCCAGTTATTTATGGTGATGGAATATTGATAGGCAAAATTATTCAAGTCGAAGAAAATATTTCATTCGCTAGAGTGCTCAGTGACAATCAAAGTAAAATTGCGGGTACGATTTTAAATGCCGATCACAGTCTGGGAATAATCGAAGGCGGATTTGGGCTAAGTATCAAAATGAATTTTATTCCGCGTAACGAAAACATCATTACCGGCGACCAAATTATTACTTCCGGATTAGAAATGAATATGCCACGCGGTTTGATTATTGGTAAGGTAGCCGCTATCGAAAATGAATCATATCAACCATTTCAACAGGCAATTATTACTCCAGCTATAAACTACGAAAAAATAACTTTCGTTGGCATACTGTCAAATCAATAATATGCAAATTAAAAATATAATTAATAAAATCTTGGTTTTTTTGTTTGCTAATGTATTGATACTACTACATTTATCTTGGCGTATTATATTTCATCAGCCAGTCAGTCTTTTTAATATTATCATGGCGGTTTTTCTTTGGTTGATAGTTTTAAATCCGCGACAACTATACATGTCCATAGTGCTATATACCTTGATAGTTTGCGAGCTGTTTTATACATCGCCGTTTGGAGTTGAAAGCTTTGCCCAAATATTTGCGCTATTATTGACCAACTGGTTATTATTAAATGTTTTTACCAATCGATCATTAGTGATTGTATTTTTTACTAGTTTAATAACCATGATAGTTTATAGAATAATATTTGTCATATTGCTTTATTTAAATTCCGTAATTCAAAATAGCACTACTTCGATTTCATCACAATATTTTAGTATTTTCCTAAATGAGGCATTGATTACCGCCATCACTCTATCGCTAATATATTTGGTATCTTCTTTATTTGTAAAACGTTTGCGTCCTGAATATATTCTAGAAACTTCACGAATGCTATGAGTAATGATTTATTTGAAATTCAATCCGACAATCGTGAATGGCAAAAACTGGACGGGAAGTTCAAACATGATTGGGTTGAAGAAAATCTACATTTGGAAAAACCGTCTTCCAAACATACTACTACGATTGGAACACGCAAATATTTAGGAAAAAGTATTTTAAACAAACGTTTATTATTGTTTGTAATAATTTTATTTCTAGCATTTGCAACAATACTTTGTAGAAGTTTTTATGCGCAGATTATAAGGGGAGATTACTACCGTGATCTCGCCGAAAGCAATCGTATCCGCATTCGTCCAATAGTTGCTGAGCGAGGAATTATTTTCGATCGGTTTGGCAAACAACTAGTACAAAACGTGCCAAATTTTTCTTTATCAATTGTTCCTCAGGATCTTCCACCAGATAAAAATAAAAGACAAGAAGTAATTTTTAAACTTGCATCCGTCTCTGGATTGACCGAAGAATATATTCAGGGACTACTTTTAAAATATAAAAATTATAGCTACGAGTCTTTAGTGTTGAAAGACAATTTGGATTATGACACTTCACTAAAAATTTATATCGAAAGTACTCAAATGCCAGGTGTGTTGATTGAAGGTGGCACCAAACGAAATTATATTTATTCTAGTGATCAAAGTAACGTCAGTAGTACACTATCACTATCTCATGTCCTAGGATATTTGGGAAAATTGAATGACCAAGAATTGACGGATAATCATGCGAAAGGTTATTTGGTGTCGGATAATATCGGTAAATCAGGGATCGAAAAAATTTACGAAACAGATTTGCGTGGCACATACGGACGAAAAAAAATCGAAGTAAATGCCTCTGGTAGAGAGCAAGTGGCTGTGGCTCAAGAACCACCAACTCCTGGAAAAAATTTTTGGCTCACTATTGATTTGGACGCACAAAACAAACTGGAACAACTGATAAAAAACTTTATTGCTACCAAAGGTGAACATAGAATTTCTGCGATTGCTATGGATCCTAGAAATGGAGAAATCCTTGCCCTAGTGAGTTGGCCAAGTTTCGATAATAATCTTTTTTCTAATGGTATTTCACAAACAGATTACCAAATATATATAGACAATCCGAATAATCCATTGTTCAACAGAGCGATCAGTGGAAATATTCCCTCTGGCTCTATTGTGAAACCGATAATTGCGGCGGCGGCATTGGAAGAAAATATCATCGACGAAAAGAAATCATTTTTAAGTAACGGTGGTTTACAAGTAGGAAAGTGGTATTTTAAAGATTGGCAAGCGGGTGGTCACGGTATGACCAACGTTACCAAAGCACTAGCTTGGTCAGTAAATACTTTCTTTTATTATATTGGTGGTGGCTACGGCAACTTTACTGGGTTAGGTGTTAATAAAATGTTGGAATACATGCACAAGTTTAATTTGGCCAAAAAAACTGGCATTGATTTACCAAGTGAATCATCTGGATTTTTGCCGAGCAAAGAATGGAAGGAAACTACCAAGGGCGAACCGTGGTATGTCGGTGACACATATAATCTCTCTATCGGACAAGGTGATTTATTGGTCACTCCACTTCAGGCGGCCGTGTGGACTGCCGCGTTTGCCAACGGAGGGACTATTGTTAAACCTCACATTGCAATGCAATTATCATTCAAAGATTCTGCTATGGAAAAATTTTATTTTACACCTAATAGTACAAACGTAGTTTCGAGTAAAACTATAAACATAGTACGCCAAGGCATGCGCGATTGTGTATTACTAGGCAGTTGCAAACTTTTACAAACCTTACCATTTACCTCAGCGGGCAAGACTGGAACGGCTCAATGGAACAGTTCCAAACCAGAACATGCTTGGTTTACTGCTTTTGCCCCCTATGAAAACCCACAGGTGGTCATTACTGTCCTAATAGAAGAGGGTGGACAGGGTTCTACTGTCAGTATGCCAATTGCCCGTGATTTCCTGAGCTGGTGGGGAAAACATTATTTGACACATTAATAATAAGTCTGTATCATAATAGATACAAACTCCTTCCGAGTTTATTTTATTTTTCTATATGCAAAATGTACAATATTTGACCGAGGCCAGTTTAAAAAATTTAAAAACTGAACTGAAAACACTCGAAGACAAAACTATTCCTGATATCGCCAAACGCATTGATGAGGCCAAACAACAAGGTGATCTTTCTGAAAATGCTGAGTACCACCAAGCCCGTGAAGATATGTCTTGGGCACAGGGGCGAGTAAAGGAATTAGAACACCTATTACAAAACTCTGAAATATTCCAAAAGAGTGTGGGTACTGATTCTGTTAGTATGGGAAGTACAGTGACAGTGAAAGTAAATGGCAAAATCAAAGAATATACTGTCGTTGGCCCTCAAGAAATCGACCCTCTCAAAGGCTTCATTTCGAACGAATCTCCGCTAGGGCAAGCCTTTTTAAAACGCGAAGTCAAAGACAAAGTTGAGGTAATAACCCCAGCCGGAAAACAAGTCTACGAGATCATCTCTATCAAATAGTACTACAACCCCAGATATAAACTGGGGTTTTTTGACTTTTCAGGTAAAAAGTGCTACAATCAACCAGTTATATCACTATTTTTATGACCGAAGAAATAAATGAGTACGAAACCCGTTTGGGACGTCTAAAAACAATCAAGGAAAGTGGCATTGAGCCATATCCAGCCAAGAGTGAAAAGGGTATCCCTTTGGCTACTGCCAAAACTATGGCTGTAGATGAACCTATCCAAACTAGCGGTCGTCTGATCGCTATCCGTGATATGGGAAAGCTCTGTTTTTCTCACCTCAAGGACGCTTCTGGAAGAATGCAACTGGCTATTTCTGAGAAGGAACTAGGAAAAGAAAAATACAAATTTTTTGTTAAAAACTTTGATTTGGGAGATTTTATTTCGGTCGAAGGAAATATTTTTGTTACTCATGCTGGTGAAACATCTATTTTGGTTAAGAATTATACTCTGCTTTCCAAAGCACTGTTGCCATTGCCAGAAAAGTTTCATGGCCTTAGTGATATAGAACAACGCTACCGCAAACGTTATTTGGATTTATTGTCTAATGAAGATTCAATGGCCATCGCGAAAATCCGCAGTAACGTGGTAAGAGAAATCCGTAATTATTTTGATGGACTGGGTTTTTTTGAAGTTGAGACTCCGGTTTTACAAACATTATATGGCGGTGCCTTGGCCAAACCTTTTGTTACTCATCACAACGCCTTAGATATTGATTTATTTTTGCGCATTGCACCAGAATTATATTTGAAAAGATTGATTGTGGGTGGATTTGAAAAAGTATATGAGATTGCCAAATGTTTCCGTAACGAAGGTATAGACAACAACCACAATCCAGAGTTTACTCAGATCGAATTTTATTGGGCTTATGCAGATTATACGAAGCTCATGGATTTGATGGAAGATTTATTGCCACGATTGATTAAAGCCGCTGGCAAAGAACTCAAACTCAACATTGGTGGCCAAGAAATTGATTTTACCGGTCCATATCCACGCGTTTCTATGCGTGACTTGATAAAACAATACGCCAAAATTGACATTGAAGATTATCCAGATGATGAATCCATGTATAAGAAAGCGATTGAACTGAAAGTAGAGGATGTCAAACCAGGTACTGGACGCGGAAAATTGATTGATGAAATTTATAAAGTATACGCTCGACCAAACATTACCAATCCGATTTTCATGATTGATCACCCAGTGGAATTATCTCCATTGGCAAAAAAGAAAACTTCTGACCCGCGCTATGTCGAGAGATTCCAATTGTTATGTGTTGGTGGAAACGAATTGTGTAATGCTTTTTCTGAGTTAAATGATCCACTCGACCAAGAAGAACGTTTCAAAGAACAAGCACGTTTGGAGGCGGCTGGCGATGAGGAAAGTATGCCATATGATGATGACTTCATTACTGCATTAAAACACGGTATGCCGCCAACTGGTGGGCTTGGGATGGGTATTGATCGTTTGATAAAACTGCTCGTGGATACAGACAATCTCAAAGAAGTAATTCTGTTTCCAACCATGCGACCAGAAAAATAAGTATGTCAAAAGTAATGGTATTTGGAACATTTGATATTCTTCATCCGGGACATCTATACTTTCTAACGCAAGCCAAGAAATCCGGAAGTTTTTTAACAGTGTTAATCGCTCGTGATCAGACGGTTCTCGAAGTAAAAGGAAAACTGCCTCAACATGACGAGGCTACTAGATTCAAAAATATTTCTGACCTGAAAATCGCTGACAGGGTTGTGCTAGGAAATCTAGATGATAAATATCAAATTATAAAGGATGAAAAACCAGATATTATTGCGCTGGGATATGACCAACGCGCTTTTACTGATAAGCTGGCCGACATATTGGACAAGAAAGTAAAAATAATAAAAATAAAACCATTCAAAGAGGATATTTATAAAAGTTCAAAATTGCGGAACAAATAATAAGTTATGCAAAAAGTTTTGATTGCTACAACTAATCCAGGAAAATTTGGCGAAATCGTTAGCTATTTTAGCGATTTGAGTTTTAAATTTGTGAATTTGAAAGATGTTGGATTGGATAAGGTTGAAGCAGAAGAACCATTTGATACAACTTGGGAAAACGCCTTGAATAAGGCAAAATTCTACGCCAAAAAAAGCGGACTACTGACTGTGGCTGAAGATACTGCATTTTATGTTAATCATCTTAAAGGAATGCCGGGCATTAAAGCCAAACGATTTGCCCTGACTCCTGAGGCGCGCAATGAAAAAATTCTCAAACTACTAAAAGGTATACCAACCTCAAAACGTGACGCCTATTTTGAAACACATGCTTGCGTATACCATCCAGATACTGACGTCTTTGCAGTTTTTCCAGGTAGAGTAGATGGTTTAATTTCAGAAAAAAGTATTTGCGATTTCAGAAAAGGAATGAACTATGATTGTGTTTTTTATTACCCACCATTAAAAAAGAATTTTTCTGAACTTACAATTGCTGAGAAAAATATTGTCAGTCACCGAGGATTGGCAATATCAAAAGTTAGATTCTATTTTGCCAAACAATTCTCTTTCAGACAAATGATTGTGCCGGCGGCCATTATTATAAAAGATAAAAAACTTTTTTTTACTAAACGACGCGATATTCGCAAAGATTTTAACAACAAATGGGAATTTCCTGGCGGGGGAGTAGATAGGGGAGAATCCATTATAAACTGCTTAAAACGCGAGGTAAAAGAAGAAACAGGCTTTGACATTGAACCTGTTGAATTATTACCAGAGATAATGACTCGTGTAGAAAATAAATTCAACTACCAAGTGTTCTTACCAATATATATTTGTAAAATCACATCGGGAAAGATCAATATTGCTGATAATGAAACCGCCGATTATGGCTGGTTCACTTTGCAGGAATCCTTGAAACTAGATTTTTTACCATTGAACAAAGAAATTATTCAACAACATAAAAACATTTTGAAAAAATATTTAGAATAAACATATGTTAGATATAAAATTTATTCGAGAAAACATCAAACTAGTAAAACAAAATTGCATCAATCGAAAAGTCAAAATCGATTTTGATAAGTTGTTGCAAACAGATGAACAGCGCCGTACTCTGCTAAAAAAAGTAGAAGAATTGCGCGCTACTCGAAATCAAAAATCAAAAGGCAAACCTACCGAAGAAGAAATCGCTCAGATGCGTTCAGTCGGTGATAGTATCAAGGAAATTGAATCTGAATTAGAAACTGTCGAGCTTGAATACAAAAATTATCTGATGGCAATTCCGAATCTAACACATCCAGATAGCCCAGTAGGTGACGAAAAGGATTACAAAGTTGTCTTTCAAAGTAAAAAACCTTTTAAATTAAACTTTACTCCAAAGGATCATGAAGAATTATTGATTCAAAAAGACCTAATAGATTTTGAGCGGGGGACAAAGGTGTCCGGGGCAAAATTCTATTTTACAAAAAATAATCTAGTGCGATTAAACCAAGCGTTGATAAATTATGGAATAGACGTGGTCACCAAACACGGATTTACTCTGATGGAAACTCCGGATTTGGCCAAAAATGAAATACTCACAGGCGTTGGATTCAATCCACGAGGAAATGAAACACAAATATATTCCATCGAAAATACTGACCTTAGTCTTATTGGAACGGCCGAAATTACTATGGGAGGATATCACGCCGATGAGGTATTGGATCTAAATGAAGGTCAAAAGAAATACCTAGCAATTTCCCATTGTTTCCGTACTGAGGCAGGGGCCTATGGACGCACCAACAAAGGATTGTACCGTGTTCATCAGTTCACCAAGTTAGAAATGTTTATTTATTGCAAACCGGAAGAAAGTGAAAAGTTACATCAAGAAGTTTTGGACATTGAAAAGGAAATCATCGAAGGACTGGGATTGAATTACCGAGTGATAGACATTCCTTCTGGAGATTTGGGTGGCCCAGCTTATCGCAAATACGATCTTGAAGCCTGGATGACAATGAATGATGGCTTTGGAGAAATTACCAGCTGTAGCAACTGTACCGATTATCAATCACGCCGATTAAACATTAAATACCGCAAAGACAATGGTGAAACCGAGCTGGTGCACACGCTCAATGGTACCGCCGTCGTGCTCAGTCGTTTCCCCATAGCGATTGTAGAACAATATCAACAAGCGGATGGATCGATTTTAATTCCTAAAGTACTGCAACCTTATTGCGGCTTTGAAAGACTATAATTATTTATGCAGAAAATCAGAAATATTGCCATCATCGCTCACGTTGATCACGGAAAAACAACATTGGTAGATGCTCTATTGCACCAGGCAAAAACAAAATTTAGTAAAGACACCATCGACCAGATTTGTGTTATGGATAGTAACGACCTTGAAAAAGAACGCGGCATTACTATTTTTTCCAAAAACGCTTCCGTGCGTTGGGGTGATCATAAAGTAAATATTATTGATACTCCAGGACATGCCGACTTCGGCGGAGAAGTGGAGCGCGTTTTGACTATGGCCGACGGCTGTTTACTTTTGGTTGATGCCAAGGAAGGTCCGATGCCGCAAACTCGTTTCGTACTCAAAAAAGCATTGGAGATGAAGCTGAAGGTAATCGTAGTAATAAATAAAATTGACAAACCAGATGCTCGTTGTGCTTACGCACTCGATAAAACTTTTGATTTGTTTTTGGAATTGGGTGCTGATGATGAAACTGCCAGCTTCCCAGTTATCTACGCTAGTGCCAAACAAGGTTTAGCAGGATTAGAACCAGACCTGAGTAAAATGACTGACGTCAGTCCATTATTTGATACTGTTTTAAGTTATATTCCAGAACCAAGTGGAGACGCTGAGAAACCATTACAGATGCTTATTACCACATTATCTGCCGATAACTATAAAGGGCGTATTGCTACTGGAAAATTATTGAACGGCCGTATGAAAGCCAACCAAGAAGTGGCACGCATTCGTCGTGATGGTACTATTTCGAAACATCGGATTGTCGCTTTGATGACATTTGAAGGATTGGACCGTTGTACTACAGAAGATGCTGAGGCAGGGGACATTGTCGCCATTGCCGGTATTACGGATGGTATGATCGGAGAAACTATTGCAGATCCAATCAATCCAATCGCCTTACCGATTTTAAAAATTGAAGAACCAACTGTAAAGATGACCTTCATGGTCAATGATTCTCCATTTGCTGGGAAAGAAGGTCAGTTTACCACTTCTCGTCAAATCAATGAAAGACTTTTCAAAGAACTGGAAACTGACATGGCGTTGAGGATTGTAAATGGTGATAATAATGATTGGATCGTGTCTGGAAGAGGGGAATTGCATTTGGCTATTTTGATCGAACGTTTACGTCGTGAAGGTTATGAGATTCAAGTGTCTCGCCCACAAGTAATCGTAAAGGAAATCGATGGACAAAAAATGGTACCTTTTGAAACTGTTTATATCGAAGCACCAGAATTTGCTTCTGGATCAGTGATTCAAAAACTTGGCTCCCGCCATGGTTTGATGCAACATATGAATGTGGAAAATGGTATCATCTTTGCTGAGTTCTTGATTCCAACTCGTGGTTTGTTTGGATATCGTACTGAATTTTTGACCGACACCAAAGGCTCCGGCATTATCAACACTATCTTCAATGGCTATTATCCAGATCCAGGAAATTGGAACGAACGCGATCAGGGATCTCTGGTGGCTCACGAAACTGGTATTACCAATCTATATGGATTGTTAAACGCTCAAGAGAGAGGCTCATTGTTCTTAGGACCAGCAATTAATGTTTATTCCGGACAAGTTGTTGGTCAACATGCCCGCACTGGTGATCTGCGAGTAAACGTATGTAAAACCAAAGCCTTATCGAATATGCGTTCCAAGGGTGATGGCGTATCCGAACATTTCAATACTCCAAAAATCATGGACTTGGAAGATGCCTTGGAATATATTGGTGATGATGAATTGGTAGAAATTACTCCAAAAACTATCCGCCTACGCAAAAAAATATTAAGCGAAAGTGAAGCTCGTAAAAAATTGTTGGGTATAAAATAATATGCTTACGCAAATCGTGATCAATAAGAAAGCGATTGAACATAATCTGAAACAATTCAAAAAACTGATAGGCAAAGACACTCTACTGATGCCAGTAGTGAAGTCGAATGCCTACGGACACGGAATGATTGAGGTTGCAAAAATTTGTGACCTCAATTCTTTTGTTGACCGCATTTGTGTGGTGAACCTAGATGAGGCGATTAGTCTTATCAATCATGGCATCAAAAAACCAATAATGATTTTAAGTTTCTACGAATTGGATGCGACCAAAATTAAAATAGCAATAAAACGTGGGGTAATTTTTCCGGTATATTTATTAGATCAAATCCACTTTTTAAACAAAATATCCAAATCGATTGGGGAGAAGGTTAAAGTTCATTTAAAAATAGACACTGGTGCTACTAGAATTGGAGTGATGCCAAAAGAGGCCTTTGAGTTCGTTCAAAGTATAATCTATTTGAAAAATTTACAATTAGAAGGAATTTGGAGTCATTTTGCTTCCAGTGAAGATGATTTTGAATATACAAAAAAACAACAAGGTGTGTTCAATAAGGTAGTAGACGAACTGGAGAAAAACGATATTTATATCCCTATCAAGCACCTTGCCTGCTCGGCCGCTACAATTTTTCATAAAAATTCCCATTACAGTGCCATTCGATTGGGTCTAAGTTTGTATGGTTTATATCCCAATGAAAAAAGTAAAAAAAATATTAAACTAAAACCTGTATTATCTTTGAATACAAAAGTTATTCAAGTAAAAAATATTGAACCAAATACCAAAATCGGGTATGGGGGTACTTATAAAACAAAGAAAAAAACAAAAATCGCTATCTTACCAGTGGGCTATTGGGATGGTCTAGATCGAAAGCTGTCCAACGTTGGTCATGTGTTGATAAAGGGAGTTAGATGTCCAATACGTGGCCGAATTTGCATGAATTTAATGATGGTTGATGCCTCTAGCGTGAAAAAGGTAGTGGTAGGCGATAGTGTGACTATCATAGGCAAACAGGGAAAGCGCGTGATTACTATTGATGAATTATCCAAACAAATTGGTACTATAAATTATGAAGTAGTGGACAGAATTAATCCGCTAATTCCTCGACAAGTTGTCTAATTATGCAATATTTTCATTCCAACAAAAATTTTAACCAATACAAACCACACCAATCTTTTTGGCAGAAATTAAGATCTAAACGCCAAAAGAAACAGGCGGCGAGTAATTTTACCCAATCTACCTTAAAAAATCCCTATAAGAAAGAAGCACCTATTTCAAAAAACAAAACTAAGCTAGTTTTGGTATTTTTCTTTGTTCTTATTATTAGTTGGCTTGTCTTAATTTTGACACTGCCATATTTTAAGATATGTAAAATTATCGTGATTGGTAATAAGATTACCAAGGCAGTTGAAGTGGAGAACTATGTTCGACAGAATAATTTTTCAATTAATAATTATTTCTTGTTTCCAGACAAATCTACCGCAGATAAGATTAAAGAGGTGTTTTTGTATGAGAACACACAGATAAAAAAGATTTTTCCAGATACTATTGAGATAACCGTGACCGAAAAACCAGCCAGTGTAATTTATGATGATGGTGCTAACTACTATCTATTAGATGCAGATGGCAAGATTATCAAACAACTGATTGAATTTGCTAATTTACCTATTGTTATACCAATTTCTACATCCACAAGCTCTACAACGCCAAATAACGACCTTGTTGGCGCTACTACCACTATAAAAGTAACAACTAATGTTTACAAACAAATTCAGGGTGCTTATGGAAATTTTCCGATTATTTTGAATGACAAATTTTATTCAGAAAAAAATCTAATTTCAACAAGGATTATTACTACAGCCAACGAATGGTCAAAACGTCTAAGAGAGCAAGGAATAGGGGAGGTACAGTATTTCAAGACTGGGGATACTGATTTCAACCTAAAAGTGTATTTAAAACAACCTTGGCATATACTGATCAATACCGAATTGGATTCACAGATTCAAATGCAAAATTTAAAAACAATTTTATCCAACAACAAACCGACAGAGTATATCGATTTGCGATTTGGTGAACGTGTGTACTGGAAATAAATTTCAAATGAACTTCGATAGAGGAGTGGTGTAAAAACCATGTGGATAAGTAGTCTTTACTATTTATTAGCTTTGTTATAGTATTGAGTATAATAACTCTTACACTCATAACTATATAAGCCTTTTGGGCTTAAATATGATATAATGAATACCATATGACTATAAACACCATCTCTCTACCTTATCTTGATGATTTTATTTTAAATCTCAAAGCAAATAATTTCTCCGAAGAAACTGCTTATAATTATGAACGTGATTTAAAAACTTTTGAATCATTTTTATCTAATGATATTAAAAAACCATTTGAACAGATAAACAAAACGGATATTTTGCGTTTTAAAGCATATCTAAGTTCATCAGATCGTAAAACCGCTGAAGACCACAAGCCAGAAAAGAAACTGAATAGTTATTCGATAAACCGAATACTCTCTGCCCTACGCTCATATTTGAAGTTTATGGAAGAAATGGACCACACTCCACCTGTGTCCACTAGCGCCATAAAACTATTAAAAAACGAAAAAAAACATGCTCGAGTACCAGAATTTGAGGTATTGATAAAACTAATTGAATCTCCTACCGTTTATGAAAAAGATATTCAAATAGCATTAAGAAATCGAGCTATGCTGGAGACACTGTTTGCAACTGGCATGCGTATTTCCGAATTATTATCATTAAAAGTTGAACAAATTGACCAAACAGGCAAAATATATGTGATGGGTAAAGGAAAAAAACAACGTTTTGTATATCTCACTCCCCGTGCATTACAACATTTAAAAAATTATCTTGCCAAACGCGCATGCGTTTCTGATATGTTGTTTGTCCCCTATCGTGGAAAAAATAATAATGAAAAAAACAAAAAACTATCAGCAAATTATTTACAATATAAAATAAAACAATATAGACAATATTTGGATATCAATCTACCTATTAGTGCCCACACCTTACGCCACGGTTTTGCCACATTTTTGGCCGAAAAAGGTGCTAATCCGGCCGCAATTCAAATTCTATTAGGACACGAATCCCTAGACACAACCACCAGATATGTACATGCTTCAGACCGATACGCAGAAAAAACTCACCACGATTTTCATCCCCTATTCGATAAATAAAACAAAAAAACCACCGCAAGGTGGTTTTAAAAATTATTATTATATTTATGTCTTTGATTTCAAACTTAAAAATGCACGTCTGACTTCGTCAAAATGCGCCTTTAATTTTTGTTTTAATAATTCCCCTTCTGAATTATTAGAGATTGAACTCAAAGTACTGTCTTCATATTTATCCAAATCACTCATAGCATTATCATCGAGCTCTTCATACTGACCAATTTTATTTAATATATGAATTAGAGTATCAACCTCTCCATTGTGCTCGATATTTTTTCGTGCGACAATCGCGTTATCATACTTCTCAACAACATCTTTTTTAGGATGATATTGTAAAACAAAACCAAGGCCAAGAGGTTCAGGTTTGATACTACTTCTGCGTACATAAGGATGTAAAACTTCTTTACTTCTAGAAATTTCTGAAGCCATATCACTATTAATGTAGCCTAAAATTACTTTTCCAATATTAGGAAATGCACTGGTCAACTGTTCCTGTGCATTTTTTAAAGTATTACCTGTAGAGATTAATTCATCAACTACTAAAACTACCTTACCATCAAAAACATCTTTGGATAAATCGTATGTTATTTTTGTTCGTCGTACTCTCTCAGACATCTCTTCGGTTTTAAGCTTACGATGACTTTTGCCAGCTATAAACCTTATTTCTGGCGGTTTAATACCGGGATAAACCCTTTTCCATAATGATTTTATAAATAAAGCCAAGGGCCTTGAACTGATATCTAATATCACCAATGTATCAACCTTATTTTCATAAATACTAACTACAAAATCAATCCCCTGTTCAATATAATTTTTCCTATTTTCCGGTAAAAACAATCCATCATCATTATAATTTTCAAAATATGATGAATAATCTTGTTTATTTTTCATCAACAACTCAGGAAATTCGTCTGATTTAAAATAGCTTGGCTCACGTCTCATAATAAATTTTACTTAGCAACTTCAATAATCAAATCCAGCATCTTACTAAATGGTATCCCCGCTTTCCCGGCCGCCTCTGGGAACAAACTGGTTGCGGTCATCCCAGGAATAGTATTTGTTTCAATCACATACACTTTTTTATCGTCACCATAAAAGAAATCCGTGCGACTCATACCACGACAGCTCAAGGCCAAATGCGCCTTCACGGCATAATCTTGCATCTGTTTATTTATTTCCTCAGGAAAATCTGCCGGACACACATGTTTTGAACCACCAGCGGCGTATTTTGATTTATAATCATAAAATTTTCCCAGTTGCGGTAAAATATGAGTTGGGGGTAATGCAAAAGCCTCACCTTTTTTCTCCAAAATTCCACAGGTGGCCTCTTGCCCTTTGATAAACCGTTGGGCCATCAACCAAGGATATTTTTTAATCGTTTTATTTATCGCTTTTATCAAATCGTCTTCAGTTTTAATTATCGAAACACCTACGGCCGAACCTTGATCAACCGGTTTTACCACACACGGATATCCAACCTGATCATTAATCGCTTTCAAAATATCTTTTTTAAATTTTTTCCAATATTTGGCAGTAATATCAATAAACTCTGGATGTGGTATTTTCCAAACATGGTACATCAAACCAGCATATACTTTATTCATACACAAAGCACTGCTCAAAGTATTTGGTCCTGTATATTTAATTCCCAAAGTCTCAAACATACCTTGCACAGAGCCGTCTTCACCTGGTGATCCGTGCAAAGCAACAAAAATAACATCAAAAGATTTACGATCCTTATTTACGAAATCTACCGCTCGTTTATTTTTGCCAACAACAATAAATTTACTATCCTTGGTCATTTCAATCAAAGTTGGTAAATATTTTGAACGGTCAAGATTATCAAAAACCGCCTGACCAGTAATCAACGAAATCTCTCGTTCAGACGATGTACCTCCGTACAAAACTCCAATCTTCAACTTAGACATAATAAATTAAATTATATTAAGGTAAATAATTTTCTGCATTAACTGGTATACCATTCAAGCGTACCTCAAAATGCAAATGGGCACCAGTTACAAACGGACCAGACCCTACCATTCCAGGTGTACCACCAGAATATCCGATAATATCCCCCTTTGTTACAAATTGATCTTCGGTAACAGTAATACGACTCAAATGACCATAAAGGGTGGACAGATTACCATTGTGAATCAGTAAAATATAACTATAGCAACTAGCCACGGTACAGCGTTTGGCACGTCCTATATAGCCCGAATTTGAGGCCACAATAGGCGAACCCTGTGGAGAGCGAATATCAGTACCACTATGTTCAAAAACTCGTCTAAATGGGTAATCTGGATCATGGAAAGCTGAGGTAACATAACGTCCACTCACCGGCCACACGAAATCGCCCGGTTTGGCTGGAATATTTTTAAACCGATCCTGATCGGCCAGTTTTTTCCTCACTTGATCTTCATATGAACGCACTTCATTTTCTACTAATTTATATTGCTGACGCAAACTATCAAGCAATGTTCTATATTTCAATTCAGAAGATTGAGTTTGAACCAACAGCGTTTGTTTGGTACCCATACTTTCATTCAAATCTTTCTTTTTATTTTCCAGTTGCACCAACAACTCGTCATATGTTTTTCGACGTTCTTCTGCTTGGGCCTTTTTCTTATCCAAATCTTCTTTGATCAACCTCACTTGTTTTACTGTACGTCCCAAGTCTGTATACACATCTTCTAGATACTTAGCTTGATTATAAAATTCGGCAAAATTGTCATTGGTCAACATTATCTCCAAAAAGTTCTTTTGATCATTAGCGTGCAGATCTTGAATTATTTTTGATATAATTTTTTTCTGTTTATCCATGGTTTCTTGTTTTTGCGCAATTGAAATACTCAGGGCTTCAATTTCTAATTCTGTTTTATCAAGCTTCGCTGATGTCAAGCTAACATCCGCCTCCGCCTGGGCGATACGATTTTCCAAAATACTCATCTGATTTTTCAGAGACACGGCTTCAGTACGTTTTTGAGCAATATTGTTATTATACTTCGCAATCGTATCTTCCAACTCTTTAATCTTATCTTTGCGAGTTTCAATCTGTTTGTTGAGTTGATCAATCTCAGCGGTAGTATCATCAGCCGACACAAAAAGCCGGGTTGTAAAAGCCACCCCGATTATAAACAATATCACTAAAAATTTTGATATTTTAGTCATGATGAAATTATACCATATATATAAAAAAAATTGAACAACGAGTGTTCAATTTTTAGAATTCTATCTGAGATGTAATCTTACAATAACTTTTCTATGGCTAATTTTATTCTACGCAAGGATTCGTCCTTGCCCAAAACAGAAGCGATTTCAAACGGTCCGGGAGAATTTTGCTGGCCAGACAAAGATACCCGCAAAGGCCAAAGTACACTACCATTCTGGAAATTGTTATTTTTGACCCACTCCCCTACTACTAATTGTAAAATATCCTTATTCCACTGTTGAACACTAACTGTATTCAATTCTTCAGCTAATCTTGGCAAAATTTCTTTCACTTCAGATTCATTACTTTTTTTCCAAATCAAAATATCACCAGTATATTCAGGTAAAACAAACACAAAACCAAGCGCTTCGGGTAATTGTGCTAGAGTACTCACACGCTCTTTTTCCAGAGACAATACCATACTTATCCAGGCGCGATCTACATTATACTTTACCAATCCTGCCTTTACCAACCACGGCAGTGACAATTCAACCATTTTATCACCACTCAAATTTCGTATATATTGTTGATTAAACCAGTCTAGTTTTTCCAAATTAAATACAGCCCCAGACTTATTTATTTTTTCGATTTGAAAATCTTTTATCAATTCATCCATTGAATACATTTCTTTTTCACCACCTGGATTCCAACCTAGAAAGGCCACAAAATTTATCATGGCTTCTGGCAAGTATCCTTTTTGAATATAATCCTCTACCGCTACGTCGCCCTGACGTTTACTCATCTTGGTTTTGTCCGTATTGAGCAATAACGGCAGATGAGCGAGCTGTGGTACATCCCAACCAAAATATTTGTACAACTGAATATGTTTTGGAGTGCTACTAATCCATTCATCGCCACGTACAACGTGGGTAATTTCCATGAAATGATCATCTATCACTACTGCAAAATGATAGGTAGGAAAACCATCGGTTTTAATAATAACTTGGTCATCAATCAATTCATTTTTAAATACCACCTCACCCCTTATCAAATCATTAAATACAGTTTCACCTTCTTTTGGCATTTTCATACGCAATACGTGCGCCTCACCTTTGCTTACTCGCTCTTGAGCTTCTGCAGGACTCAAACCACGACAAAGTCCATCATAACCGGATGCCAATTTATTTGCGTTTTGATAATTTCTCAAATCTTCCAATCTCTGCGCTGTGCAAAAACAATGATAGGCGTGGCCCTTCTCTAAAAGTTCTTTGGCATATTTTCCGTACAACTCCAATCGATTTGACTGCATATAAGGACCCTTATCCCCTTTTTCACGAATCACTCCATTCTCATCCATCACTACACCTTCGTCTGTTTCTATCCCTGCCCATTTTAATGAACGCAAAATATTCTCTAACCCACCTTCAACAAATCTTTTTCTATCAGTATCCTCAATACGTAACAAAAATTTGCCGTTGTTTTGTTTGGCAATTAGATAACAATATAGAGCGGTTCTCAAACCACCAACATGCAACATTCCAGTAGGGCTTGGGGCATAACGTGTACGTAGTATCATAAGTCTATTTTTTAAACAAATTACTAACTATTAGAGCCAAAAATACAACTGTAGCCTTGAAAATACGTTTGATACGGCTTGGCTGAACAATCAAACGATAAACCCATTCTAAACCAATTTTACGCATAAAACAAGGGGCTCTTTTCACAGTGCCAGAGAGATAATCAAATGTTCCTCCCACTCCCATAGCAATCTTCACAGAAGGAAAATTCTTGATATTTTCATAAATCCACTTCTCCTGTTTGTTGTGCCCAAACGCCACCAATAATATGTCCGGTGCCGTCACTATGATTTCATGTATAGCCTGATCATTCATTTCTGGTTCTGGTACTATTGTCTGCTTGTCTTCAACCAATAAAGAATTAATTTGTGGACCAGGATGAAACCCAGCTATTCTTAATTTAGGAAATTGTTTTTTCAAATTATCAACCGTTTTTTTCAATATTTCTCTAGATTCTGAACCAACCAAAAATATACTTTTATTTTCTGTCTGAGCCATTTCACACAACCGAAACACGAAATCCACTCCGGTAATCCGTTTTATTTTCCCCAGACTCACCAAACTAATACCAAAACCATCACATAAATTCAAATCACCAAAATTTAAAACTGTTTTGAAATATTCATCCGATTGCGCGTCCACCAACATTTCCGGATTGGGAGTAAAAATAAAATTTTGTTTTCCGTTATACAAAAATTCGCGCGCTTTACCAACCGCTTCATCCATAGTCAAATTGTCTATCTTCACTCCCAAAACTGATGTCATAACAATTAATAATTTACTTGATAAACCCACCCGCCTGCAAATCCCACAATTTTTTATATAAACCACCTTTTTTCTTTGATAACTTTTCATGATTACCGATCTCAGAGATTTTTCCTTTATCTAAAACTACTATTCGATCTGCGCTCATAATAGTGGACAAACGATGGGCTACTACCACAACCGTTTTATCTTTCATCAATTTTTCCAACGCATCTTGAATCAAATGTTCAGACTCTGAATCCAAACTAGAAGTTGCCTCATCCAATAACAAGATTGGAGCATTTTTTAATATTGCTCGTGCAATCGCCACTCTCTGTCTTTCACCGCCAGACAACTTTAACCCTCTTTCTCCAACAAAAGTATCATATCCTTTTGGAAGTTGAGAAATAAATTTATCACAGTGCGCCGCTTTGGCCGCTGCAAAAATTTCATCATCAGTAGCATCAAATTTTCCATATCGTATATTTTCTCTCAAACTACGATGAAATAAAATTGGGTCTTGTGGTACCAACGAAATATTTGACCACAAACTTTCTTGTTTTACTTTAGCAATATTTTGATTATCAATCAAAATTTTACCACTAGTCACATCGTGCATGCGCAAAAGTAATTTGATAATAGTAGATTTACCAGCACCAGAAGGTCCAATCAACGCCACTCTCTCTCCAGGTTTTATAGTCAGTTCAAAATTATTCAAAACTTCTCTAGTCTTATGATAATTGAAAGAAACTTCCTCAAACCGAATTTCTCCACTTGTTATTAACAAATCCTTGGCCTTTGGAATATCAATAATCTCCAATGGCGTTAACAACATTTCAGTCATTTCAGAAGCCTCAGATAAATCCGAATAAACATGATTAATAATACGACCAAAATTCCAAATATTTAAAATTACTGAAATCACATATGCCTGAATCATCATAAAATCTCCAACCGAGAAAAGTCCTTTTTGCCATAACAAAATACCAATATACATCAATCCAACTTCTAAAATTAGTGACAAAAAACCTTGAGCTGTGTCAAAATAACTAGATAATTTCCATGAAAAATACTGCAAATTCGTGAATTTGTTTACCGTCTCAAAAAAACTTTTCTTTTCTGTCTGATAACCGGTAAATAATTTTACATTCGCATTGTTGGTAATAGTATCAGCCAACAAACCACTAACAGCTGAATCAGCCTCACTGCGTGCTACATCAAATTTCAATTTATATCGTATAAATATGTAATTTACCAAACTGTAAATTAAAATCCACACCAATAAGGCTAAACCGAGATAAAAATTACGATAAAACAACACCCCTACTATAATACTGATTTCAATAATCATCCCGGAAATGTTGAAAATAATTCTATCCGAAATCATTTCAAATGAACGAACAAACCGTCCCACTCGTTTTACTAATGAACCAACAAAATTATTATTGAAATAAGAGAATGAACGCAGGTGCAGATTCGCAAATGCATAGTTATATAAATCAGCCATGGTCTTGGATTGAAAATATGATCCACCAAAAGTAACAAATCTATATCCAATAAATTGGACAAAACGAATAAACAGAATTATAAACAACACTAAAAAAAGCTGTTTGGAAATACTGGCAATATCACCTTTCTCAGCCAACAAATCAATAAATCTTTTTAAATACAAGGGCGCAATTGTACTACCCGCTGAAGATATAAGAATACCAAACAAAACCAAAAAAAATGTCACCTTATAATTCATCAGAAAGTGCCAATATATTTTAAGCGTATCTTTAATATATGAATTGTTTTTTTTCATCTTATATTATTTAATCTTATCAAATGCCTCCCAAGCGGTATTTTTTATAAAGGCCAATGACCCCCATGGTGAATACTCCCCTACCAATTCCATAAATCCATTACCGGATACGGAATGAGTACCCACTTTCCCCTCTATCTTTGTCGCACCCTCCCAGTAATTTATTGCATTGAAACCAACTTCTTGATCAGACAAAATTGCTTTCACTGTCAGATCAATATTTTCCTCAGGAATTTTTATTTTCCAATCTAAGAAGTATGAGTTACCAGACCGACGACTTTTCCACTTCCTTTTTTCTGCCTTAATTTCAATTTTATCGGTATATTTTTGTTTCCCATCTGGATAAATCAACGTAGTATGATAAACACTTTTTACACCAGAGATATATTCAAAACACATCAAATCCAGACCACTGTCGAGCTGAATACTAAACCAATTCCAACGGTCCTGATTGTAGGTAGTGTCAGCCCATTGATGATCCATCCATGCCTTGCCAGTGACCTGATACAATTTGTCCTTGAACTTCAACGTGCCTTGGGCTGTCAAATCAGTCAATGAATAGTAGTAGGTACTTTTATCGTGTAATTTTAGATAGCCCTTACCGCCCTCTAATAGTGGCGGTTTGTTGTAAACTAAATTCAAATTCAACGCTTCAGTTTTTAAATTATACTTAAATAACGCGTACTCCTCCAACAAATAATTCACATAACCGCCAAACAAAATTGGTTTTGATTCAACTAAAAAATTTATGTTTAATAATTCCTTGGTGAAACTATCACGAGAAATAATACAGTAGGGCGCTACAAAAGTCTCCTTTTCACCAGTATCTAGATTTGAAATAATAGAGTGAAAGAAGTAAACCGTCTTTACCGGTAGACGACTAAGTAATGGTAGTTTAGATCTTTTATTGTCTACCTTGAACAAACAATTCATAAACGAAAACCGCTCTCCTTTTTGTCCGTTTAAAAAACCATTCACATACCACCACTCGACAATATTTTTGTGAGCTAGTTCATCTTTGGGAAATTGGACTGTACCTGTAAATTTGAGCATAATATATTTTTTTTAGCTTGCAATTATTATACCAAAAAAAGATGCTTTTGGCGAGTTAAAACAATAATAAACGAATCTAGAATAGAAAACAAGTGTAAAAAAACAATCTTGACAGTTTATATCAATGTGTTATTATATTATCACTCTCTACCGCAGAGTGCTAAACATAAATATTTCTTCTATGACTCCTCAAAATTTTACCAACAAATCACAAGAACTAATCCAAAAAGCGGCTCAAATTGCCACCCAAAACGGTCAACCGCAGGTGGAACCCCCTCACCTATTTTTCGCGATGCTCGAGGATGAAGAAGGCATAGCCGCCTCAGTTATAATGAAGATAGGTGCCAAGTTGATCACTCTTCGTGCTCAAGCCCAACTTCTTATAGATCAACTTCCAAAACAAACTAGTACATCCCCTGGCTTTACAGGTCAAATTATGCTTGGCCAAGCCATGATGCACATTTTCCAAACAGCTGGTAACGAGGCTCAAAAAATGGGAGATGAATATATTAGTGTTGAACACATTTTTTTAGCATTGATGGTTTCTCGCAACCCTATTAGTGATACTTTACAAAAAGAAGGTGTCTCTTACGATATTGCTCTCAAGGCATTGGCCGAAATCCGTGGTACTCAAAAAGTGGATTCTCCTGAACCAGAAGCTAAATACAACGCTTTGGAAAAGTACGGTAAAAATTTAACTGACCTAGCGCGCAAAGAAAAGATTGATCCAGTGATTGGACGTGACGACGAGATTCGTCGTGTTATGCAAATTTTAACTCGTCGTACCAAAAATAACCCTGTATTGATTGGCGAACCGGGTACTGGTAAAACTGCGGTGGTAGAAGGCTTGGCTCAACGCATAGTCAATGGCGACGTTCCAGAATCACTCAAAGATAAAGAAATTTTTGCCTTAGACATTGGGTCACTTTTGGCAGGTACAAAATTTCGTGGTGAATTTGAAGAACGCCTAAAAGCAGTGCTAAAAGAAATTGATGCTTCGGCTGGGAAATTTATTTTATTTATTGATGAGCTCCATACTATTGTAGGAGCTGGTGCTTCCGAGGGTTCGATGGATGCCTCCAACATGTTAAAACCAATGTTAGCGCGTGGTGAATTACATGCCGTTGGAGCTACTACATTGAAAGAATATCAAAAATATATTGAAAAAGATGCGGCCTTGGAACGCCGTTTTCAGCCGGTGATGGTCAAAGAACCTTCATTAGATGACGCCATCGCCATCTTGCGTGGTATCAAAGACAAATACGAAGTGCATCACGGTGTACGCATTACAGACGCCGCTATTATTGCATCAGTAAAATTATCAGACCGCTATCTGACCGATCGATTTTTGCCAGACAAAGCTATCGACCTCATGGATGAAGCCGCTAGTGCTTTGCGTTTGGAAATAAATTCAATGCCGGAAGAATTGGATAAAATGAAACGTCAGATGATCAAATTTGAAATTGAAAAACGTGCTTTAAAAAAAGAGACTGATCTTGAATCAAAAGAACGATTAGCAAAACTTGAAAAAGATTTGGCCGAATTAAAAGAACAAAGTGGTGAACTAGAAGCCAAATGGAATAATGAAAAAGAAATCATTACCAAAATTCATTCCAAGAAAAAAGAAATCGACACTCTAAAACAACAAGCCGAAATCGAAGAGCGCCGTGGCGACTTACAAAAGGTGGCCGAAATTCGTTATGGTCGCATTCCAAATTTGGAGGGTGAAATAAAAAATGACGAACGTAAACTGGCCGATATCCAAAAAACTCATGGCATTCTAAAAGAAGAAGTTACCGACCAAGACATCGCTACTATTGTGGCTCGTTGGACTGGCATCCCAGTTTCCAAAATGTTGCAAGGTGAAAGTGAGAGATTGACCAAAATGGAAGAAGTGTTGAGTCGACGAGTGGTTGGACAAGATGAAGCTATAAAAGCCGTTTCTAATGCAATCCGACGCTCTCGAGCCGGCATTGCTGAGCCCAACCGCCCTATTGGATCATTCATATTTTTGGGTCCTACCGGTGTTGGTAAGACTGAATTAGCCAAAGCCTTAGCAGAATTTATGTTTGATACCGATGAAGCGCTAGTGCGTATTGATATGAGCGAATACACGGAGAAACACAGTACCTCAAAAATGCTAGGCTCCCCTCCTGGATATGTTGGTTATGAAGAAGGCGGACAACTTACCGAGATTATTCGTCGCCGTCCATATGCGGTATTACTGTTTGATGAAATTGAAAAAGCTCATCCAGATGTTTTTAATATTTTATTGCAAATTTTGGATGAAGGTCATGTGAAAGATGCCAAAGGACGTTTGGTAAACTTCAAAAATACTGTTATTATCTTGACCAGTAATATCGGCAGTCAGATGATTTTGAATCTCAACAAACATGGTGAATTTGGCTTTGATTCTGGATCCACAAAAACTGTGAAGACCAAGGAAAAAAGCATGCGAGAAAAAATTATGGGTACTCTACACGAACATTTCAAACCAGAATTTTTGAATCGCTTGGATGAAATTATTATTTTCCATTCATTAAACGAAAAACAAGTCGCGCAAATTGTAGAATTACAACTTGAAAAGATACAAACCCGTCTACAGGAAAAGAAAATTATTCTAGATATTGACCCATCTGTAAAGAAACATATCGCCTCGGTCGGCTATGAACCCACCTATGGTGCAAGACCTATCAAAAGAGTAATTCAAAATGAAATACTAGACGAATTATCTCTACATATAATCGACGGAAAAATAAAGGATGGACAAACGGTCAAAGTTCAAATGGATAAAGGCAAAATCACCTTTAAATAAGTACTTTTAACCTCTCACAGAAAATGGGAGGTTTTTTGTTGTTCACATAATTAATATGTGATATAATGTACTCATTCTAAAGCATTATAAGTTATGAAAAATAAACTGACTATTTTGTTGTTATTGGGCCTATTTTTATGGCCAACCCTATCTTTGGCACAAGCCGAATTCAACCCTCATTTTATTATTTCAGACAATGAGATGTTTGACTATCAAGGTTGGATGATTTCTGATATTCAAAAATTTTTGGATGATCGCAGTAGCTTTTTGGCCAAATACCAAACCGAAGATATTAATGGCTACATGCGAACTGCGGCTGGTATTATTTTTGATGCTTCACAATCTTATCAGGTCAATCCAAAATATTTATTAGTAACTCTACAAAAAGAACAGAGTTTAATAACTGATGACGCCCCCGCTCAAAAACAACTAGACTGGGCAACAGGGTATGCAGTTTGTGACAGTTGCGACCGTGCCGATCCAAAAGTCGCCAAACACAAAGGTTTTGCCAAACAAGTAGATGATGCCGCTGGTATTATGCGTTGGTATTATGATAACAAAGACATTAACTCTATTATCAAAAAGAAGGATTCTCTTTTATCTATCGACAACACTCCAGTGACACCGCAAAGTTGGGCGACCGCCTTCCTATATACATATACTCCCCATTTGCATGGCAACCAAAATTTTTGGCGCATTTGGCAGACTTGGTTTAGTCAAAACTACCCCAATGGAACATTGGTTAAAGTTAGCAATTCTACTTCTACTGATGTTTGGCTGATTCAAGATGGGAAAAAACGCAAATTCGAAAGTATAGCCGTGTTGATTTCTCGTGCCGACCCAAAAATGGTAGTAACTGTACCAGAATCTGAACTTACAAACTATGAAGCCGGTCCAGATATTTCTTTACCAAATTATTCTATTTTAAAAACTGAAGAAAATAAATATTATTTATTGGACTACGACATGCTACGCCCGTTTGAATCAGAAGCCACCGTGCGCCAAATCGGTTATTACCCCGATGAAACTGTCGAAGTGTCAACAGCTGATCTGTCTGGCTACTCTATCGGTCCTCTAATCACTGTTTCCTCGACTGCACCGGCTGGGGTGATATACCAAATTACTGATCTAGATAATAAATTATATTTTTTAAAGGATAATAATTTTTATCCTATTATTGATAAGAACCTTTTAGCCGCTAACTATAAAAATATACCGATTGAAAAACATAAGAAAAAAGAATTGTCAAAATATCCGATTGTTTATGCGACACCAATTATTAAAGATGGGTTGTTGTTGAAGGATAAAGATTATGCGCAAGTATATGTTATCGAACAAGGGAAAAAACGCCTACTGGCTGACTCAGATACTTTTAATGCGATGGGGTATAAAAAGCAAAATATTATTAATGTAGGTTTCCAAACATTAATGATGTTGCCTGATGGTGAAAAAATATTTTTAAACTCAAATTTGATAAATTCCAAAGACAAATTTCTGGGTGATTCAGAAATGTTGGTAAAAGATTTATACAATTCAAAATTACCTGCTTATTTGGTTGCAGAATATCCAAGCGGACGAATAGTTACTGGCAAAGATATTGACACCAAACGTCCAATGGCCTCCCTAACCAAATTGATCACTGCCCTATCTGTGATAAATCAAAAGTATAAACCAGATGCTGTGATTACTTATAGTAGCAAAAAATATGGCGTTGAAGGTGGCAATTTGGCCATCAAGGACGGAGAAAAAATTAAAGGCAAAGACGCTTTTTATGCTATGTTGGTGGGGTCAGCCAATAATACTTCTCGCATGCTAGCCCAGAATGTTGGTCTAGATGAAAAAAGTTTTATTGAACAGATGAATATTGATCTTGATACTTGGGGGATGGACAACACGCAGGCGGCTGATGTTACTGGTCTTGATGAAAATAATGTTTCAACTCCACGCGATCTTTTAAAAATTTTTATCAAGGCGTTTAAAAACGAAACGATAAAAACTGCTATTGGGCAAACTTCATATACTTTTAAGGAAGTGTTGAACAAAGATAAAATTAGCACTCACACCATAAAAAATTCCAATAAGCTGGTGGAAAAAGCTGGCAAAAACTATACCATCCAAGCCAGCAAAACCGGTTATACAGTAGAAGCGGGGTCAAACTTAATTATGTTATTTAAAAACAACAAAGACAAAAAACAATATGTAATTATTACTATGGGAAATCCAGATTATATCAACCGCTTTGTCGAACCAAACAAAGTGGCTGAATGGATCGCATCTCCAAAAACAATACTTGCTACTCCTTAATTTATTAACTAAACCATATGTCGCTAGTTTTCGCGGCAATCACTCCACACCCTCCATTATTAATTCCTAGTATTGGAAAAGATATAATAAAAAAATTGGATAAAACAAAAACTGCGATGGAAAAAATGGAAGAGGAATTATATTTATCCAAACCAGATATTATAATTATTATTTCCGCACATGGTAGTTATTTTTCTGATGCTTTTACTATCAACGTCAGCCCTGAATATCATACAGATTTAAAAGAATTTGGCGACATAACTACGAAGTTAAACTTTAAGGGTGAAATGAATCTATCTTCGGAAATTCGAGAAAGAACTAAGGAACAAAAAATTTCTACCACCATGATTACTGAACCAACTTTGGATCATGGTAGTGCAGTACCACTTTTTTATCTCTCTCAACATTTACCTGATGTCAAAATAATTCAAATGGGTTTTTGCGATTTGGATTGGAAAACACATTTAGATTTTGGCTATCTAATAAAAGAAAAAATTCTTGATACTAACAAACGTGTAGCTGTAATCGCTTCTGGAGATTTATCGCACGCTCTTACCACCGACTCTCCAGCCGGATTCAACCCAGCAGGTATAAAATTTGATATAAAAATTCAAGAGCTGCTAGCAAATAAAAATATTGCTGGAATGTTACAACTAGAACCAAATCTGGTGAAAGAAGCCTCCGAATGTGGTTTCCGAACATTTTTGATCCTTATGGGAGTATTGCAAGATATAAATTATACTTACCGCCAACATTCCTACGAAGCACCATTTGGGGTTGGATATTTAACAGCCAACTTCATTATCTAATTAGTTATGATTGCTAAAGTTGCACCGATTCGCCGCATGCCAAAAAAAATATCTGAATTGGATTATTTGGTACCACCTCAATTTCATAAATCCATCACAGTTGGTCAATTGGTAAATATCCCCTTTCGCAATCGCCTAATATACGGAATGATTACGGAATTTAAGGAAAATGAAACTGAGGAAGCTCGCGGAAAATTAAAGTCAATTGAAAATATTGTTTGGGAAAATTCCGCTCTCACCCTAAAACAGTTGAGTTTTGTTATTGAAATTAGTGAATTTTATAACACTCCACTTGGGTTTGTATTACAAAGTTGTTTACCTCCATTAAAGAAAACTAAAATAAAGAAAATCCAAATACAAAATGCCGACCTCATGAAACCGGCCGTTCGAAAAAAACCGGAAATAAAATTGTATTGCAATAAAAATGGAAGAAATAAACTTTTGGAAAAGTTGATTTCCTCTACTGGACAAACATTGATTTTGGTTCCTGAAACAAGCGCAATTTCAGAAATTCTTTTACCACCAGAAACTCATCCGACAATTATCAATGCCGAGTTATCGGAAAAAGAAATTTTTGATTTGTGGTTCAAAATTCGTTCCGAAGAAATCAAGATTGTAATAGGTACAAGACGAGCGCTATTTATGCCGTGGAGCAATCTACAAACCATCATCGTGGATGATGAAGCCAATCCCAATCATAAAAGCTGGGATATGGCTCCACGCATTCAAACACGCGAAGCCGCAATGATGCTCGCTCATGCACATGGTGCTCAATGTTTTCTGACTACCCATACGCCGAGTGTAGAAAGTTGGTACTTTGCTCAACACAATGTATATAATAACCACGAAGAAGTTTCCGCTCTTGATCCAAAAGTTGAAATCATCGACATGCAAGAAGAACGTCGTGGACGTAATTATGGATTTTTGAGTCTCGATTTGGAGGACGCGATAAAACAGGATGGTCCTGGAGATATATTTTTGTTTTTAAACCGTAAAGGAAGTAGCGCTTATGTCGGCTGTCGTGATTGTGGATATGTAGCCAAATGTTCCCAATGCTCTCGAGGTTTGGTTTATCATGAAAACACTTCCACGCTTGATTGCCATTTTTGCAATTTGAAAATTAAAATGTATTTGGTTTGTCCCAAATGTCATGGTGCCAATATGATAATGTACGGGGTGGGCACACAATCTTTGGAAAAAGAATTACTCAAATCAAATCATTTAAACAAAAAAATCATTCGAATTGATAGCGACACTGTTTCTATTTATGACAAAAGTTTTTCAGGTGATAAAATAATTATCGGCACCCAAATCGCTTGGGATAAAATTGATTGGAGTAAAATAAAGATGATGTCTTTTATTGACGCAGACAGTTCCTTATTTATTCCGGAATATAAGATGGCTGAAAACTTGTGGGGGCAATTACGCGACGCTCAATATCATTTGGATCCGGAAGCACGCCTATTAATTCAAACAGGGCATGCCGATCATCATATTTTTTCGAGTTTAATGCATCCACAAAGTTTTTATGATAAAGAGTTACAAGAACGTAAATTATTCGGTTATCCGCCCTTTAGTTACCTAGTACGCCTATATAATGGTGAGAAGACCCTAGAACAGTCCAAAATAGCCGCTAACAACCTGTTTCTTCACCTCCAGAGCTTGACTAAAGACCGTCATGATATTACAATATCCAATCCGTTGCCGTTTTCACCCAGTTATACCAAAGGACTGCATTGGCACGGAATTGTAGTCAAAATCAGTTTTGAAAAATATAAACAACTTACCAAATTTTTGGCTGAAAATATACCAGAAAATTGGAAATTCGACCCTAATCCAAATAATCTTTTATCTTTTTAATATGTTGTTAGAAGTCACTTTAGAACCAAATCCAATATTACACAAAAAAGGTCGCGAACTTACCGTGGCTGAATTGAGTACTCCAGAAATGAAAAAATTGATTAAGGACATGGCAGAAACAATGTATAAGAAAGATGGCGTGGGTATCGCCGCCCCTCAGGTTAATAAATCTCTACAACTTTGTGTAATAGCAAAAAAGTTTTCTCCACTTGATAAAGATAATGATTTAGTCCTTGTTAATCCAACCTGGAAAAAGATTGCCATTTCAAAAGCATGGGATTCCGAAGGTTGTTTGTCTGTACCGGAAGTTTATGGAGAAGTTAAACGTTATACCAAAATTAAGGTTCAGGCTTTAAATCAATTCGGAGAAAAAATTGAATTTACAGCCCTAGATTATCCGGCTCGCATCATTCAGCATGAAATAGACCACCTCAATGGTACACTGTTTATTGAAAAGGCAAGGAAATTACAAAAAATAAAATTATCCGAACAAGAATTGTAATTATGATTTCTGCTGTCTATTTTGGAACACACCATTTTTCTGCACATATTTTGGAATCTCTAATAAAGAGTGGTATTTTTGATATCAAATTAGTAATTACTCAACCAGATCGCCCAGTGGGTAGAAAAAAAGAAATTCAAGCTTCTCCGGTAAAAGCGATAGCCCAAAAATATAATTTAAAAATTGAACAACCAGAAACTTTAAAAGGTTATGCTCTTTCTGAAAGTGCCGACTTCAATATTACATGCCAATATGGATTGATTATTCCCAAAGCCATTTTAGAGACAGCAAAACATGCTTCTATAAATGTCCACACCTCACTACTACCGAAATATCGTGGCGCCTCCCCTATCCAATCTGCATTAATCAATGGAGAAAAAGAAACTGGAATAACGATAATGATGATGGACGAAAAAATGGATCATGGTGATATTTTGAGACAAGAAAGAGTTAATATCGACTCAAACGATACTTATGCAGAATTAAATGAAAAATTGCTAGCTATTGCCCCACAGTTATTAATACAAACTGTTTCCGATTATGTGGAGGGAAAAATCACACCACAGATTCAAAATCACGATGAGGCTACCTTTTGTAAAGAGTTCACTCGTGAAGATGGCAAGATAGATTGGAATAAAACTGGTGAACAAATTTATAATCTATATCGTGGTTTAACTCCTTGGCCAGGTATCTGGGCTGAATACGACGGAAAACGTCTGAAACTGTTGGAAATAAAACCAACCAGTGTACACGTTGAACAAGGAAAAATCACACCTCAACAAGACAAACTGTTGGCTGGTTGTGGTCAAAACACTGCTATTGAAATCATAAAAATTCAATTAGAAGGAAAAAATTCAATGAACGCCAAAGAGTTTATCAACGGTTTTAAAAATATTTTATAGTTATTAAATTTCAAAACAATGAACTCCAAAAATACAATTATTAAATTTATTATCTTGTATTTTGCAGTTCGCTTGTTTTCCTTTTTTTTTAGTCCGATTACTCCTTTGCTTCCCCAAAGTCCCATCAACACTATTATTTCTGTGTTAATTTTTGCATTAGCTATTTATTGGTTATTAAAAAAAGACGAACGAGGCTGGTACATTATTGCTGGTGAAATAATATTAGGCGGATCTGGCGGATATCTAAGATTGGATTTTGTTTCTTTGCGCACCGTACTATTAATGACTTCTGTCACAATATTTTTCATTCAAAAAATAGTTACCGAAAAAATTACTTTCTTTAAACAATATCAAGCGGAATTCATCATAATATTAGTTTTGATTAGTGCGGTTGGATTGGCGGCAATCCGTGGTTTATATATGGGTCATAGTCACTCGGCCATATATTCTGACTTTATACCATATTTATTCTTATTGTATTATTTTCCTCTTCGTGAAATGTGGCTGTCAGACCGTTTTCGTGAATTAGGAAAAAGCGCAATTTTAGCCGCAATTTTTGGCAATGTATTAATGATTTTGTTTACTCAGATTGGTTTATCCTCTGGATTAATTGTCTTGCAGGACAGTTATTATCATTGGTATCGCGATGTGGCACTGGGAAAAATTACTGACTTAGGCTTCAACTTCTATCGCCTCGTTTTAAATGAACACCTCTTATTAATACCGATAGCGATATACTTTATCGGTGACATAATAAAAAACAAAATTACACAAATCAATTTATCTGTTGTTGCTTGCTTATTGTTCATTTTGGCAAACAACCTAACACGTGCCTACATATTGGCCCTGGCGATAGGCACGTTGTTTCTATATTCAAAAAATAAATGGAAAAGATGGTTGGCGATTTCATGCACTATAGGTGTATTATTTATTTTAATTTTTGTTTCTACCCACATTTTGGCCAGTCGCGGAAAAAGTTTAGGTCTAGAAATATTTGGCTTGCGATTACAAAGTATCGTTAGCCCACAAATTGAGAACAGCTCCTTAAGCCGATTGTTATTGTTACCAAAAATATTTGAAAAAATAAAACTCCATCCAATTCTAGGCACTGGTCTAGGTGATACAGTCACAGTTTTTAGTCCGGTTTTTAAAACATATATTACCACCACTCATTTTGACTGGGGGTATTATGAAATAAACGCTGAAATGGGATTATTTGGTACGCTTAGCTGGATTGGTCTGGTATTATTTACGCTATATTATATTACTAAGACCAAAGAAGGATATAACAAAAATATTTTTAAAGCAATAATTGTCGCTATTCTCATTATCAACATTACTAGCCCGGCACTATTTCATGTATTTGGAATTTTGTTGATAATTTTTATTTTATCTCCGATCGGAATTATCAATCATCATGAAATAGAAAAAAAATAGAGACTTTTTAATTTATAAAACACGGTATTATATAATACCGTGTTTTATAAATATTATTTGTTTGGATTTTTCGTAATCTTCTACTTTCTTTATTTTCCAGGGCAAACGGTAAAACCAGCTCGGTATCCAACTGCTTATCCCCTTTCTTCCTCGTACAATCTTTTTGTATAAAACCTGTGGGACAAACACACCGGTTTTATTTTGTTTTAACATTGTCAACCACAAATCCCAATCTTGAAAACGTTTTAACGACTCGTCGAATGGTACAAAATCTCTGGCACGGATCAAAGAAGTAACGTCAATATAATTTAATTTTTTTAAGAGAGCTGAATCGAAAATATGACTCTTCATTTTTTTCCATCCGAATCTGAACTGACTATAAGCATAACTCGCCTGCTGGTTATCATCTAGCGCCTTTTTCATCGTTTCTATCATCCCTGAATAACAGACTGTATCAGCATCTACAAATATAACGTATTCTCCATGTGCTTCCCTGAAACCTCGATTACGCGCAGTGGGTGCACCGGAATTTATCTGATCAATCACCAATGGATTTAAAGCTTTAATATCAGGATATTTTTGCAAAATATATTCTAATGATGCTTGAAAATTATCCGTACTACCATCATTAACTATAATCAACTCAAGGGGGAAAATTTTATCCTGTATAGATATCGTTTTCAAACATACTTCAAGTGTATGAGCATGATTGTAAACTGGGATTATTATACTAACTAAATTTTTCATAATAATTTTGACACCTCATTTTCCCAACGAAAATAATTCACTACACGTTCTTTGGCTGTTAGCCCCATTTTTTTTGCAAACAGTTGGTCACTCAAAATTTTTACAACGGCTGGAATAACACTCTGATCTTGATACACATCAACCACTATCCCTGTCTGACCGTCTAATACCGCTTCCTCGACCCCACCCGCTCTTCCAGCGACAACTGGCAAACCGCAGGCAGCAGCTTCCAAAAATACTGTCCCCCACCCTTCCTCATGATTTTCATCTTTATGAGTCAACAATACAAACAAATCTGCAAGATGATAATATTTATATAATTCTACTGGATCCACATTACCTAAAAACCGTACCACATTCTGTAATGAACTTTTTTGAACCATCTGAAATAACTCTTTATTTTTTGGTCCATCACCAATTACCAACCAAACTAGATTTGGTACTTTTTTTAATATTTCTGGCAACATCCGCACCATGTGAGGAAAACCTTTTCCTTCTACCATTCGCGCAACCGTAATAATAACTTTTTTTCCTCCTAGAGCCAAACGAGATCTTAATAATGAAATTTCTAATTCATTTATCGGGGTGTTAAAAAATATATCACCTGGACAAGGATAAACCACTTGCACAATTTTTAGATTTTCAGCTACAGTTAATAATTTGTTTTTTAAAAACTCACTATTTACTACAATACTCTTGGCTTCCTTGCACAGTTTAATAAATTTTTTACGCTTACTTTTATTAGCCAAAGCGACCGCAATATCTGTGCCATGTAGAAACAAAGTGTATGGAATTTTTTTAAACTTCTTTATAAGAAATGCCACATATCCAACTGGCAAAACATGATTGACATAGATCATTTCTATTTTTTCCTGATTCACTAAGGTAACAACTTGAAAAAATAAACGCAACCATTTCGGCCAAATAAAACCCCAATATGGATTCAAACGATAAGTTTTCCATGAGTTTTTAACATCGAATTCCGCCTGTTTTTTGTATTTTGGCGCATAAACTACAATATCCTGTGGGGGCAAATGAGCGGCCAGATTATAAGTGTAGGTGGCGATACCCCCTATTTGCGGTGGATATTCTAATGTAATAATTAATGTTTTCATACTACTTTTCTAGAATCAATAATTTTATTATAAAATTTCAAAAGCATAATTTTATCAATACCACCAAAGATAAACAAAAGTAACCCATACAACACAGCACAAATTGGAATAATAATTAAAAAACTAATTTTGGTCGACAAATAAAATGCCAAACTAGCCATCAGAATTGCCGGCCAAAAAGTTTGATTAAAATATTTAAACAAAACTCTCAAATCTATAGAAACCAGATGACGACAAAACCAAAAACCACCCACGCTCAAAATAATATTGCTCAACAAGGCTGCAAAAGCCGCTCCCATGATACCAATCCTTGGCAACAAAATCAGGTTCATGATGATATTTATAAACAACGCAAAGCCCAGAAGTATAGTTTGTGTTTTTTGTTTATTGCTTGCATTCAGAGTGGCTCCAGTAATAAAACTCAAATAACCAAAAATTAAACTAATCAATAAAATTCTGAGAACTGGAATAGCTGGAGCAAATTGTGGTTTATATAATTTGAGAATTACTGGTGTAGCCAAGGCTATCAAACCAAAAGATATTGGAAAAACAATAGTAAATAAATAACGCCAAGACTTCAAAAATAAATCCCCTATTTTTTCTTTTTGTGTTAAATATAATTCGCTCATGACTGGGTAAACACTAGCCGATAATGCCACGGGCACAAACTGAAAAGCAAAAGATATTTTATACGGTACACTCCACCATCCTAGCTCCTGAGCCGAAAGCATTTTTGACATCAATAATGAATCGCTATATGAATATAATCGTCCAATAATACCAGCCATTGCAAATGGTAACGCGAAGCCTAGAAACATTTTAAATATGTGAAAATTAAAAGAAAAACGATAAATCAGGCCATAAATCTTTTTTAAACAAAAAGCAGAAAAAATAAAATTCAAAAATGCTGGTATGGTATAAGCCAAAATTAACCAATACAAAGGCCAGTGATTAAACAGTGCTACGGTACCGATAATTAATGTTATTGCCTGTGACCCCACAATTCCAATGGATTCGTATATTAAATTTTTTCGTGCCCTAAATATTGAATAAAATGCGGCATGCAGATTGTCAAAAAACATTGTAACACCTGAAACACTAACCAGAACTCTTATTAAATAAGGATAGTTTAAAACATTTACAAAAAATACCACCAATGCATAACTTAGCAAACCAAACATCACTTTTGCCCAAAAAGCCGTATGTAAATATTGTTCACTTTTATCAGGATAACGAGAGACTTCCCTGGTCAGTACTGGACCCATACCAAAATCGGCGACTACTGTAAAAATCGTAGTAAATGTAATCGCAAAAAAATATGCGCCTGTATTTTCTACCCCGATCATTCTGGCAATAATCGTAAAATATACAAAAGAAATAACCTTTTGCAAAATTGAGGCGGCAGTCAGAAACGAAGTATTTTGGGTTACACTGAAAACTTTCATTAGTCTATTTTACCCCAAAACGCCCTAAAAATCAAACAAAAAACATCCCGATAAAATCGAGATGTTTTGGAGAGAAATTGAGAATAATTAACGTTTTGACCATTGAGCGGCACGGCGAGCTTTTTTCAAGCCGAACTTCTTTCTTTCTTTGATGCGTGGATCGCGGGTCAAATATCCTTGAGTTTTCAAAGTCTTTCTAAACTCTTCATTCCATAGTACCAAAGCGCGAGCAATACCGAGCTGAATAGCTACGGCTTGACCCTTTTTTCCACCACCTTGTACTAAACAAGAAATGTCCAAATCTTTTTCTTTTGCCATAGCTTTCAATGGAGCCATAACAATATCTTGAGATTCAAAATATGTTAAAAAGTCTTTCATTTCCATGCCATTGATAACAAACTTACCTGTACCTTTGGTGATACGTACACGAGCAGAGGCACGTTTGCGGCGTCCAACAGCGCGGTTTGATTCAGTTGTGCTAAGTTTTGTCATAATTATGATTTTTTAAAATGCAAGCGAATCATGCGTTGATCGCGTAATTTATTTTTTGGCAACATTTTAGCAACAGTTAGGCGAATCAATTCTTCTGGGCTTTCAGCCATCTGTGTTTTGGCTTGTTTTTCTTTCAAACCACCCGGGTGATTGGAACGATGACGATAAAGTTTTTGGTCCAGTTTTTTACCGGTAAAAACAATCTTATCACAATTGGTAATCACTACCTTATCTCCAAAATCAATATTCGGAGTATATTTTACTTTGTGTTTACCCATTAAATATGTGGCAATTTTACTTGCCAAACGACCTGGAGCTTGTCCAGTGGCGTCTATTTCAATGGTCTTTCTATTTGTAGACATAATTATCAATTATCTATTAAACAAACTCGATCATCGCCTCTTCACTGGCATCACCTTTTCGCAAACCTAGCAAGGTAATACGAGTATATCCACCTTTTCTAGTGGCGTAACGTGGGCCAATCACTTCCAACATTTTTTTGATAGCGTTGTTTGTATAAAGAACGCGCATCAATTGACGTCGGGCAGCCAAATCGTTTGGTTTGGCTTTGGTAATTAATCTTTCAATAAGCGAACGCAATGCTTTTGCTTTGGCTTTGGTAGTTTTGATCTTCTCATAGATGATCAAACTTTCTGCCAAGTTGGCCAAGAGTGAGCGACGCGCCGCAGTCTTGCGATCTAATGTAGCTTTTTTTACTAAATGACGCATATCAATTTATTCCTTAAATAATTACTTCTTCTTGGAAACTTTCTTTTTTGGTTTTTCTTCACCTTCAACAACTGGTTTATCTGGTGCGACCTCGGGCTCCTGTGCAACAATTTCAGGTTGTGTAGAAGCAACACTAGACAAAACGATTGAAAAATGATCGATCAAAATCTTTACAGATTGGCTTACCGCATCTTCTGGGGAAATAGTACCGTTGGTTTCAATATTGATTGTTAATTTTTCGTAGTTAGTAATATCACCAACACGAGTATATTCAACATGATAACCAACATCTTTTACTGGAGTATAAACAGAATCAGTAACAATTGTTCCTAGTGGATAATTCTTTTTATCTTTTTCTTCAACAGGTACAAAACCGCGGCCTTTGCCAACGATAATTTCCATTTCAAAAGTTTTATTACTAGTAAGATTGCAAATTACCAAATCTTTACTAATTACATCGGCATTACTATTTTTTTCTATATCAGCACCAGTAACAACACCAGGTCCTTTTTTTACTAAATTTAAAGTAACTGATTCATCACCGTAAACTTTTACTGCCAATTGTTTCAAATTCAACATTATTTCAACAATATCTTCCTGCACACCTTCAACAGTTGTAAATTCATGTTGAGCACCTTTAATTTTAAATGCTTCAACTGCACCACCAGATAAAGAAGACAACAAAACGCGACGCAAAGCGTTGCCTAGGGTAGTACCATAACCATGAAAACATGGGGTAATAACCAAAGCACCGGTAAGGGCGGTCTCGCCAGGTTGAAATTCAACTTTGGATGGTAAAAGAAAATTCTCCATAATATTAAGGTTAAATAATTAGCGAGAGTAAAACTCGATAATAGCTTTTGGATTAAAATTTGGATTTTCTACTGTAGGAGCGTTCAAAACTTTGGCGCTTACAGTCTTACTATCCACACCCAACCAGGAAGGAGCCTCCACTTTCTGTAGCTTCTCATTAATACCTTCAAATAATTTTTTACCTTTGGAAATTGCACATGCGGCAACTACCTGTCCAACCTTAACACGATAAGATGGGATATCTACCTTTTCACCATCTACGGTCAAGTGACCATGATTCACCATCTGACGAGCGGCGGCACGAGAAGGCGCCAAACCAGCACGATAGGCAACATTATCCAAGCGGGATTCTAAATAGTTCAAAAGAATTTTACTGGTGTCGCCTACTTTTTTAGAAGCTTCAGCAACATAGTTGGAAAATTGACGTTCCAAAATACCGTAAATTCTTTTTACTTTTTGTTTTTCTAAAAGTTGTTTGCCGTAACCGGAAACCTTAGGACGTTTCTTGCTTGGGCCGTGTTGACCTGGTGGATATGGGCGTTTGGTCAATGGGCACTTTACAGAATCGCATAATTTTTCACCGTACTTGCGGCATAACTTATGTTTTGGTCCAATTTTTCTTGCCATAGGATTTATATTACAATGTGATAAATTATACTCGACGTCTCTTTGGTTGACGGCAACCATTGTGAGGGATTGGAGTAACATCATTGATAGATACTACATTCAAACCGTTGATATGAAGAGCGCGGATAGCACCTTCACGACCACCGCCGATACCTTTTACGAATACACTAACTTCTTTGACAGCATAAGCAGCAATCTTTTCCATCAAATCTTTGGTCACCAGAGAAGCAGCATAAGGAGTAGCTTTTTTTGGACCTTTGAAACCAACTACACCAGCAGAAGACCATCCCAAAACGTTTCCGTTTGGATCTGAAATTGTGATGATAGTATTGTTGTAAGTAGCTTGAATATAGGCATTGGCGCGAGGAACCTGGCGATCAATAACCTTCTTTTTCTTGGCTTTGGCAGTACCTACTTTAGCTGTAGTAGCTTTGGCGACGCCTTCTTCAGTTTTTTCAATTGTTTTTTCTGTCATATTTTTTAATGTCTGGTATTAAAATTAACAAGCGTCTGCTTTAGGTCTTTTGACCAGCCAGTTTCTTGCCACTAACAGCTGTCTTGCGGACGTTTCCACGTACAGTACGTGAATTTGTCTTGGTACGTTGACCACGAACTGGTAAGTGTTTCATATGGCGAATACCACGATAACACTTCACATCCTTCAAGCGCTTGATATTACTCATGATTTCACGACGCAAATCACCTTCTGTTTTATAATCTTTTTCTACGATAGCACGTAGTTTGTCTTGTTGAGCTTCGGTCAAATCTTTGGCACGAATATTACCATCAATGCCGGCGTCTTTCAAGATTTTGACTGCCAAAGTTCTTCCAATACCGAAAACATACGGTAATGAGTAGGCAATCTTCTTATCACTTGGGATATTGGTACTAGCAATTCTCATAATTTCTAGAGGTGAGTAAATAATTTAATTAACCCTGACGTTGTTTATGTTTAGCGTTTTCACAGATGACAAACACGCGGCCTTTACGACGTACGGTTTGACACTTCATGCAAATCTTTTTTACGGAAGCGCGTACTTTCATATGGTATCAAAAAAATAAATAATTAAGTAAAGCAAAAATACCAACCACTGCCGCGATATCGACGCCCCTCTAAAAAAAGTGAGAAGCTACACCGCAATGGTTGATATTCTTATGTTTGAATTGTTTAGAAACGGAATGTAATTCTACCTTTGGTCAAATCGTAAGGGGTCATCTCTACTTTCACCTGGTCACCTAAGCTCAAACGAATTTTGTTTAAGCGCATTTTTCCAGATAAATGAGCGATGATTGTCTGTCCACTTTCGAGCTTAACGCGGAAAGTGCCAGCAGGTAACAATTCTTCAATTGCTCCCTTTAATTCGATTACGTCTTGTTTGCTAACCATTTGGAGAAATATTAATCGCTAGTATTCTAGCTAAAATAATGAATTTAGTCAAGGGGGTGCGGAAAATAATATTTTTACACTGAATTTTGATATAAAACCGCTAATCTAAGCCAATTAATACTATATACCAGCCTCGATTATGGACTTATTCACATCCTCCCCCTCTAGCCGATAAACAAAAAATTTGTAAAGTAGGAAGTTCCAAGATACCGCCAATGCCATGTTTACGATTCTCACAATTAAATAATAATTTACTTCTGAAATACCAAAATATCCTATATATTGATGTAAATTTATCAAATTGGTAAAAAACCACATCCAACCAATAGCAACTAAATAATTTGTACCGGCCACCATATAAAAACGTATGGCCTGTTGATGGGTAATTCCACGACCGCCAAATGCCCAATATTTATTAAAGAAAAATACAAAATTTAAAAGAAATAATTGATTGATAATAATGGACAAAATAGGACCAAATCCTAAATACACCATCAAAAGACGCAGTGTCCAAATATCCAAAATTACCGCGCTAATACCGACAATAAAGTACTTTGAAAATTGCACACGCATGGACCAGAGTTTTTTGAGGAGAGAGATCATAATTATTCCAACACTGCTTTTATGCGACGGATACCGCTAGACACTGCTTCTTCTTTGATAATTCTAAATTTACCCATCGAACCAGTATTTTCCACATGTGGACCTCCGCATATTTCTTTACTGAAGGTCTGAGAATTCATTGTGGCGGAAGGAAGGACATCCGGTTCCCCTACTGAGTATACTTTTACTTTATTGCCATATTTATCTTCGAACAATCCCATTGCACCTTTGGCTTTGGCCTCAGGCACAGTCATTTCAGCAAATGACACCTGATAATTTTTTTGAATAGCACAATTTACCAAATCTTCTACTTGTTGTTTTTGTTCTTCGGTCATTTTTTCGGGATGAGAAAAATCAAAACGCAAACGTTCAGCAGTAATATTACTGCCACGCTGTTCTACGTGTGCACCTAAAATCTGACGAAGCGCCGCATGCAACAAATGGGTGGCGGTATGATATTTCACCGACATCTCGCCAGTGTCTGCTAGACCACCTTTAAATTTTTGTTCCGCACCAGTACGTGACAAATCTTGATGAGCTTTGTATGCCTCCTCAAAACTATTCACATCCACAGACAATCCGTTTTCGTTTGCCAATTCCATTGTGATCTCCAGAGGAAAACCAAAACTCTCAAATAATTTAAAGGCC
>JBAYIZ010000004.1:0-70643 GCA_041665405.1 Candidatus Magasanikiibacteriota bacterium
CTCCTGTGGCCAAGGCTCCTCCGCCGCCCCCGCCCCCGCCCCCGCCCCCGCCCCCGGCTCCCACTCCCGTGGCGAAGCCCGTCACCAAGTAAGTCCCGTCCCAACTCATCGTTGGGCACCGTGGTCTCCACCTTGATTTTGAAGGTGTTGAGACTCGCTGAGGGACGCAAATCCCCCAAAAGGGTGCCCGACGATTCGTCGCCGGGAACCTGCTTAGTAAGTAAATACTTTGTTTACTGAGCCGATTAAAAAATCACCAATTCATTCGGTGATTTTTTATTTTTAACTATTCTTATTTGCCTGTGATTAAGCATGTAACCGATCCTTTGAATTTCCAATTTTGTTTGATTGCTTCTTGAAGTCCGACGATTGCCAGTGCGCTGTTAGGTGATATTTTTATTTTTTCTGTTTTCCAGATTAGTTCAATTGTTACCTGAATTTGTTTGTCATCTGCAATCCAACCAAAACCTTTGCTGTTTTTTATATCACTTATAACGACTTCCTTGCGATGAGCCACATTGTCTACTATTGCCCCAGCTATAGATTTAGATGTTGTGGAGCAACAGCGAGTTGGTGAAAAATTTATTGCGATTGGATGACAGGTGGTGGTTTGTACAATATGAATTTGGGGAAGGTGTTTAAATTTTTTAAAACCATTATATAATCCTTGTGCAGTGGTGCCACTACTGGTAGGGATAAACACTGCCGAAAGATTTTTTATTTTGTTTAATTCTTTGGCCAATTCTTCATAGCCAAGCAAGGCAAGGTCGTCTGTGGATTGGCGCAATATTTTGGCTTCACCATTTTTGTCTAGTTTAAAAGCTTGTTGTTTTGGGTTTTTTGTTTGGTTGATAGTGATGTATTTGGATAATACTTTTTTCAACAATCCCAATTTTTCCAAGTCAATTTTTTCACCCACAAAAATTTGCAAAGACAGTTTGCTTTTATGTTTTTGGTTGTATTTTTTTATATACAAACCAGCGGCCAAAGCGGCATTACCGGAGGATGATATAACAAAATGTGTTTCACCCTGTTTGGCGTGGGTTTCAATCATAATGGGCAGAGAACGGCCCTTATGCGACCCTAGGGGGTGTAGATCTTCTCTTTTGAAATATAGAGGAACGGACAGTCCCAATATTTTAGCCATTTTTTGATGTTTTGTTTGTGGGGTAATCATAGGCCTTGCCAAAATTGATTATTTTTGATATAATTGTTTTTACTTTTGTAATTTAGCTTAAACACTATATATTATGATCTTAATTTGTCCTGAGTGCAAAAATCCAGTCGATCTCACTTCTTATCCAGATTTGGATACTGGTCACGTTATCGAATGTGAACTCTGTGGCATCACTTTGGAAGTATCTTCCATTGATGGTGAAAAAGTCAAAGCCGAAGTAGTAGACGAAGGTAAATAAATTCTCTGAAAAGCTCCGAATGTTGGGGCTTTTTTATTTGCCAAAAATTTGTTTTTTAAATTTGGCTAGTTCTGTTTTTCCTTTTATTTGCATCTTTAAAACATCTCCTACAAATTGATTATTCCATTGTGGTAAAGTAACGGCATCCTCGACAAACTGTTCAAATGTTTTTTGGCACAATGTAATTTTTTCTCCCGCATCTAGGTTTTGTTTAGCTATGATTTTACAGTCACGTGCTACATAATAATAGACAGTCCATTCCATCTTGTGAACTGGCTCGTATTTTTTTATTAGACTCCATTTTTTTGAAATCATTCCAGATTCTTCGAGTAATTCACGCTTAGCGGCGGCAAATGGTTTTTCTCCTCTATCTACCCGGCCACCAATCAATCCGTGATCACGCTTGTGACCTGGTTGAAATTCTTTGGTGGTAATAATTTTACCATCTTGTATGGCAATAATCTGAACAGTGTCTGGACGTTTGATCATTTCAAAAGTCGCAGTTGAACCATCAAACATTTTCTGTGGCCATTGATAGATGTCAAAAATTTCTCCAGTAAAAACTTTCTTGGCTTGTCTTGGTATTTTCATAATTATTTTTTCATTATTGTTTTCGTCATTATAGATATAGATTTTTTAATTGTGAAACGCTCAGATAATTTGTGACTCGTGTCGCTCTGTCTCTGAACTCGCCCTTGGGCTCAAACAGCAGAGACAGCCACGCTTCACTTGTCTACAAATTAAACTTCGCTTTTTCAATATTAAAAAATCTATATCTATAATAACTCTTCTATCATACCTCTAAAACTATGACTACCCATAAATACTACTGCATCATTAATTTTGGTGGTAGATTGTAAATGGCTTATCAAATCTTCGTCAACTTCAAAATATTTAACATTCGAATGGGTTTTACCAACAATCTTCGATAATTCTTGGCCATCGACGCTTCCTGGAGTTTTTACTTTAGTTAGACGAGGAATTAATATTTCATCGGCTAGTATAAACGAATTGTCATAATCAGCAAAAGATTCTTTTTGACGGTTGCCAGTATTTGGTTCAAAAACCGCAATTATTTTTCCAGAGTAAATACTTTTTAAAGTAGCCAATACAGACAAAGCCTTGGTCGGGGAATGGGCAATATCGTCATAAACATTCGCACCTGATTTTGTTTGTCCACGTTTTTCTAGACGGCGTTTGATACCAGTAAATTTGGCAATTGCATTGATAATTTTTTCTGGTTCAACACCAATTTCTATCGCCATCACAAAAGCACCGCAAATATTTTCGGCCATGTAGTCGCCGAGCATCGGAGAATAAATATCAAAAGAGCCTTTAACATTTTCAATGGTAAATTTCAGCCCCGCATTGGTTTGTTCTATCTCACCATAGGTATAACTACCATGATTTTTTCCATAATAAATGGCACGGGCTTGAGCTTGAAAAACGATGTTCTTCGCCTTGAGATTATCAGCACAACAAACAATCAGACCAGAAGCTGGAATCATCTCCACTAATTGTGCAAAAGCATCGAGATAGGATTGTTCAGTCGGATAAACATCGGCGTGGTCCCATTTCAAACCAGTCAAAAGTAGGTGAGTAGGTTTGTAAGAAAAAAACTTGGCGCGTAAATCGGTCCGACTAGTTTTGTATTCATCACCTTCAACAATACTCCAATCACCACCCAAATCGTCGGCGCTGTGGCTGAGCATATTGGAAAGTCCGCCAAACATATAAGCTGGCTGATATCCAGCTTCCTTCAAAATCCATGCGAGTAGGGCAGTGGTGGTAGTTTTGCCATATGTGCCGGCGCAAACAATAGAATTTTCTTTGATAAGATTTTGAGAAATCAATTCAGGATATGAAAGATGGGGGATATTATTTTCCAAAACATATTGTAATTCCGGATTTTCACTACCGGCTACATTGCCAACCACAACCAAATCTGGTGTACCCATTTTTTCCACATGCCATCCAGGATAGTAATCTATTTTATGTTGAGTCAAATGAGTAGAAATGGGCGGATAAAAACCAACATCCGAGCCAGTCACTTTCCAGCCTTTCTTCTGCCACAAAATAGCCAAGGCACTCATCCCAACTCCGCAAATTCCAATAAAATGAATATGCTTATTATCCATACTATTTTATTTCCTTTTTCAATTTAACCAAATCAGTATTCCATTTTTTTCCATCAAACCATTCCAATCCATCAAATTGTAATTTATAAGTATCAGTCTTGCGAGTAGCGGAGCCCAAATAAATATATTTTTTCTTATTTTCTTGTGCCCAGACAATCGCTTTGGTCATCATGCCCAATCCGAGATTTTTTATTTTGGAATTCAAATCGTAAAAAGGATAACAATAGTGTAGCAATTCGTTTGTTTCCAAAGAAATAACGTAACCAAGTGCCAGGTTATCTTCTTTTTGGCGATAAATAAATAATTTATTAAAATTACTCTCATCTGGTTCAGTAATTAAAGTTTTTATTTTTTGCGCAGAAAAAGTCTTCTCACCAAATTTGGTAGCATAAAAATCTTTCCCAAGTTTATGTATTCCCCAATGGTAATTGTCATAAGAAATATTAGCGACTTCCAACAAGACATTTTCAGTATGTTTCAACACCCGACGGTTTTCGCTACATAATTGGAATTTAGATAAATCAATGCGCAAACTTCTAGTTTGATTCAGATCTCCTTTTCCAGTTCGGGTAAACAAATAACCCTCATTATAAAGTGAGTTCAGATTACTATCGGAAAAGTTGGTCGTTTTTTTTGAGTTCCAATTTAAATACATGTTAGAAGATTATTTTGAATTTTGTTTTTTTTAATATTGAACAAGCGAGGCAATAATTTGTAGACAAGTAAAGCGTGGCTGTCTCTGCTGTTTGAGCCCAAGGGCGAGTTCAGAGACAGAGCGACACGAGTCACAAATTATCCGAGCGGTTCACAATTAAAAAAAATAAAATTCAAAATATGATGCTATAGGATTTTATTTATAAACAGCCATCCAAATACCAACCACAACCACTAACGCGTGTAAAATCCAAAACCGCATTACAATTTTTTCTTCACCCCACCCCTTAAATTCTAAGTGGTGGTGTAGAGGGGCCATTTTAAATAAACGACGTCCAAACAATCTGCGTGAAAAAACTTGTAAAATCACCACAATAGTTTCCAAATAAAAAATAAATCCAAAAATTGGAATATATAAAGTCTTATCTATGGAAATCATGTTAATAGCTAACAACGCGCCAAGACCCAGTGACCCCACATCTCCCATTTGAAATCGCGCTGGCTTAACATTGAAATATGTATAAGCCAATAGTGACCCAGCAACAGTCGCATTGAGTGGGGCAAAAGCGGTACGTCCTTCAATACAACTAATGACAGTGAGAGCAACAAAAGTAATCAACAATGATCCTCCAGCCAATCCATCCAACCCATCCGCAATATTTACCGCATTGGCAGTAAACATTACAAAGAAAATAATGATCGGCACAATCCACATACCGACAGAGATACGACCATCAAAAGGAATAGATAGAGAATGCCAATGAGGATCAAGTTTGGTATACACCCACCAAGCGGCCACAGCGCCAGCCAAAAATTGAAAGATTAATTTTTCATGAACTTGAATGCCGCGACCAGGATGTGATCCGAGCATGTGAGTGAGATGTTTGAAAAATTCCCATGGTAAGATCAAAACAAGCCAAACTCGCATGTACCAATGACGGTGAATTTTTATTAAAGTGAGAGTTTGCTTCAATGTTCGCAAACGGCGCTTCGCACCAAAAATATTTAACAAATCATCCGCGGCGCCAAGTAAAGCGGCGATGGTCATTACACCAATAGGAACGTAGGTATATTTTCTATTCCAATTAAATATCAATGTTATTACCGTCACAACAAGAATTACCAAAAGACCACCCATAACTGGCGTGCCAATTTTTATTTGGCGGTCGCCGTATAATGTAAAATCATAATCAGAACGACGAGTAATTTTGAATTTATACAAAATTTTAGTCAAAATCGGTGCAAACAAAAAAGATAGCAAACAAGCGCCGATAAAAAACAACAAAGAGTTTTGTAATAAAGAAATTTCCATGGGTAAATATTACTCCAAGCTAGCCAAAAAATCAAGCCAATTCGTTTAACTTAGCCATTCTTTGGTTTGTCGTACTAGTAATTTTGGGGCATCCAACGGTTCGGCCATTACTTCTTTGACTATTTTTTCCATCCGCAATCCTTGGGATCCCTTGACGAGTGCCACATCTCCGCGATGTAATTTCTCTTGTAAAAATTTACCTGCGCTGACACTTTCTGCAAAAGAAACAATCTGATTGTCATCCAAACCAGCTTCGCGTGCCGCGATAGCCGTGTGTTTGCTAGCTTCGCCCACAGTGATGAGAAAATCAATACCCAGCTCGGCTACTTTGAAACCAATTTCGCGGTGAGCATTTTCAGTCTCAGTCCCAAGCTCAAGCATATCCGATAAAACAGCAATACGTTTTGCTCCATCAGCAACATTAATTTTGGACAAAGTAGACAATGCCGATTTGACCGGTTCAGGGCTAGAGTTATATGTGTCGTCAATCAATAAGGTATTTTTTATGCCATCAATGATTCGCATATGACCAGCTAATGGTTCGAGGTTGTTTAAGGCTTGTACTGAATCAATCACGTTAATCCCCAAAATATGCCCCACAGCAATCGCCGCCAAAGCAGACGGTATCATATGTTCGGCGATAGCCCCTGGTAAAAAGACTGGTACAATGTTGCCCTTAAAATTTAATTTAAAATTCAACCCAGTTGGCCAATTGGTTTTTTCATCCGTAATAACATTGACATCTGTCGCTTTAAAATCGGCGCCTTCTTTGAAACCATAAGTTACAATTTCAGCTTTGGTAGTGTTAGCGTTTTGCATTACTAGTTCATTGTCAAAATTTAGCACTGCAAAGCCATCTTGTTGCAAATGTGAAATAATTACGCGTTTTTCTTGGGCAATTTTTTTAATAGTTTTGAATGCCTCGGTGTGAACATGAGAAATATAAGTCAGCACGCCAATTTTGCAAGGTGCAATATCAATAAGATAGGGGATATCACCAGGTTTGTCCGCTCCCATTTCCAAAACTAAAATTTCTGGATAATTTTTATCTTTGATGAGTAACAAATTTTTTGCCTTACAAAATACTTTCATCCAACCAAAAATAGAACTACCAGGAGTTTTTTCAATGCCAATGATGGTCAAAGGCATCCCAACCTCATTATTATAATTTTTTTGGCTTTTGCGGACATTAAATTTATTTTCCAACACCGCCGCAATCGCTTCCTTGGTGGAACTCTTACCAATCGATCCAGTAATCCCAATCACATCCGGTCGATATTTTTTAATAATCCTTTTGGAAAAATATTTTAACATCGCATGCAACATCGTTTTAAACATAAAATAATAATTTCTAATTAATTAACCAGCTGAAAAATATATTAATTTTCGCCGCGCGAATTGTCCGAAGTGGCGAGAATACTAGTGCTGTCTAACAAACGTCAAATTCGCCACAAGTCTGAGCGCAAGAAAATTCATATATTTTTCAGCGCTCCAACGGAATTAAGATAAAATAAATCAACGATCTGTTGGCACCACATAATACTGCAATGCAAATTTCATTAAATCTCGAAAAACAAACAAAGAAGTCTGTTCTGCCCACTGTCTTTGCGGCTCTTCATATTTTACCACCAAAACAAACTGAGGGTTAGTGGCCGGTGCAAAACCAGCGAAAGTGTGGTTGGTACGTTCATCACTATATCCACCAGTCTCAGCGATTTGGGCGGTACCTGTTTTACCTGCTACATAATATCCATCGACTTTTGCAATTTTGTAATGATTTTCCACTACCGATGTCAACATCCCACTCATCAATTTGGCAGTGCGTTCAGAAATTACTCGCACAGATTTTTCAGTAGGTGTGACTTCTTTTTGTCCATTGGGGTATCTAGTTTCGGCCACAATAAATGGTTTTGGTAAAAGCCCCTTATTAGCAATTGCACTATAAGCGGCGGCTAGCTGTATTGGGGTGACAGTGAGACCTTGCCCAAACGAACCTACTGCGCCGAACACTTCACCTTTTCTTTCCAAAGAAGAAACATCTCCTGTGGCTTCCGGACCAAGCTCAATTCCAGTTTTTTCTCCGAAACCAAATTTTTTTACATAATCACCTAAACGGGTATGTCCCAATTTTTCTTCTACAAAAATCATACCAGTGTTGATTGAATTTTCCAACACCTGTGTCATAGTTTGAGTGCCGTAACATTTGCTCATAGCGTTTCTGATAGAGTAACCATTGATAACTCGCACACAGGGATCGTTAAAGGTAGTGTTGGGTGAAACCAATCCCAAATCTACACCCGCCGCCATGGTGACTGGTTTGAATACTGAACCAGGTTCATAGGGGGCAAAAATAGTGTTGTTACTAAAGGCTCTCAAATCTTTCACTTCAGAATATTTGTTGGGATCAAAATCTGGCAAACTACACATGGCCAAAATTGCACCAGTTTTTGGATTCATCATCACTAGCGAGGCACTTTTTGCTTGATATTCTTCCAACCCTTTTTGGAGCAATTCACAGGCTTTGTATTCTAGTGAGCGATCTATGGTCAAAAGTAAATCAGCACCGTCTTGGGCGTTTACCTGAGAATGCATTGCCATTGTAATCCAACTTCCAAGAGCTCCGCGTTCTCCAGAGATGAAACCTTGACGTCCGGTTAAAATTTTATCCCAATAACCTTCGACACCGTAGTTGCCAATCTGTTGGGTACCTTCATCATTTAGTCGGCAAAAACCCAAAATGGAAGCCGCGGTATTTTCTTCTGGATAATAACGGTATTCTTGGGGAGTAGAATAAATGCCATCCAATTTTTCTAATTTTAATTTTTCTATTGTGTCGCTATCGATTTTTTTTACCACTGGCTCATATGGGTCGTTTGGTTTTGCCAGTTTAATGTTTAATATCTCGCGGTCAGTTTCAGGTAGTGATAGTATCTGTATTAATTTATCAACTGTACTTGAAACATTTTCTAGCTTAATTTCACTAGGTACAGCATAGACCAAAAAATATTGACGATTTATAGCCGCTGGAAATTCTTGTTTATTTCTAGTATCTTGAAAAAAAATCTCGCCACGTTTGGGGTGGAGTTGCTGATAAATTTCATGAGATGAAAGTGCAAACGTACGATAGTATTCTACTTGGATTATCTGCAATACAAATAATTTCCCGATAATACCAATAGTGACGACGATAAAGAAAATCGCGATTATGCGCAGGCGTTGGTTGTTTTTTTCTTGGTGTTGCATTTTAAAAAGACTGTTTCAAAATATTTTTTAAGGTAATTTCTGGATTGGCATTTTTCCAAACTATCTGATACACAGCCTGAGCCAGTGGCATTTTTATCTTATATTTTTTTGCCAAGGCCAAGGTGATTTTGCAGGCGCTGACCCCTTCAACTATTTGCCCAATTTCTTTAGTGGCTGACTCTTTATTAGGATGTTTTGGGAGACATTGACCAAAACGACGGTTTCGCGATTGAACAGAAAAAGCGGTATCTATGAGATCTCCTAGTCCAGCCAAATCATTTACAATTTCTTCGCGTCCGCCCATTTTTTTGATTATGGTTCTCATCTCTTTAATTGCCAAAACTATAATAGCTGCTTTGGTGTTCATAGGCCAATGATAGTAGTCTGCTATTCCGATAGCGATGGCATAAATGTTTTTAAATGACCCCGCTATCTCTGTGCCGATAATGTCAGTTGTTTCTTTTAGACGTAAATTATCATTGCACAAAACTTTTTTCACAAATTTTATTGTTTCACTATTTTTGCTCGAAATATTCATTGCCGTAAAATCTCCATTGGCCATATCGAAAGCAATTGCAGGTCCAGAAATAGTGGAGACCAAAGGTCGAGAATGACTGGGAATGTTTTTTTGAATTACGGAAGTCATGATATTCAAAGTTTTTTCCTCTACTCCTTTGGAGACATCAACGCAAATAGTTTTTGGCGACATAAATTTGGCCGCGCGTTTTATTATATCAAGCATGCAATTACTAGGTAGTACGAAAAAAATTATTTTGGCATCACGTATTACCATTTCCAGATTTTTTTCCGCGATAATATTGTGGGATAGTTTTATACCCGCTAAAAATTTTTTATTTTCATGTAGATTGTTGATTTGTTCAAGCGGTTCCACATCACCTTCGTAATTCCAAATCTTTATTTTATAGCCATTTGATCCGATAATTTGAGCGATGGCTGTACCCATATTTCCAGCTCCTAATACAGCGATGGAAAGATTATTTTTAGACATAGTTATTTAATTAAATTATTTTATAAATTTTTATTAGCTAATTGACCACAAGCCGCATCAATGTCTAAGCCTTGAGAACGGCGAATGGTACAGGTAATATCGTGGTCGTTCATTTTCTTTTGCCAGGTTTGGATAGTGACAAAGTCTGTTCCTTGGAACATATCGTTACAGCCGCTGGCATTGTAGGGGATTAAGTTGACGCGTATAGACCCCAATTTTAAAACTAATTTAATTAATGCATTGAGATGTTTGATATCATCATTAATTCCTTTTAACATTATATATTCCAAACCAATAAAATGAGTGCGGCTAGGAAAAGCGGTGTGATATTTTTTTGACCACTCCACCAAGAAATCCAAAAAACTAGGACGATTGGACGGAATGACTGCTGAACGACTTTCGGATAAAGCACTATGTAGTGACAGGGCAAATCGCACAGAAGGAAAATCTTTTTCTGTTACCATCTTTTCCATACTCTCTGGAACGCCGACAGTCGACATAGTAATTTTGCGTGGTCCGATTTTGGCGTATTTTATTAAAATAGCCAACGCCAATTTTACATTTTCATAGTTGAGTAATGGTTCTCCTTGCCCCATCAATACAATATTTTCTACTTCACCGTCACCTGGTTCTTGCCACATCATTTGTTGCCAAAAACGAATCTGATCAATGATTTCTCGGTAGGTAAGATTGCGTTTGAAGCCAAGTTTGCCAGTGGCGCAAAAAGCACAACCCATAGGACAACCAACTTGAGAAGAGATACAAACTGTATAACGTAACTCGCCACTCTGATCTAGTTTTTTACTAGCTCGTGGCATTAAAACCGTTTCGATAATTTGTCCGTCAGACAGTTCGAGTAGGGCTTTACGTGTGCCGTCATTTTGACTAGTCTGTAAAACTTTTTGTTTGACAGTCATCCAAGGTTCGTCAGTTAGTTGTTCGCGTAAATTTTTGGATAGAGTAGTGATCTCAGAAAAATCGTGAATGTTTTTATCAAACCAAGCGAGATAAATTTGATCACGCCTATAAGCCGGTTCAGATTTTATTTTTTCTTCCAAAGACATAATTTATTGATTTTTTATTTTTTTTATTACGAAAGTTGTTAGTGTCATAGCAATTATTGGTATAACGCAGAGAAGTAAAATTTGATTTAAATTTAATGTTTCAATATGAAATATACTGTGCAAAGCAGGGATGTATATGATTAATGCTAAAACAAAAATTGTCGCGACAGAAATAGACAACAACAATATGTTGCTTTTTATTTGTTCCCATTCGCGACTAATTAAAATTATTAAGGTTTGAGATATTATTAATGAAGCAAAAGCCATCGTGCGTCCGATATCCACTTGCCCCAAATTTATAGCATAATAGTAATAAAATCCAAATGAGACCGCCAAGATTGAAAAGCCCTGCAATAAAATTTTGTTGATCAATCGTAAGTTAATAAGTGATTCGTTGGTAGGTCGTGGTTTTTCGATCATTAAATTTTGTCTGGCTTTTTCGCGTTCAAAACCAAGTACAGCGGCTGGATCACAAAATAATTCCAAGAAAATAATATTGATTGGTAAAAAAACTAATGGTTTACCAAATAATAATGGCAAAATTGCCAATCCGACTATTGGTAAATGAAATGAAAATAAAAATACAAAAGCTTGGCGCAGGTTGTCATAAATTCGGCGCCCTTCTTTTATGGCTTTGACGATGGTGGCGAAATTATCATCCATTAAAACTATGCCAGCGGCCGCGCGCGCTACCTCTGTGCCTTTTTGTCCCATAGCGATTCCGATGTTGGCTTTTTTTAAGGCCGGCGCATCGTTGACTCCGTCTCCGGTCATAGCTACTATTTCTCCCATGCTTTGCAAAGCTTCTACGATGGCAAATTTTTGTTCTGGTTTTACACGAGTAAAAATATCGTGGCGTCGGATAATTTCTTTCAAAGCATCCTCGGATAGTCCGTCTAGATCAGAACCAATAATGATTTGCTCGTTATGTTTTAGTCCAATATTTTCGGCAATATTGTGGGCGGTGAGTTTGTTGTCGCCAGTGATCATAATTACCCTAATGCCAGCTTTTTGACAGGTATCTATGGCTTCCTTTACTCCAATGCGCGGTGGATCACTCATAGCCAACAGCCCAACAAATTCCATGTTTTTTACTTCTATTGATTGGTCATCATTACAATCTCGTTTGGCTACACCGATTACTCGGTAGCCATTACTGGCCATACTTTCATATGCTCTTTCTGCTTTAATTTTTTCTTCGGTAGAAAGCACACTGTTGTTGATGATAAATTCAGGCGCACCAGCACTATATTGTGTGCATGAATTTTCTTTGTCTTTCCACAGATGATGAACCATTTTATTTTTTGATTCAAATGGTAGGTCTTGAAGTAAAGTATGTTCTCGGAAAAACAAGGAAACATCAATACCAATTTCGGAGGCAAAATTTTGCATTTCTATTTCCATCGGATCAATCGCGATTTGTTCCAGTGACAATAGAGAAGTTTTGATTAAAGGTAAAAATTTAGTTGAATTTTTTTTGATTTCTTTTACTTCATGTGTTTCACCTTGAAAAAATATTTGTTCCAAAGCCATTTTGCCTTCTGTCAATGTGCCGGTTTTGTCGGTACAAATAACCGTAGCCGATCCGAGTGTTTCTACCATTGCCATTTCGCGAGTCAAGGCATTTTGTTTGGTCATACGCCAGACACCCATAATCAAAAATACACTGAAAACGACAGGGAATTCTTCGGGTATCAAAGACATAGCCATAGTCAATCCACTTAGTAAACCTTGAGCCCAGTTTTCTCTAATACCAATAAATAACCCAACTATGATAGATATAGCCACAGCGATAATCGCCACGGTCTTTACCAGTGAATGTATTTTTTTCTGTAATGGTGTGTCTGTCTGTTTTATTTTTTCTAATAAATTTCCTAGTTTTCCATAATCAGTATGACCGCCAGTGGCCGCGACCACAAATGTACCTTCGCCTTGAACGACCATTGTTCCTTGAAATAATTTGTTTTCATCCACCATATTGTCATCCTCGCGAAAGCGGGGATCTACAGAACTTTTTTGAGCGGCAATTGATTCTCCGGTGAGCATGGCTTCGTCTACCAACAGACCAAAAGAATTTAGTAAAAATCCATCCGCCGGGACTTTATCGCCAGCAGTTACATAAATTAAATCTCCTGGAAATATATTTTTTGCTTCTATTTTTTTTACTTGGCTATCACGATAAACTTCACAAAATTCTACCATCATTTTGTCCAAGGCCTTTATCGCTTCGTCGGTGCGTTGTTCTTGAAAAAACTGAATTATTAAAATTGGAATAATGGAAATCAATAAAATTATAGTATCAATTTTGTCACCAATAAAGAAATAAACCATAGCGGCTATCAAAAGCAAGAGTATCATCGGTTCACTAATAATACCCCATGCAGAACTCAGCCAAGTTTTGCGTTTGCCAATCGGTCGGATGTTGAGCCCGTATTTTTCTTGAGCTGTTTTGGCTTGATCTGTGGTTAATCCCTTATAATTGGTGCCTTGAGGTAGAACTTCTTTTAAAATTTCATCTATCATAATATAGTTATTTATCCACTTATTTTATCAGAAAAAACCCCCAAACACAAGCAATAAAAAACCTCCCCAGCAATAGGGAGGTTTTGTGTCAATTTAGATGAAATATTTTTTTTCCAACTGGTTTACTGTCTCATCCACCTCGTTTTGTGAAATCGGCGGTATTTCGTCGGATTTTTCTACCAATTCAATAATTGTTTTTAAAACATGTTTGATACCCGGAATCAGATGTATGTTTTTGTCTTCCGCATAAGAAAATCGGATATATCCTTTACCTCCAATGCCAAAATCACTACCGGCCAAAGTGGCAATTCCGCGTTCACACAACAGCCAATCAACCATTTCTTTATCGGAATTGATATTTAGCGTGTCTTTAACATATTTTAATTTTAAGATGTTTTCAAAATTTGGAAATAGATAAAACGCTCCCTCGGCTTTGTTTGGTACTATATATGGTTGTAATAATCGCAAACAAGCTTCTATAAATTGTCCTTTTTTCTCATATTCCGCGAAATCTTTGTCAATAATGGGTTGAACTTTGTCTCCGATATATGGATATTTGTGGCCGTCCAATTCCACATCACCAAATATTGTTCCAGCGACGATTTGGTTGAAGCGGGGGACACAAGTATATTTATTGATGGCCAATTTGCCAAATATTTCAATAACCCACTCTGGTGCGACAATAAAACCTAGACGCCAGCCAGTCATAGCAAAATTTTTGGAAAATCCATTTAGATTGATGGTGTAATCAAGCATTCCCGGAATAGAAATAAAACTGAAATGTTTTCTACCTCCAAAAACTATTTGATCATAAATATCGTCAAACAAAACCATGAATTTATATTTCTTGACCAATTCGGCAATTTGTTCCAATTTTTCTTTGTTGATCAACATGCCAGTCGGATTTTGTGGCGTGTTAATAATCAAAAGTTTGACATCAATATTATTTTGTAATATTTTTTCTAAATCTTCCACCAAAAATTCAAAAGTACCGTCGGCGTTTTTGTGTACTAGCCACGGAATAAAGTTATCATTACTATAAAATCTCCCCAGTGATTCATAAATTGGATATCCTGGACTTTGGCCTACAACTTTATCACCCGGTTTCACCAGAGTTTGTAAGGCCAATTCAATCACTGGTTTTCCACCCGGTTGCAACATCACATTTTCTTTTTTTATCTCCACTCCGCGCGTTTTGGTCCAATGTTTGGCGATATTTTCCAATACTTGAGGGAAGCCCTTGAAATGGGCATACTTGGTTTGTTTGTCTTTGAGTGCTTGGATGGCCACTTCAATAATGGGCTCTGGCGTTTTTGGTCCAGTATCACCAACATGAAATTTATAAATTTGTGGAAATTTGCCAGTTTTTTCAAGGTCAGTCACTTTGGCACCAAAATCAAAAGCACTTTCGGTGCCAAGTAAAAGCAATGCCGGATTGATATTTACATTTGGTGTTAAATTTTTTTCAGCTAAAAATTTTAATGTAACACTCATAAAATTTTTGTTTTATTTTTTACCGCCTTTAATATCTTTTCTTCAATTTCTCTCGGAGTCAAATGGGCAACTTCATAAACTTCTGGGACATTACCAGATTTTAGATAGGTTTCAATCGCAATAGAGCGAGCATCATAATCGGCTGGTAATAAGAATGGATACAAAAAACCCTTCCAACCATTGTGTAAAGCCACCACCAATTCGCGTTCGCTGTCTGGGAAAATTTCTTGCGCTCCTCGTGGATCTTTTTTTCTGTATTCTTCAAATAATTCCGGTGATGTGACAGCCAAAATTTTCACATCAAAATCTTTTTCCAAATTCGGTAAAATTTCTAATGTATTGAACAGCATTTGAGATCCGCAAATTGCCAAAACTGTTTTTTGTTTTTTATTATTGGCAAATGGTTTGTAAACATAAGCCCCGTTGATAGCCGCGCGTGCTGGTGGAACATTTCCTTCGCGTTTTATTACTGGCGTATCCGGCCGAGTGACCGACAAAGCAATCGGTTCGCCTTTTTCCAAAGCATAAAACAACATTTCTACAGTTTCATTGGCATCAAATGGTTTGTAAACTTTGATACCCGGTAGAGCGTTGTACAAGCTCATCCAATACAATCCTTGGTGGGTCGGGCCGTCCTCGCCAGTTTCAGGACCATCATGAGCGGCCAGCACAATAAAAAATCCTTTGGAATCTGGTTTGAGATGATTACCAATCAATGCTAGGCGAACGCAGTTGCCAATCATGGTAGTGAAGACAGCATAAGTTCCAAACACAGAAACTGGTTGAAAGCCTCCTGGTAAAACATCTTGAGACATAGCCGCATACATCATGGCCATATTTTGTTCGGCAATACCGAAACGGATACCACGTCCATATGGATTGGTTTGATTTATCAAACCGTAAATATTTTCAGCTTGATTTACCAAAATAGATTTTCCGAGATCACCGGCACCAGCATAAAAGAAAGCAGTTTTTTGCATTAGCCATTTGAACCAGGCGGCAGATGCTTTTCTGGTAGCGATTTGTTCTCCACCTTTAAAAATTAATTCAGGAGGCAATGTTTCTGGGCGTCGCAAAGAGACTGGATTTACTAGTGGACGATCTGGTAGGGCGGTGACCATTTTTTTTATCAACTCCGATTCAGTTTTTAGTTTTTTTGTAGCCAAATCCAATCTTGATAATAAGAATTTTTCATCGTCTTTGGTGATTTTTCCACAAATATACTCGATATCTTTGATAACTTGCCCAGCAATTCCAGGAATTTCAAAACCCAAATTTTTCATGATGGTGACGTACTCATCATGTTTGGCCGGTGTGCCGTGAGAGGTGGCGGTATTTTCCATTGAACCATATAGTTTGCCTTTGAGTGTGTGGGCGATAACGGCTGTGGGCAAATTATTTCCAAAACCTTCAGCGGCCAGACGGTAGGCGTAAAACAATTCTAAAATATTTTCTCCGTCAACCTCGATGACATTCCAACCCATCCCCAGCCAATGATTAATGTAGGGTGAATTCATCGCCTCTTCTATCGGGCCATCAATACCAAAATGATTATAATCCAAACTTACAATCAGATTATCGGTATTCGTAGTTGATATTACATTACGCGCCTCATAACTCATTCCTTCTTCACTTTCGGCATCGCCCATTAGTACAAAAACTTTGGTGTCCAATCCACAAGATTTATGGGCGATGGCGATACCTCCAGCGGCGGATAATCCGTGACCAGAAGGTCCAGTCGAGGTGTCTGCGAGTGGATATTGACTCTCCACATGTCCTTGAGGACCGTCGGCATGTCTAAAACGGGTGAGATTTTCAGGGAAAACTGCATGGATTTCAGTTGGAGAAAATTTTCGTCCAGCGCGGCGTAAACATTCATAAATTAATGAATTGATAGAATGTAAAGCCGGGGTGCAATGTCCAGCGCTCCAAATCAGACGATCACGGCCAGAATTTTTTGGATCGGTAGGATCGTAAGCTAAATTTTCGCCAAGTAATAAGGCTAAAATTTGTTCAACTTTGCTACTACTGCCACCGGGATGACCAGATTGTCCAGCTTCCACTGCGGCAAAAATTAAGGCGCGCATCAATCGTGCAAGACTGCTTAGACGTTCTTTGTCAAACCATTTTGGTTCGGACAATTCTAATTTTTGCAAATTTAAATATTGAGATTTGAATTTACAAAGTTCAAATCTTTCTGGTTGTTCCTTTTTTAATTTTGCCAAATCTTTTTTTTCTAGCAAGTTGTATATCATAAAGTTTAATTATTAATTTTATTTTTCCCAAAAACGTCCGTCGGAAAATATTTTTTTCTTCCATTGATAATAGTTTAAAAATTCACACAATGTTAAGGGTTTGCTTACGTCTGCATCATATTGATAATTCGTACAATCCAGATGGCTTGGTATATTGTAGTCTATCAGTCTTTGACCTGTTTTATCAAGTTGATTTATATACAACCCGAATTCATGCATACCCAAAATATTGGGAAAATCTTTTCTCTCATTAAAGATAGAATGTCCTTCGAAAGCGTTGGCGCTATTGATATTGAGTAGATTTAATACAGTCGGTGTAAAATCTATTCCAGATGAAGGCAAATCAATTGTTTTTGGTAGTACACTTTTTGGTACATAAACCATAAACATATTTTCATCATAAAAACTTAATTTTCCAACCACATCGGCAAAATTATCCTTGGTATAAGCAGCTGGAAAAACAGCATGATCTGCCACGGTAATGACAATAGTGTTTTTATAAAGAGGACTTAGCGTAAACTCGTCCCAAAATTTTCCGAAGGCATCATCAGTAGTGTGAATTGAGTTTAGTAAATCATTTTTTCCATCACCATACTTCACCATATCTTTGGCCAATGTAAACGGCGGGTGAGTATCTACAGTAGAAAGCATCATCAAAAATGGTTTTTTAGATTGTTCGTTCATAAGTTTCCAGGTAGCTGGGAAAAGTTGATGATCACTCCAGCCCCAGGAAAGCGGTTCTCCGTCAATATATTGTTTCAATTCTTCGGTGCCAAAAAATTTATTTGTGCCCATGTCGGTAATTATAGTACCTTTGTTGGCAAAATCTTTATCTACTGCCGTGATATAGGCTGAATATTGATAACCATTATTTTTTAAAATTTGTGGCAGACATAGCAAGTGATGGTGACGTACGCCACCATTGGTAATTTCCTCATGTCCAGTAGGTGGTAAAATAGAACAAAGTTGGGAAAGTAATCCAGTCACAGTGGGAGTAGCAGCATTAAAGTATTTTCTAAAAATTGTAGTATTTGGATCTTTGGACATCTTATCTAGCCCAGGAGTGACAGCCACTAAGTTGGGATTGTAGACTTCGCTGAGACGGCTGGAAAATGATTCCAAAAACACAATCAAAATATTTGGTTTTTGTTGTTGTAAAACTGGTGGTAATAATAGGGTAGAGGTGACTGGAAAAATTTGTTTATGTTGATTTATACTAAATTCGTTCAAGTTATATTTTATACCGAATCGCTCTAATTTTTTTTGTACGATTGGATTTAATTCGACTTGAATATTATTATCGGCAAAATAATCATAAAAATTTTTTATAATACCGTATTCCGGCGTGGTTTTTATGGATGAGAATACGATAAGTGAACCGATGGCCAGTATTAATATGGCCAAATTATAATAACTCCAATATTTTTTTTGAATCTGTTTATGAGATAATAATATTTTTCTTTTGATAAAAACAAAAATGGTCAACAATAACATCAGCACTAACAGCAAGATGATACTGACGCTGTTGAACACCACTCCAGCGGACCCTCTGGTATGTTCCAAAATTATCGGACTCAAATTTAGTCCTGAAAAAAACAAGATACCAGCGTTTATACCCCATAAAATGAGAAATAGTACGAATGCCAAAATCCAAGTAGTTTTGAAAATAATAGCTGGAATTTTTTTGAAATGACAGTAGGCGAGATCAGATATAGAATATAATAATAACCAAAACATGGTAATAGACCAAGCGCGAAAAACAATGACATTAAAAAATTTTAAGCCGGTAAATACTACAGCAAACCGGTATGTCCAATATTGCAAACCAAGGTTGATTAGAAAAATAAACAAAAAGAAAAAGAAATATAATGAGTTTATTTTTTTCCAGACAATCGCATTGGGGTGGGTAGATAAAGTTTTTTGGGTGTACCAAAAAACGAATGATAAAATAAAGACGGAATAAATCATGCTTTCAACCTCTACTCGTAAAAAATAAATTAGGAAAACAAGAGAAAATACCAAAAATAATTTTTCCAATTTGTAATAAAATTCATTTTCCCAGTAGGGGTGACGTTTGGTTTTGTGTACTAGGTATTTGAAAATACTTTTGAATATTTGAAAACCAACAAACGCTGCCGCCATCACAATTAACGCCTTGCCCACAAACTGCAAGTGATTGTGTTTGTTAAAATGGTACCAGCTCCAACCAGCTGATATAACAAAAGCGCCAATTAAAGAATTGGACGCTAATATTAGTTTTTTTAATAGGTTTTTTATCATGGGTACTATTCTTCGATTTTGTATTCCTTATTTTCACGCACTTCGCGTTTGTCTTTTTTATCTTTCTCTCTTTGGGTAGTTTTATGTTTTTTTATTTCTTCCTCCAAATGGTCACGTACTTTATCTATCGCTTTATACAGATCAGGTTCAGTTTTGGAAACAAACAAATCATTGCCAGGTAAATCCAATTTGCATTCGCACACAAACACATTACCTTTGAGGTGATGTTGATTTTCTTTGCCGACTATTACATGAGCACGAACAATTTTGTCATAAAATTTATCGAGGCCGCTGATTTTTTTCTCTACGTAATCTTTTATCGCTTCAGTAAGGTCGATATTTTTACCGGTGATGTTTATTTGCATAGTCATTAACAATAAATAAATTAATTTAGTAAATTTTATTGTACAATTTCAACTTCCGTTTCTAGCTCAATCTTAAATTTATTATACGCTTTTTCTTTCATTATTTCAACAATTTTTAATACATCCGTCTGTTTAGCATCCTGAAAATTTACGATAAAATTACCGTGTTCATCGGAAATTTTTGCGCCGCCAACTTCCAGGCCTTTTATATCAAGCTGTTCCATCACCCAGCCTACCGGCACAGTGCCACGCTGTTGAAATAATTCTGGTAGTTCTTTGACATCCCCAGCCCATTTGGCCAATTTGATATTTTTGAAAAAACTGCCGGCTGAAGGGAAGCGGGGATAACGTCCAGCGCGGTGCTTCATATATCCTTGTACCTTTTCCATCATTTCTTTTTTGTCTCCAGGTTTTAGTTCAAAACAAGCACGCAAAACAATGTCTTTGTTAAATTTAAAAAGACTTTCACGATAACCAAATTGACAGTCGCTTTTTTGTACTTCAATAACTTCACCATCGCGCCATATTTCAACTTTTGAAATAGTGTGTGCTATATCTAGGCCCATTGCTCCAGCATTGCCTCTTACTGCTCCGCCTATTGTACCTGGTATTCCAACGGCCCACTCTAAGCCAGCTAGGTTGTTTTTTATCGCCAAATTTAAAACTGCACCTAGTTGAGCGCCAGCTTCGGCGATTATGGTATTGTCCACCAATTCAATTTTCGATGTTTGGACTTTTATGGTAACTCCCTCTAGACCACTGTCTGGCATCAATAAATTCGAGCCACCACCAAGAATAAAATAATTTACACCCTCTCCGTTGAGATAGTTGAGTAATTCAACAAATTTATTGGTATCTGAGACTCGGACGAGGTACTGAGCTGGTCCACCAATGGCGATAGTGGTAAGTTTAGAAAATGGTGCATTTGTTTTGAGATCTCCGTAATTTTTTAGTTCTGTATAGAGTTGATCCATAGAAAGTGTGATTAATTGCCAAAACAGCAGTATTTTAGTATAATCTGAAGGTATGAAATTTACCCTCAATAAACCGGTTATATATGTAGCTCGTGACCTCGAGCGTACTTTTGGTTTGCCGATTGTCACAAAAGGCTACTACATTATCTCAAATTATACCGCCTTTGCCAATAGTTTGGTGAAGGGATGTAAAAATGTGCTGTTAATAAAAAGTGATCATCTTTTGGATACTAGAGAATTGTTGAATCATCCAATGGCTATAAATTTTATAAATGGGATAAACGACGCGCATATATTAGTCTTTAAAAACACTGCTCAAATCGAAAAGATTTGTTTGGAACATGATTGGACTTTGTTAAATCCATCGGCCGAACTGGCTTCAAGAGTGGAAGAAAAAATTTCTCAAGTAAAATGGTTGGGAGAACTGAAAAAAAATTTGCCGCCATTTCAGATTAAAATAGCCAAGGATGTAAAATGGTCTGGCAAATCTTTTATTTTACAATTCAATCGCGCTCATACTGGGAGTGGAACAATTTTTGTTGAAAATGAAAAACAGTTGAAAGAAATTCAGGCAAAATTTCCTCTACGTGAAGTGCGGGTAACAAAATATATTACCGGACCAATGTTTACCAACAACAATGTGGTAGTTGGAAAAAAAGTATTATGTGGAAATATAAATTACCAAATTACAGGTTTGAAACCCTTTACCAATTTGCCATTCGCTACTATCGGCAATGATTGGGCTCTGCCAAATAAAATTTTAAGTGCCAAACAGAAAAAAGAATATTTGGCGATGGCACAAGCGATTGGCCACAAGTTAGCACGAGATGGTTGGAAAGGACTGTTCGGCATTGATGTGATTTTGGAGGAAAAAACGGGGAAGTTATATTTGATCGAAATAAACGCGCGCCAACCGGCTAGTACTAGCTTTGAATCGCAGTTACAACAATTTACAGACAAACTTGGATTGGCGACTTTTACAGCCCATATTTCGGCATTGTTGGGGGAAAAAGTAGTTGGGAAGTTGATAGTGATAAAATCAGGCGCACAGATTACTCAAAAGGTGACCGATGTTAAAAAAAATATTTCATTAAGTAGGATGTTATATAAAATTAATGATTTAAAAACGAAAAAAATTCAAATTTTCATTTATGAAAATGATAAACTAGAATCAGACTGGGTTCGAATGCAATCTATTAGCGGTTTGGTAAACAGTCACAATAATCTAAATAAATTAGGTCACGAACTAAAAAATTTTTCAGAATCTATTTTAAATAATTAAAATATGCTTTCAGCTAAGGCGCAAAAATTATTAGACGAATATTTCAACCTTCCTTTTGATGGTATTATGGGTATTCGTTGTCCTTATTTTAATAATGCGAGAAAAAAACAGCGAGCTCAATTGCGTGTATTGGTTGGAAAGGGAACTCCTAAAGAGATTATAGAAGAAGCAAAAATTATTTCTATCCAGTACCATATTGGTCTGTTTGATAAAACCGGTCATTGTTGTCTGCACAATGAACACACTGGCAAAGAAGTGAATGGCGAGGAAGTGCGCAAATTTTTGGTGGATCATAATCTGGGAATAGAGTGTTCTGGTTTTGTGACCCAAATTTTACGAGCTCATTTTCAAGAGACCAAAAATTTTGATGTTGCTCGTAATTTTTTTATAGCTTCACCACGTAATTTTTTCCGATGGATAATTACCAAATTGCGTCCAATAGAGAATATTGGGGCGATGACATATATGGACAACAAAAACACTGCCAGCATTTCTTGGCAGGAAGCACAAGCAGGTGATGTAATAGTTTTTTTGGAAACAAATGCGAAGTTTCAACGCAACCATATAATACTTATCACTGATAGGATCAACGATGTTATCCACTATGCTCACGCTCGTGCTTGGGGCAGTGAAGGAAAATATGGTCATGGTATGGCCAAAGGAGAAATAAAAATTGTAGATCAAAAAGGGGATTTGTTAAAACAAGAATGGACGGAATTCTGTAAAACCAATGAACAGAATGAAACATATTTGGAAGCCAAGAGTGCCAAGGTTTTGGAAGTAAGGAGAATAATTATTTAACTATGTCAATATCATTTTTATCGGTAGTTATCGCACTATTAATTTTTTTATTGTTTGTGTTAGTTTTTTCGCCGATATTTTTAGGTGTACCATTTTTGCCAACACACAAAAAACAGGCCTTGCAAATGATAGAGTGGGCGAATATACAGGCAGGAATGAAGGTAATTGATTTGGGCTCTGGGGCTGGGCGCTTGTTATTTTTGGCGGCCAAAAAAGGTGCCAATGCCGAGGGGTACGAATTGAATCCATTTTTGGTAGTTTGGACGAGATTGGTGATTTTTTTAAGGAAAGAAAAAAATGTAAAAGTTTATTACAAATCAATTTATGATGCCGATATCAGCAATGCCGATATTGTCGTGATGTTTTTATTTCCACCTCACATGAAAAAGATGACGGAAAAATTAAAGGAGGTAAAACCGGGTGCAAAAATATTGTCGTATGCTTTTTCTTTGCCTGGTTGGACACCAATAAAACATGAACAGGGGATATTTATTTACCAGCGATAATCATTGACTTTCACGATATTTTTTGATATATTCAAATCAATAAATTCAAACGGCCTGTTCGTCTAATGGTTAGGACTTTACCTTCTCAAGGTAGAAATACGGGTTCGATTCCCGTACGGGCTACAAAAGCGGAAGAGTACTTCCGGTCCAGTCACTCTGGTTCTAACGACATCAGCTTCGGTCTACAAAAGCGGAAGAGTACTTCCGGTCCAGTCACTCTGGTTCTAACGACCTCGGCTTCGGGCTACAACGAACTTTGCTATTAGAACCTCTGGTATATCCAGGGGTTTTTGTATATAATACCCGTTATTAAGATGTTATATGTATAAAATCGTCGCATATGATGACACGATGAAAGATGGTGTTGTCCAATTTCTACTTTCAATATTAGAAGGAGAATTTAATCACACTGGCATTGAACGACCAGACATATATTCTATTTCAGCCACATATCAAAAAGATGGCGGTAATTTTTGGGTTGCTTTTGATCAAGATAAATTAATAGGAACCGCTGGTCTGATTAATTATGGTTCAAATAATGGATATATAAAAAGAATGAGTGTTGATCCTAATTATCGTGGTAAGGGAATCGCTCAGAGCCTGTTAAATGTTTTATTAGATTTTGCCAAAGAATATAGTTATAAAAAACTATATTTGGCCACTTCAGAAAATATGATAGCCGCTCAAAAATTTTATGAAAAAGAAGGGTTCAACAGAATACCAAAATTACCAAATGGTTTTCCTACATCTGGAGCCACAATTTTTTATAAATTGTCGTTAAATTAAGTTTTTTCTGTATGATAAAAACTCTAAGCAAAAAACTAATATATAAAAATCATTGGATAACTGTTTGGGAAGATAAAGTAGATTTTGGTAAAAATAATAAAGGCATGTATTCGTATATGGAGCGTAATGATGCTGGCCCGATAATGATTGCCCTTACCAAAGATAATAAAGTAGCACTATTAAAAGAATGGAGATATCCGATAAAGAAATACTCGCTAGGTTTTCCAGTTGGCGGTCGGGAAAAAAATGAGAGCTGGAGTAGTGCTGCTAAGCGTGAGTTGAAAGAAGAAACGGGTATTAGCGCGCGCAAGTGGACAAACCTTGGGAAAATATACATTGATCCTGGAGTGAGTACTCAATATTCTTATGTTTATCTGGCAGAGGATTTAATTTTTGGCGTTCAGGAGCTTGAACATTCTGAAAATCTTACAGTCAAATTTGTCTCTTTAGTTGAATTAGAAAAACTGATTTTAAAAAGTGCAATAAAAAGTAATTGGTTATTAGCAAGCTACGCAAAATTATCTGTTTATTTAAATTCAAGATAGTTTTGATAAAAAAGTTTGCCTACCGTCTCGGTAGGGTCTACACGCACAATTACGCTAAAAATAGCGTAATTTTTGTTACATTTAATATGATACTTGACATATATATAAAATATAGCTATAATATATACATATTAAATCAGTATAATTTACAGAATATGACCACCCAAGTAATTTTCAAAATTGATACAAAACTTAAAAATCGGGCGATGGCCAAGGCACAACACGAAGGTATCGCTTTCTCGTCAATTCTTAAATTTGCCACCAAAGCATTTGTTGATGGTGATTTGAATTTGGGTTTAATTGGAAGTGAAAAGTTCAACTCAACTGTTGGCAGGGATGTGGCAAATGCACAAAAAGATATTTCAAAAGGAAAAAATCTTTCGCCTAGTTTTTCTTCTGCCAAAGCAGCAATTAATTTTCTTAAAAAATAAATGAAACTTATGGAGGTAAGATTTCATAAAAATTTTACGAAAAAATTTAAGAAATTACCAGTTAAAATTCAGGAACAATTTTATGAACGATTAGAGTTGTTTTTTCAGAATAAGTTTGATATAACACTCAATAATCATTCGGTAGACAAAGTTTTCTCAAATTGTAATAGCATAAATATAAGTGGGGATTACAGAGCGATTTTTGAAGATCAGGATATTATAACTATATTTATTACAATTGGGACTCATTCGGATTTATATTAAAAGAAAGTTTGCCTACCGTCTCGGTAGGGTCTATAAAAAAATTGAAAATTAAAATACCTGAAAACAGGTATTTTTTTATTTTATAATTGACTGTATAGGGTATGGCTGTTAAAATAATCCCGCCCTATAATCTCGGGAGGTCGTCATGTTCAAGCACTTTTGTTTGTGCGTGTGGGCGTTCCAGATTGTCTGGGCGCAAGTCGAAATTTCACATTCAGACCGTCTGCGTCTGTGGATCAAGAGTCTGGCGCTGTACCTGTCGTTCCTCGCATTCACCGATCGCGAGCGACCGAAGGTTCAACTCAAACGAGCCATGATCTCGGCAGTGCTCTCGGCGTTGTATGATTACGACACCGATTGGGTGCGGACGAGTGATCCGGCAAGTTCGATGTTCTACCAACAGGTGGACGTACTGCTCGCTGATCATCCAGCGCGGGAGGAATCCTCGACAACTGTCAAGAATCTCTTCCAGATGGACTGGGAGGGAAAGTTTTCGGCCGATGGTTTGGAGCGCGGCGGTGTTGCCCTTCGATCCTATAGGAAAATCATCTAAAGTCGGTGGTTGTCAAAATACACCGAGAAGGAGATTGATCACTTCGGTAGAAAATTGCAGATGGTGGATGACATGCTCGATCTCGAGAAGGACGCTGCGTCCGGAGATACGAACTGTTTTCACCTACCAGCTGCACAGACCTACCGCACTGAACTGCGGCGTTTCCTGAGGAGTGAGTTCTTCAGGGAGTTGGAGCAGAACTCCTGGGTCTACAAGTCTGTTCGCATGAGGTGCGAACGCAAACTCCAGAGAGGTGTACTGTGATTGCTAAGCTCATCTCGACCAGTCGGCCGATGACGGGCGTCTTCGCGGCGCTCCTTTCTGTCGCTGGATTTCGGTACTTCAACGACGCGCCGTGGATGCTCGTGTCGGCCACCGCCGTTCTCTTCTTGGGAATCACTTGGCACATCATGTCGTTCAACGATCTGATGGACAGGGTGAACGACCTGCGCAAGAACAAACGGTTCGCGTACGAAAACGAGTGGGCTCTGCGCCAGTACATCGCGGTGCTGAGTTCGGCCACGCTCACCGTCCTTGGTGCGGTCACTGTGTGGGACATGCGTGTCGGGTTCTTCTGCGCTTGTGTCTGGGCGCTCGGCGTTCTGTACTCGTTCGTGCCGCACTGGTTCGTCGTCCAGAATTTGATCGTCGCGGTGTGCTCTGGTTCGCCGGTACTCGTCGGCGTGGTCAACAGTGGGGAAGTGGATTACAGGCCGTTGCTCGTGTTTTGCGCCTTCGTCTTTATCATCTTCATTCGTGAAGTGTACAAAGACATCGAAGACCAGGACACGGACACCGGATACAAGACCACTCTTCCCATCGTGCTCGGCCACGAAGCGAGTGTGGAGGTGACTACTGGGCTGACCTTCGGTTGGGCGGTTTGTCTGTTCCTTTACCCCGACACCTTGTTGGGTGTGATCGGGTTGGGTGGGGGTTCGGCTCTGTTGTCCATTCACCAAGAACTCTTGTACGACCACAGGAAGTTCGCCCAAGCAAAAGCGGCTTTGGATTGGGTGATCCGAGCCGTCATCGTCAGCATCCTCATCACCCAATAGGAGTGTTTTCGTTTCGTCCAACCACCTTGAATGCAGGTGGCATGGACGGAATTAAAAAACCGTTCGTGCTACCTGCTTTGATTCTTTATTTGGAATCAGAGCAAGGAGATTTTTCACGAGCGGTTTTTTTAAAAAGTTTGCCTACCGTCTCGGTAGGGTCTACTGTAAGGGACTGCATCTTCAAAATGGTGCAGTTTTTGTTTTGGTTAAGAGAAGAAATGGAGTTTGCCATTCGAAATTTTTGCATTAGAAATTGTAATATGATAGTATTATAGATATATAAATAATATCCAATATGGAAGATTGGCAAAAGAAATTAGAAGCAATGAGATCTGGTTTGCCAAAACAAACTGATTCTTTTGTAATAAATGATGCTTTAATTGTTCCTGCAGCTAAAAAAGAAATTGTAAGTGTAAAACCTAGCGATAGAGATAGTGTAGAAGTGGAAAAAGATGATGTCCGTACCAGAACTGATTATGATGAACAGGTTAAAAAGGAAATATTAGAAAAAGAATCATATGATAATGACCCTGATTTTTTAGAAGTAGTTATAATTTTAGGATTGAAAAAAGGCCAGAATAGATATTTTAGAATTCGAGATATTTTTTATCATGCAACAAGAACGGATGTCGATTATGAAGTTAATAGATATCTTACATTTACTAATGAAAAGGTACTTTCAATTAAAAAAAAATTAAGAGTACAAGGATACAAATCGGCTGCCTACAGATTTTGGTTGTCCGCACAGCCAGAAGGTATGCGATACGGAAAACAAGTAAAAGAAGAACGTTTGAGTCAGGCCGAATATTATGCTAAACAAGCGAGAACTACTTTGCAAGAAATTATAGATGGTCACGAGCAGCGTCTTAAGTAATGATTTTTTGGGTTTAGATCAATAGTTTGCCTACTGTCTCGGTAGGGTCTACACTGCTGTACACAGGTTCTGGGTGACCGAGAGGACTCAAATCTGTACAGAAAATAAAATACCAATAAAATGGTATTTTTTCTTATTTAATAAAATTATACATTTTTCACATCAGAGTATTGAATTTTTCTTAAGTACATGTTAGTTTTATCTTATTCGGTTTCTGCTGTCATGCGGCAGTAGGAGAAGACAACTCCCACAGGAGGTTCAACGTGAACCGTCATCCGGTGCTGGATCTGTTTCTCAAGTATGCGGCCATCGACACCAAGTCCGGGGTGAATGAGGAGAATCACCCCAGCTCGGTCGGCCAGACGACCTTGATCGCGATGATCAAGCAGGACCTGCTCGCCAGCGGCGCTACGGAAGGCCAGTTCTTGCACTTCAAGGACGGCTCGATGTTGGTGCGCTTCGAGGGCACCGTGAACGGCAAGGCGATCTGCTATGCCGCTCACGTGGACACCAGTCCGGAAGCCGCCGGAGGTGCGACGTGCATCATCCACGAGTACGACGGTGGTGACATCGTCCTGCCCGAGGGGGATGTCGTCATCTCGGAGAAGGATCTCGCCGACAAGAAGGGCACGATCGTGACCGCGAACGGACTGACCACGCTCGGTGCCGACGACAAAGCTGGTGTGGCCATCCTCTGCCAGATCGGATCCGACCTGGCCAACGGGACCATCGCCCACCATCCTCCCGTCGACCTGTACTTCTGCGTGGACGAGGAGATCGGACAGCTCGAGATTGGCGTCGTGCCGTCTGAGATCGTCGGTTCGTGGAGCGCTTTCATCACGCTCGACGGCGGCAATCCGCAGATGGTCGACACCAGCTGCTTCAACGGCTGGGAGACGATCGTCGAGTTCTTCGGCCAGAGCGCTCATCCTGGTGCTGACGGCGAGAACCTCAAGCCGGCCCACTACGCGATGGCGCGGCTCATCACCGAGCTGCAGGATACTTGGGTCGTCGATGCTCCCTGGATTTCCCGGGGCGATGCACCGTTCATCTACGTGTCCAGGGTGGGGGAAATGACCCCCGTTCATGCGCAAGCCGAGGTCATGCCGCGATCCTTCAATGCCGAGGACCTTCCCAAGTTCCACGAGCTGATTGTCGAGATCACCGAGAACATCGTCGCGTCGTACGGCGTCCGCTGTCAGATCAGTGGTCGTGGGTTGCTGTACGTCAACACGGCCACGGCCATCAAGCAGCACCCTGAAGTCCTCGATCCCATCATGCACGCGATCCACGAGATCCTGCATACGACGGGCGAGAACGCCGTCCGCGGCGGCACCGATGGTGCCATGGCGAACATGAAGTACCCCGGCCTGCCCTCTCCGAACCTCGGCGTCGGCATGTACAAGTTCCACGGCGTCCGCGAGTTCCTCGTCGTGAAGGAGATGCTCGCGATGTACGAGGTCATGAAGCTCCTCGTGCCAGCCTATGCCGACTAGTTCGTCCCGCCACAGTTCGTTTCCGCTCGCATCCCGCCAAATTGACTGGGTGCGACCACAAGTCCATCCAGTCCCCTTAATTGATAGTTTAATTCTGTCATTTAAGGGGAATGGATTTGTAAAATAATAAAACCACTTATAGTAATATGAGTGGTTTTTTGTTGTTTTAACTTTTAATAATAATTGACAAAAATAGTCTATAGTTGTAGTTTTAACCTAGGTTTCTTGTGTCGCAGGGTGGTCCTGCGCGAACCAGATCAAGCGCCTCAAGGAAGGTGTCCGATGTTGTTGTCCCCGGTGAAGACCTACTTCCAAGACTTCGGCCAGCTGTTCAAGCTGCCGAGGGAGTTCTGGGCCATCCAGGCCTTGAACTTCGTGTATTGCGCGTTCTACTTCACGTTCGTGACGATCAGCGCGCTGCACCTGAGCCAGGATGTCGGCTTCAGCGATGAAGGTGCCGGCCTGCTCTTCGGCGTGTTCATGTTCGGCACGGCGATCATCCAGATCCTGATGGGTCCTGTCGTGGACCGTCTCGGTTTTCGGAAGACGCCGCTCGTGGCCGCCATGATCATCACCGTCGGCATGCTCGGCATCGGCTTCACGCCGCTCGTGTTCGGCGCCAACAACCTCGCTCGTGCTCTGATGGTGCTCTTCTACCTCGTGGCTATGGTCGGGAACGGTCTCATGTCCCCGGTTGTCACGGCAGGAGTGAAGAGATTCTCCAATTCCGAGACGCGCGGCGCGGGCTTCAACATGTGGTACCTGACTATGAATGTCGGAGCTATGCTGACCTTCGTCATCGACTTCATGCGTCGGCCGCTTGAGGACAAGGCCACCGCCGAACAACTCGCTGCCTTTCGTGATGGTGGGGGCAACTCCAACATCGTGTGGTACCTCGTCGGCCTGCTCGTCGTCTGCTGGCTGGTCGTGTACCTCTTCCTCAAGAAGGAGGCGCAGTTCGCCGAGTTCAACACGGCCGTGTCGCAGTCGAAGGTCGTCGCGACCAAGACCAAGCAACCGCCTTTCGGCGAGATGATCAAGGAGATCTGGGCGGACAAGGCGTTTCGCAAGGTCCTCGCCCTCCTGTTCTTCACCATCCCGGCTCACATTCCCTTCGTCGCGATCTTCGTGATCTATCCCAAGTACTACACGCGGGTGATCGCGCCGGACGTGAACCTGGGGATGTTGCAGTCGCTCAACCCGGTCATCATCGTCGTCGGCCTGCTCATGTTCGCGCCGTTGCTCAAGCGCTTCAGCGTGTACTGGGTTCTGACCGTCGGCATGTTCATCGGCGGAGCTTCCTGCCTGGTCCTCGCGATCCCTCCGCTGTGGCTCGGCAAGCTCTTCGGCATCAGCGCCATCGGTGATGTCTACCTCGCGATGGTGGGCGTGCAGATCGTGATCTTCTCGATGGGCGAATTCGTCTGGAGCCCTCAGCTCCAGGCCTACGTCGGCGCCATCGCTCCCGAAGGCAAGGAAGGCACCTACATGGGCGTGACGAGGTACCCCTACACCCTCGCCAAGTTGTTGGGCGGAGCCATCGGCGGCCTCCTCCTGGCGCACTACTGCCCTGAGGGAATCAAGCCGTTGCTCGAAGCTGGCAAGGTCGGGTACACCGACGGCCCCGAGTTCATGAACCTGATCCTCGCCCTGTTCGCGCTCTCGAGCCCGATGTTCCTGATCCTGCTCCGGAAGAAGTACTACGTCGACACGCGCGCCGAGGCGAGCTGACGAATACGACTTCACCACACCCCATCTTCCGAAATACGGTGGGGAAGAGCGACGCTGACTGTCGCTCCGTCCGAAAGGATGTTCATCTTGGCCACCCGGCCAGGTGAGGAGGATTTGGTCAGAACATTCGACCACCCGCACTCACTTAAATTCAGAATTCATTTCTGGCTTTAAGCGACGGGTGGTTTTTGTTTATGAAAAGTTTGCCTACCGTCTCGGTAGGGTCTACTAGTTTAAAAATTCGCTTATCGAAGCGGATTTTTTGTTATCTATCTTGACAATACTACTAAATTATGTTATTTTAATCAGTCCGAATTTTTCAGGAGGTTCAGAATGCCCAAGCATCGCGCTGGTGGCAAGTACTCAGGTTCGCACACGACCATCATCGATGCCGCCGAGGTGGTCGCAGACACTGCGGCAAAATTGAAGGAGGTGAGCAAGATTATCCTTGGGATGATAAAGGTTGCGCCTTCAAAACAGGCGCGCCTCAAGATCACGGTCGTTCCGGCCGGGTTGGAGGTGGTGGTTTACGGCAGAATCTCTCTGCAGACCATCTTCGTCTACACCAAGGACACGAAGAACGTTCAGAGCGCTATCGAGCGAGCTTTCCGCTGAAGGCAAACTCGTGCGCAAGCAACTGACGCTACACCGCGAAGCGTCTGGCAGTGTTGCAACTCGGAATCGCGGTACTGTCAAAAGCAGCTTTGTTAAAGGCTGTTTTTGTTTTTAAATACATTCGAACTATTTTCGAATTTTTTAATTTAATAAAAAGTTTGCCTACCGTCTCGGTAGGGTCTACTAATCAAAAAACCAGATCTAAAATTGTCTGGTTTTTTTGTATAAAAATAAAAATGTGCTAAAATATACAGTATTATAAATTTAATATAATTTATGCAACTACCAAATAATTTAACCGAAAATACTCAAATCGCGATTTTCAAAGGAAAAGAAATTAGGAAAACTATTTATCAGGGGGAATGGTGGTTTGTTATAGTTGATGTGATAGAGGCACTTACTGATTCGGTAAATCCAAAACAGTATTTGAAGAATATGCTTAATAGAGATACTGAACTTACCAAAGGGTGGGTTCAAATTGAACGCCCCCTTGGAAATTAACAGAACTGAAAATTCAAAAGGTGTAGCAAAATTAAAAAGTGATGCCAAAGCCGGTGGTGATATCGCTGGCGGAGCAAGGAAGAAATTGGAAAAACGCCTTGGCCGATCGATTGTGACAAAGAGGAATTTTATTAAATGAAATGGCCTACAAATTTAATTTGACAAACAAAAAATAGAATGTTAAGCTAAATACATATGATTAAATTGTTCACCAACAATAATTGCAATAATAATTCCCTTTGCGGGTGAGTTTTGTTTTTTATAAGATAAAACTTCCCGCGATTGGGAAGTTTTTTTATTCCTGGGTAGTTGAGTGGTACAACGCCACGCTGTTAACGTGGATATCCTTGGTTCGAATCCAAGCCCAGGAGCGAACAAAGTGAGCGAAAGACAGTAGCACACTCGCGTGCGCTACGTTTGGATGAGAAGTTTATGCCCCGAGGGGTAAATCCAAGCCCAGGAGCGAACAAAGTGAGCGAAAGACAGGAGCGCACATAATTATTTAATCCCGCAATGTTGTTTTAGTTGCAAAATATCTTCTGGTAATAATTTTTCATTAATACCATTATTCAAATAATACATCATCGCTTTGGTGCTAGACACATGCTCCAAACCCAGAGCATGGCCGAGTTCGTGTGCCAACACTCGCACCAGTTTGTTGTTGTCATCAAATTGATAAATGTTGATTTCTTGACCAGCCGCCGAGCTTTTGTATGAACCTTCTTCAAATTCTTCGCCTCGACTAGATCCAATAGTGTTGTAGTGGTCTACTGATAAATTGAGAGTTTGGGCTAAATTATTGAGTGTATTTGCGAGTGCGTTTATCTCGTCTATTTTGTTGTTGAAAATATTTTGTTGAGTTTCAAAATTGGCTAGTAGTTGGTTAAGTGCGATCTCTTTAGAGTGAATGCTCTCAATTTCTGCGGGTGAAGCACCACCTTTGCGGTTTAAATTTTTTATTTCCGCATTGTAAATAGTGATGCGACGATCCAGTTCGGCACCTAGTTTATCTAAATTTGTTTTGTCTGTTTGATATGATTTTTGTAGAGATGCGAATTGGGTTTTTAATTTGTCATAAGTGGCCTGATCATTTTTTACCACGATACCCAGTTGTTTTAATTTCAAAGTAGTATCTTGACGATAATCATAAATTAAATTTATTTTCAAAGTACCATTGGGCGCGTATTCAAAAAGATTCAGACCACTTGGTTTTTCCCAAATTTGTTCAGCTGATGTGATTGCCGTTAATAAATTTTTTTGGCTAATGCCGAAATGTTGGTCAACCTCACCAAGTTGATAGGTGATTGGCTCTTGGCAGGGGAGAAAGCGTTGGTAAAAATGATTTTTAAGGTTTGGTAAATCATCACGAAAAAAATAGGCCAAACCGCCAAGCATAGATATAATAATTAACCAGTTTATGATTTGGTAAAAATTTTTATTCATATTATTTATATTATACCACAAATTGGCAATTGGTTGGTTATATAGAGGTATGGGTATGGAGTTTTGAGTTTGCTATTGACTGATTTTTTGATAGGGTATACACTTAAATCATTAAACAAGTATTTAATTAATTAACTATTTAACATAACTATATGTTAAGCAAACAAGAGCTTCAAAAAAACCGGGAAATACTCAGTGAAGCGGACAAAAGTATGGCCGCGACATTCAAAGTGCTTAGCGATGTGAATCGCTATCGGATTTTTCGTATTCTTGTAGAACAGCCAAAGCTCACAGTGAGCGCCATTGCCTTGATTTTAGACATTTCTTTACCACTAGCATCGCAACATCTCAAAATTTTGGTGCAGGCCAATCTACTCAAAAAAGTGCGTGAAGGTAAAAAAGTTTTTCCAAAAATTAAACAGACCAATCCGTTCGTCCCGGCTATCCTTAAAACCATTAAACATGCTTATAAATTACGAAATAAAATAAACACAGAAATATAAAATATTTGATTAGTATCTCGTTCATTAAAAATTAAATTTATTAAGTAACACAAAAGAAATATGAGAAAGTTTAACAAGACATTGATAATATCATTGGCAGTTTCATTAGTACTTGGTCTCATTGGGCCAGTTACAGTGTTCGCGGCTAACCCATCAGCAGTAAATCTTGGCACAGCTGGTAACTATACAATTTTATCAAAAACCGGAATTTCAACTACCGGTGTGACTTCAGTTGTTGGAGATATTGGAGTTAGCCCCGTGGCCGCTACGGCGATCACCGGATTTGCTTTGACTCTTCCAGCAGCCGGTGCTTTTTCCACTTCAGCTCAGGTAACTGGAAAAGTATACGCGCCTGGTTATGCCAATCCAACTCCTGCCAATCTCACCACCGCAATTAATGATATGCAAACCGCTTATACCAGCGCCATGGGACAAGCACCGACTGTTACTGAACTTGGCGCAGGAAATATTGGTGGCCTCACACTTGTCTCTGGTGTTTACAAATGGGGTACTGGTCTAGCCATACCAACCGATGTGACTCTTTCTGGTTCAGCCAACGATGTGTGGATTTTTCAAGTAGCTCAAAATTTAAATCTTAGTCCTGCAAAAAAAATTATTTTAAGTGGGGGAGCTCAGGCCAGTAATATTTTCTGGGTTGTGGGTGGACAAACCACTATCGGCACAACCGCTGTTTTTAATGGAAATATTTTGGATCAAACAGCCATCGTCTTGAATACCGGTGCAGTATTAAACGGCCGAGCTTTGGCTCAGACCGCAGTAACTTTGGATTCAAATGTTGTTAGTGCATCAGCTTCGGCAGGTGCAACACCGGCGACACCAGCGATTCCGGCAATACCAGCGGTTCCTGTAATTCCCGCGTTACCAGTCGTTTCTGTAATTGGTACAATTACTTCTACCACTTCTACAATTCCAGTAATCCCAGCCACCCCCGCTATCCCAGCTACTCCAGCGGTTCCAGCAACACCAATCAATCCATCTGCTCAAAATCAAAATAATCAAGTTCCAACCTATTCACTTGAAGCGCAAGTAATATTACAAGATGCAGTTGCTCAAAACACAGGTACTCACCAAATTCAAAAATTTGTTAGAAATCTTGGACAAAGAAACAGCGGGGAAGATGTAAGAACTTTACAACAATTTTTGATTGATCAAAATAATGGTAAGGCCGCTCAAGTTTTAAATAGAGTTGGCGCGACTGCATATTTTGGTCCGTTAACTCGCGCGGCTTTGGCAGAATTTCAGGCGAAAGTTGGTATCAAACCAGCGTGGGGAAATTTTGGCCCAATCACTCGTGCTTATTTAATCGCAAATTTTTAATTAAAACAAAAATATATAATAGATTATTAATTAATAAACCGTATGGAAAATAAATTTAAAAAAGGATTGATCTTGGGTGGAATATTGGCAGTGGTGGCCGCGGTCGGATTGGCCAAAACGAAAGAAGGACAATATCTTACCGATGAATTACAAAATGATCTCAAGGTGTTGGTAAAACACTTGAAAAAAAATCTACACAATTCAGAAGATGAAACCAAAGAAGGTTTTCACAACCTCGTAGACACCATCGTTGAGGAATATGCGAAAACTAAAGAGCTAACCATTGAAGCAAAAAACGCGCTTATAAGCGAATTGAGAGGAAAATGGGACGAAATGGAAGCAGAATATGTAGCTGAGCAAGATAAAAAATAGTTTTATGAATAAAAAAATTTTATTTCTATCTGCTTTTATACTCCCATTGTTGACAATGGGAGTGGGGTGCAGTCAATCTCCAGTCGATCAAACCCCAACCACTACACTCACTCCGGTCGTGACTCAGCCGATTGCTAAGCCGGTTGATCAAACCACCAATTGGAAAACATATACCAACAAAGAACTCGGGTTTACATTAAAGATGCCCGCTGATGTATCTGTGGACAAAGTTTTCAATGACAAAGACAATCGCTTGGTTCTATTCAAGAGCGCAAAAGAAAATTTTGAAGTTCGTATTATCAGAGACAATCTTGCCACCATGGATGAGTATTATTATCTAGGATTTCCAATTTCTTACAAATCCTCTCTAGGTGGACAAGTAGCCAATGTATATGAAGCGCCACAAGGATATTGTGATGGCCCAGGATGTAGTAGCTCGTTTATTGCATATTCAACACAAAGAGGTGATGATTTTTATAGTCTGGTTTTTAAGGACATAAAAACAATTAACGCGACTGAAAAAAATATTATTTCTTCTTTCGAATTTATTTCGGAAGATATTTTACAACCATAATGAAAAAAGAAGATGTAATCAATTTATCGAGAGAATTATTCAAGATTCGGATATCATCCTCAAATGAGGGTCTTTCTCAAAATGATGGCACCCACAAATTGACAGTTGAAGGTATTACTTTTTATAACCATGAAACAATAGAAAAGTGGTATAAAGAAGCAATCGGAACAGCTGAGGTTATTATAGGTATTGAAGAAGAGTATTTAAAAATTATTTGATTGTTGTATGAAAAGCAAAATTTTGATCGCATGGATAGTCGCTGGCTTATTTTTTGTTGTTTTTGCAGTATTCGCACAAAGAAAACCATCTCAACAATCAGAAAATACAATTGAGCCAAAATTTTCGTTTACCACACAAACGGTTCAATTACTTCAAAGTGGATTTGATATTAAGGAAATTTCAAAACCAGATTTAATTCTTCCAAAAGACATAAATGAAGGTCAAATAAAAAAATATTTTAAAATTGATAATATTTTATTTGCGCTTGTTCTTCGTAGTTCAACAAATGTAGTTTTATCACTGCCAGCCAATTTTACTACTTCGTTTTCAGGTGTTCTTGTCGCAAAACAAGGAGACGCGCGATGGTTTAAATTGTTGGAAATTACAGATGTGGAGACAATGAGTAAAAATAATCCTTACTACTTGGTAGTAGATAATAAAGAATTGTTATTAACTGTGGTCGATCAAAATGGTGCCGGTTCTGGAGAAGGTATGATGAAAGTTTACGCGTTGTCTGAAACAACAAATTGGGGGTTGGAAGGTTGTTTTTACTTTGGCGCGAGTTATAACGACCTTTTAACCGACGGAGATTATTTTGCTTTTTCAACCATATTTTCAAAGCAGGTACCCCAAGCAATTAGATTATGTAATAGTGTTAAATTAATTTCTAACGAATAAATGTATGATTAATAAAAATTTAATTTTGTGGATAGTTGGAGGAATTTTGGTCTTGGTGGTTGTTGGTTTGGTCAGTGCCAAAATATTTACTCGTGAAGACAGCTTGGTTTCTCAGGGAGAACCAATTGTTGTACAACCAGTTTCCACAGAAGTAGCCGAAGTGGTGCAATACCAAACAGTAAAAGTTTTTTTCAATAATATTATATTTGATCCTGGTTTAATGGATTGTGCCAGTGTGTATCCGGTAAATCGTGCCATCAAACCTACTCTCGCGGTCGGACGAGCCGCCTTGGAAGAATTGTTTCGAGGTTTAGTTGCAGGTGAAAGTGAATTGGGATATTTGACTAATTTAAACACTGGAGTAAAAATTCAAAAATTGACTATTGAAAACGGAATCGCTAAAGTTGATTTTTCCGAAGAATTACAGAGTGGAGTAGGTGGATCATGCAAAGTTACAGCCATCCGTTCTCAAATTACTCAAACTTTGAAACAATTTCCTACTGTGCGAGAAGTTATTATTTCTATTGATGGTAATATAGAAGATATCCTACAACCTTAATTATTATATATTTTTAATTGATGTTTATGAATAAAAAAATTGCATTTCTTTTGATTTTAGTTGCCCCATTTTTAATAATGGGAGTTGGATGTAGCCAAGAACAACCAAACCAATCAATCCGGTTAAATCAACCAACACAACCAACCCAAACTCAAATTTCGTATTATTTTACTGGTGGTGTGGCAGATGTATCAAATTTTTGTGATGGTGAGAAAATGGATAGTGCTAGTTATAAAGCTGCTATAACAAAAAGGGTAGTTCAGATTGTAACGGGCAATTTAACTACAGAAGAGAAGATTAAAACAACATTGAGCTTGGCCGCTGACGCGGAATTATTTGATCAAACATACACTCGCATCGCCAGAACTGTATTTGAAAATGGCATTGTGACTATGCACTCTGCGGATGGTTGGGCCGGTTCGTCCATATTTTATTGTGGTTGGAAGCCATTTGTAGAAAAAAACTTGGAACAATTTCAGGAGGTAAAAAGAATTGAATGGGTGTCTGAGGATTAGAAGGTATTTAATATTGGAGAACAGTTTACAATTTGTAGACTGTTTTTTTGTTGTTTAATAAAGCATTTGTCCCATTTTTCTTAAAGTGGTATAATGATTAAGGAAGAAGATTTTGTTTCATTTTTTAATAAATTTTTATTTAATATGAATTTATGACTGTAGTCACTTTTTTGAGACGGGTCAGCGCAATAACTTTCGCTGTCATGCTTGGAAGTGTTTTGTTTTTTGTACTTATTTTTGGAAAAGGAGCTGTCGCACAAACTGGCTCTGAAGAAAAACCAGAAGAATTGAATGATATAAAAAAAATCACGGTCTATGCCGGTGTTGAAGTATATTATAAAAATTCCGCTTTTGAAGTAAACGGGGCGGCGAGCGACCCCAAAACCAGTTTGTCAGATCCTTTGGATATGCGTTGGTCTCAAATTTCCGGTCCAGTGGGCGGCAAGGTGATTTTCAGTCAGGCAAAGTGTACACCATCCAATTGGATGGGTTTTTGTAAGACGACTATTTCTGCCACAAAGGACGGGGTATATAAAATTCGGTTAAAAGCTACAAATATCAAAAAAAACAGTAGTTATGATGATATTGCTTTGGTGTGGGATACAAAAGCTCCAATTTTAAAGGAAGTGAAAAAGATTCCAGTTATTGGAAACGATCCTAATCCGATAGTTACTATTAATGTCTCGGTTATCAATTCCGTCAAACAAGTTTATAATCGTTTTGGATATATTATCTATGGTGGCGCATGCGCGGGACATGATACCTCAGCCAAACAAGGAAACAATGCGATTGAGTTGTTGAAACTAGCTGATGGCACATATAATGATTGTACTATTCAAGTACAGGATATGGCTGGAAATTTAAGTAATATCTTAAAAATTTCTAAATTTACCATTGATACTCAGCCACCGGCGTTGCCAGAAATGAATCAACCGGAAGACGATATTACTGATTCATCATACATAATATCAGGCACAAAAGAGGCCGGGACTTCCGTTTGGTTGAAAAATAAGGAGATAGTGAAACACAATGATGATACAAGCTGGAAGTATAAAGTTAAATTAAATAGTGGGGAAAATAAATTTAGTATATTTACTGAAGATAAGGCGGATAATAATAGCCACAAGGTTGTTTTTAATGTTGAAAAGCAAAAACCGGTTTGTACCGCGTGGGCATATGGTACATGGGGAAAGTGTGACGATAATCAACAAATACGAAAAATAGTTTCGGCTTCGCCGTGGAAATGTGCTGGTGGTAAACCGGTGGTGTCTAAAGATTGTAAGGCAGAAAAAAATAAACCATTGTGTGAATCGTATAATTATTCGGTGTGGAGTAAGTGTATAAACAATAAGCAGGTTAGGACTATTGAATCAACATTGCCGGATAATTGCCGTGGTGGTGAGTCGCCGGTATTGAGTCAAACATGTGGTAAAGATGTTTGTGACTCCGTCAATTACACTACATGGAGTAATTGTGATAAAACAACTGGTAAAAAAATACGTAAGGTAGAATCAACCGTGCCAGCGGTTTGTGTTGTGGAAAATCCGGTGTTGAGTACGGATTGTAACGGTTGTGAATCGTACAATTATTCAATATGGAATATTTGCGCGAATAATTTGCAAACTAGAGCTATTGAATCGACTTTTCCTGCTGATTGTAGTGGTGGTGTTAAACCAGTGTTAAGTCAGGTGTGTGGTAAGTCAACATGCGATTTTGTCTATTACACCACTTGGAGCGCTTGTGACAAAGCTACCGGCAAACGAACGCGTCAGATTGAATCAACATCACCAAAAACTTGTGTTCCGGAAAACCCAGAATTATCTAAGGATTGTAATGCCTGTGAATCATACAATTATTCTATGTGGAGCACTTGTGTAAACAATACGCAAACGAGAACTGTTGAATCAACATTTCCGTCTGATTGTAGCGGCGGTGTTCAACCAATAAAAAGTCGTGAATGTGGTAAAACCGCTTGCGATTTTACATATTACACTACTTGGAGTGCCTGTGATAAAGCCACTGGTCAAAGAACGCGACAAGTAGAGTCAACTGTGCCAACAGTTTGTGTTGTGGAAAATCCTTGGTTAACAAAGGATTGTAATGCTTGTGAGTCATACAATTATTCTATGTGGAGCGCTTGTGTGAATAATACGCAGAGCCGAACTATTGAATCCACTTTTCCTTCTGATTGTAGTGGTGGTGCTCAACCATTATTGAGCAGGGAGTGTGGCAAGGAATTCTGTGATTATGTTTATTACACAACATGGAGTAAGTGCGATAAAAATACTGGTCAAAGAACACGGGCGGTAGAATCAACTTCACCAGCGGTTTGTGTTCCGGAAAATCCTTGGCTGACAAAAGATTGTGATCTATGTGAGTCATATAACTATTCGGCATGGAGTGAGTGCGATGGGAGTGGGGTACAACATCGTACTATGGAATCAACATTTCCTGAAGATTGTTATGGAGGAGCCTCACAAACATACACACGTACATGTCCGCCTTGTGACTCATGGATATATTCCTCATGGGGCACTTGCGCGAACGGTCAACAGACCAGAACTGTAATGCCAGGGACGGCTCTACCTCTTAATTGTTGGGGTGGTTCACCGTTGCTTTCACAGTCGTGCTTTTGATTACAATTTTAATTCAAAGGTCGAATATTGACTAAAGTTAAATTTAAATTTATTAAAATTTATGAATTCAAAAAATAAATTTTTAGCAACAGTAGTTTTATTTTCAGGAGTTCTTTTGTTGGTAGGGGCAGGTTGTGCGCAAAAATCAACTATTCCAACACCAAAAAATGAAGGCACACCAGCTGTCGCTCCAGCAAAAGAAGAAGCGGCAAAACCGGGGGACGTCGGTAGTATGACAGATGATATTTATGTAAATATAGCGGCCGAAATGAATTATGCGCTAGGAAAAGGGGATCTAAAATATTCTGGGGATGAAGGATTTGCGAAATTATTAAAGGACAATGGTGTAACAAAGGAAAATTTTGATGCCTTTTCAACAGCATTGGAGAAAGATAACGCTCGTTCAGCTAGTTTAGGATTGAAGATTATGGAACGGCTTAAGGAAATTTCAAAGTAACAAATAATAAAAACAGGTGAAAGCGAAATAAATTCGCTTTCACCTGTAAAGTGTTTTTGGAATATTTTTTTAGTATGAAATTTAAAGGAATCCAATTTAAAAATTCTGAACATATTTTTATAATTTTGGCGATTATTTTTTGTGTTTTAATTGTTTGGGGAGCCAGTCGCGCGCAAATCGCGCAAGATGCGATTACTTTTGTTAAACATTATCGGATACAAGATTGGTCAGACGCCAGAGGTATTTTTCAAACCAAAGATGGTGGATATATTTTTACCGGTCAGGCAAATTCTGATAAAATGGGGGTGTTGTCGGATATGGACGCTTTTATTTCCAAAGTTGACGCGCAAGGTGATCAACAATGGACCAAACTTTTTCAATCATTTCATTTGGTAAAAATAGATAAAGGTATCGGTGGGTATGCTAAAAAAGGGGATGAATATGGCCGTGAAATTGTTGAGCTTAATGACGGCAGTTTTTTGATGGCTAGCCAAGGGGTGGGTTTTGTGGATAGTAAATATTTAAAATCAAAAGAGAAATGGGATGATGTTTTTTTAACTAAATTTGATAAGCTCGGTAATCATCTTTGGACAAAAATGATCGGCGATTATTCTACTGATCGCGTTTACAAAGTTTTTGCTACGCAAGATAATGGATTTTTATTTTCCGGTTATTCTACTCAGACCGGTTTTGGCAAAAAAACAGCGCCAACTTATTTTATTTTGGCTAAATTTGATAAAAATGGAAAAAAAGAGTGGTCAAAAATGGCGGATATGTCCAATGTGGATATTCAACCGTTGGCCGAAGGTGGTTTTATCGGGATAGGCAGTGTCAAAACCGCTGGTAAAGAAAGTGGCCCCGCAGAAAAATTTGTAGATTCAGCCATACCTGTGGTTATTAAATTTAATTCCAATTTTGGAATTGAGTGGTCAAAAAGTTTAGAAATTGTTCCGTTGGAGGAATCAATTTATAAGACGGGTGAGGATGGCCACACCAAAATGAGTTATAGAACAACGCGAAATGCGGCTGGTAAATTGTTCACTATTTCGCAAACCGCTGATGGCTATATGGCCTTGGGTTTTATGTCTCCGATTTTATCCGCTGGTTCTATTTTTTCTACGCCAGCCGGTAAATATTCATTAATGGCTATAAAAATAAATAAGTCCGGTGATTTGCAATGGGCGAAAGCGATAAAATTGGGAATACAATATGGCGGGCAATTTAATAATGATGTAAGCGGGACAAAAATAATCAAAACAAATGATAATGGTTTTGTTTTTAAAATTGATTTTTTGCCACCTCCTAGAATTGATCAAGAAAATAAGACAGACATAGTTGATGGAAAATCAGATCAATTAAATGCTTTGTGTGAAAGTAAAAATAGAGTTCAGGATTGTGAAGATGGAAAAATAACCAATGATCCGGAAATTCTTTTGGCATGGGAAGATTATATTAAGACGGCCAAGAGTTTTGATACAACTTTAAATAATGGTATTTTATTGGTAAAAACAGATGCGGATTTTAACCCACAATGGTCAAAAAAGATTAGTTTGGAAGATTATGTTTATGGTTATGGAATTGCGCCAACTGCAGATGATGGTTTGATTATTTCCGGCAGTTACAATACCTCAATTTTAAGTTATAGTACCGGCATGGGGCAGGGTTATTTTGTGGATACTTTGCTTCTTAAATTGGATGTTAATGGTAACGCCGCCAATAACCAAGGAATGATTTCCGAATATAATGATTTGTCTATCAAAGATGTCGGACCTTTTCTGGCCTTAAAAGATTTTGCGCCAGTGGTAAAAAATATCGTTTTAAAAATTGATAAAAAAGTGGTACCAAAAACGCCGGTTTTCAAAACGAAAGTTATAGATATTTACGCCACGGCTGTTACCTCGGTGGAGCCAGTTGGTTCTGGTAGTTTACCAAAAGTTTTTCCTGCTCAAATTCCACCAATAACAAAAACTTGGGCGGAAATAAATTTTGCGAGTATGGCAGATACCGTAGAAATAAAACCAGTTTATAAAACTGCTATTCAAGTTAATCAAGAAATTTTACCTGTCCTTAATCAAATATTTTCCAATGAAGTAAAATTAAAACCGGATGTTTTTGGTGGTCTGGAATATGTTTTTGGACGGTTGGTGAATGAGAGTGATAAAACGGCAGTACAAAAATATCTTGAAGGGATTGGATATAAAACTTATTTAGCCGAAGGCGACCAACTAGTAATGATGAAAATTGGCAGGACGCTGACCATCACTTTTTCTTTCGCGGATAAGACGCAAGGGACTTTGTATGTGACTTATTAATGAATAATTATTTTTATGGAAAAAAATATAATAACTCATTTACATAAAACTTTTGAAGATTGTGTTCACATAGAAGATGATATTGAATTTTGGTTAGCAAGGGAATTACAGGTTTTGCTTGGGTATGAGAGGTGGGAGAATTTTGAAAATGCCATAAAAAGGGCAAAAATTGCTTGTACAAATGCTAAAAATGATGTTTTGGACCATTTTCGTGGCGTCACGAAAATGGTTGATGTTGGTTCTAGAACGACTCGTGAGATAGAGGATATAAAACTCACCCGTTACGCGTGCTATCTTATCGCTCAAAATGGCGACCCACGCAAGGATGAAATCGCTTTTGCTATGACATATTTCGCGGTTCAGACCCGTAAACAAGAAATTATAGAACAGCGATTGGCTCAGTGGGATCGTTTACATGCGCGAGAAAAACTTTCCATATCCGAAAAAGGGCTTTCAGGTATATTATTTGAGCGAGGTGTTGATAATGTAGGTTTTGCACGAATTCGCAGTAAGGGCGACGCGGCGTTATTTGGCGGGTATACCACAAGCGAAATGAAAAATAAATTAAGAGTTCCAGTTAGCCGTCCACTTGCGGATTTTTTGCCAAGTGTAACTATAAAAGCTAAAGATTTGGCGACTGAAATAACCAGCCATAATGTTAAAAAAGATCAATCGCTTAATGGCGAGCCGATAATCACCGACGAACATATAAAAAATAATCAAAATATGCGTGATATGTTGGTCAAGAGTGGTATCTATCCGGAGTCATTGCCACCGGAGGAAGATGTTAAAAAAATGGAACGAAAAATCAAATCCGCGGATAAAAAATTGGTAAAAAATGTTAAGAAGTTAATAAGGGAATAAAAATTAATTAACAAAACAAATTGTTTTTGTCACTTAAAAAAATAAAATAAAAAAGAAAAGAAAATAATTTATGAAATCAATTTTCATTGAGAAAGTAAATCATGAAATAAAGAATGATTTTTCATATTCCTTTGAAACAAACGAAGGAATTTTTCTTATTGAAATAATCGCGAAGGCAAAAAGTTGGTGGCAGAATTTAAAAGGCCTGAAAAGTTTTTTTAAGGATGATGATATAACTTTGAATTTAAATAATGCTGAAATTTTTACTTCCAACAGCAAGGATAGCGATGTCAGAGCGATCTGGAATGGCAATGAGTTAAAGGGCTTAACCAAAACAGTATTGGTAGTCGCAAAATTAAAAAAAGGTAAACATTCGTTGATTTTTAAGCCAGATAAAATCCCTATTTTAGAAAGCATTAGAATAATAGAAATAGAAGAAATAGATGCCAATAAAATAATTTACATCCCGATTGACAACAATCCACCCGAGAAAGGTGATAGAAGACCGTGGATAAGTTATGTTTTTCTTAATTTAGCCGTTAAAGAATTGAGCATACTTGCTAAGGCAAATAAGGAAAGTGGGGATGATCAAGATATTAAGTTAATTATTGACGGAAAGGTGGAAGAGAATGAAGATAAAAGTTCGCATAAAGATTGGTTTTGGTGCGGGAAAGTATTAAAGGGGAATGAAAAGGAATTTAAAAAAGAAATAAACTTAAAAAGTGGAAAACATTCTATTGAATTATGGGCGGATAAATGTCCATATCTAAAAAAGATTGAGGTAATTGTTTCGGATACTGAGGATAGTAGTAAAGGAGAAAATAACGCAGTAATTATTAAACCCTATACTTGCGGAGGCGTGGGTTGTAAGGAAAATTATAATCGGTATGATGAAATAATAGCTGAAGTTGTCGCTTATTGGAATAATGAATTTTTGAAAGATATTGATCCACCAGACGAACCTTTGAATCCGAACTTAGTGAAAGCAATGATATATCAGGAAAGCAGGATGGGATTTGATGAAACGGCTGGAATAAATATAATGCAAGTTGGGAATGAGGGCGATCCATCAATATTAACTTTGAGAGGAGAGTCCCCAGAATATTGGATTCACAATGGAAAATTAATTCTCTTAAAATATGACGCCAAAGTAGAATCTACAAAAGATAGCGTCAATTGGGGTGTAAGGTGGCTTTATCACAAAGCCCAAGGATCAACAAAAGATAAAAAAAGATATTGGATACCATGGAGAGATGCTGTAATAAAATATGGACCTCCGGAAGAAGAATACATTGTTAGTGTTTGGAATATTTATAAGAATGGGATTAAAAAAGAAAAAAATGGGGCAGTCCGTTTATGGTCAATAATTTTGCTCGCTCTTATAATTTTATTTTGTGGCAAGGGAGAGGCCTATTCGTTTGATGTGAAGATGAATGATCAAATTATTAAGGAACAAAATCAAGAAATTGATGGCATTGAATTATCATACAGCAAGGATAAAAAATATTTTTTGGCGCAAATAGAGCAGGAAAAAGATTGGTGGGAGAAATTTGGAGTTGGCCGACTTGTTAAAGAAAATATTCATTGGCTTACAATAGATAAACCGTTGGATGGACCATTTGGTGAGCAGGCTATTTTATCAGCAAAATTTGTTGATTTAAAGGAGTTTGGTAATCCATTGGTAGAGATCTATGGATTAACACACATTGGTCATGGTTTTTTATATATTTATGAAATTAAAGATGACGAGTTAAATTTATTATTTAAGTCCCCTGCAGTTGACTTCAACCCTGACACCAGATGGGCGCCGGGTAATTACAAAAAATACGGATATGGAACTTGCGGCGAGATTTTTGTCGGCGGGAAATTAGCGAGCGATTATAAAGATGTAAACAATGACGGTATCTCGGATATAATTTTAAGCGGTACGCAAGAAATAATTTGTGAAAGCGAAGGTGATTTTGCTGCAATCCATGAGTTTAAGGTAGCTACGATTCCAGTGAAAAGAATTTTTTTGTGGGATAATAATGCGCGTGTTTGGAGTGGTGGATCGGCTAATTAATAATAATATATCAAAAATATTAATAATTCTATGTCAAAAATTAGTTCATTTTTTAAAAATAGTTGGCAATTTTTTTTGATTGGTATTTTATTTGTTGGTAGTTTTAGTTCATTTTATTTTTTTTGTAATCAGATTTTGTCTGTTAGTGCCGAACCGAATAGTATTATGTTCGCCAACCCAGCGGGGACAATAAATATTCCAAATACCACTTTTCTCAAATCATATCGTCTTTTGGCTTTAACAAAAATCAGCGGCACTTGGCCGACTAAAGATGGTGGATATATTGTTTCAGGCACTACTGATCCAAATATTATGATGGTGCCACCAGATGGTTTTGTGGCCAAATTGGATAAACAAGGCAGTGTTTTGTGGATGAAATTTTTGAAAAGTACCAATGCGGCCGGTGTTGGTAATCGGCTTGGTGACGAAGATGTGCAATCAATTATTGAACTGGAAAATGGTGGCTATTTGATGGCTTCCAAGGTCTGGGGTTTTATCACGACTGCGGAATCTAGCTCTGGTGGAGAAGTAAATAAAATTTTGCTTACGAGATTAGATAAAAACGGCAACATGATTTGGAATAAATCATTTACCGCGGCAGTGGAGGACGCAAAAAATTCTTTAGTGGAAACCGAAGATGGTTTTGTGTTTCACGCGAACATGATTGATCTCGCACCTTCTAAAAGAGGAGAAGACAGTGCTGTATATATGGATCTGCCTTTCGCCTCGTTGAAGGTTTTGAAATTGGATAAAAATGGAAATCTTTTGTGGTCAAAAAATATCAAAAATTTTATTGCTCGCGAAAATGCTTCTTATTTTATTGCGACACAGGATGGTGGATATGCTTTGGCCGGAAATATAACCGAAACCAATCCGGAAAAAGAACCGCCTTATAATTTTGATACTTATCCGGGTTTGGCAAAGTTTGATAAAGATTTTAATTTTGAATGGGCGAAAAGCATGGAAGGCATACCTCTGGATATGGCAATGGCCGTTCTTCAAGAGGATGGGAGTTATAAAATGGTTTGGAAAAAATGGCGTCAGGGAGCGATGGTGGCTCACGGTCTTGTTCAAACAGGGGATAATGGATATTTAATTTTAGGAAATTTTTCCGGATTATCTATGTTGTCTGATAGTTTTAATTTAAAAGCCGGTGTAAAAAATTGGATGGTAGGATTCAAATTTGATTCTACCGGCAATATGGAATGGGCAAAAAAATTAACTTTTGGTTTTAATGAATTTACTTCGCCGATGCTGAAATTTTCCATGTCTATGACGGATGATAATCAAATAATGGTTGTTGGTCCAATTACTTGGGCGCAGGATGATTATCATACGCAAATTATCAATGCCAACACACAGCGTGATTTATATTGTGTAAAATATCAAATTAGTGAGGAAAAATGCAAAGGTAATCAAATAGAAAATATTAAGGATAGTGAACAAACAGAACAAGATTGGGAAAAAGTGCAGACACTATATACATCTGTGCAAGAATCCTTTCGTCCGGGTGTATTTATGATGAAAATGGATGATAAATTAAATACAAGTTGGGCAAAGATAATTAACCCACAGCGCGCGGTTACGAATTATGTTTTGGAGCCGACGACAGATAGTGGTGCGGTCATCGCAGGTGAATATTCAACCAATGTAGTTAAATCGGTTACCTTTGGTGAGAAAAATTATTATAAGGATGGTTTTTTGATGAAGTTAGACGCTAGTGGAAATGTAAAAGATGACAAAAATTGGATCATAGATTTTAATGGTGGGTTTGTCACGGAATTGATGACACCGTATTCTATTACGAATAATATAGTTGTAAAAGTAGATCCTTTTAAAATTAAATTAACAGCGCGAAAACCGGAATTTTCACTTTATAGTAAAACAAAAACTACTATTTACGCACCTTTTAATAAATCTCTCAGCACCCCGTCTCCTACTGCGCCTATAGTGAATGCCAACAATGCTCCTTTATTAAATTCTATCATTAATTCAACCGCGCCTAGAACTTGGCCGCAAATTAATTATGAAAAAGCAGTTCCAGTTGAGCCAATCAACGATAGAAGTCGCACTCTCAACAATGAACTTTTGCCGATTTTGAATCAACTTTATAACAACCAAGTTAAATTAAACGACAACATGGGTGGATCAATGCTTAGTTATGTTTTTGGTCGGGTTATTACCACAGAAGATATGACAGCAGTAAAAAATTATTTAGTGGGTTTGGGATATAAAACCCAAGACGAAGGACAGTATCAGTTGACAATATATAAAGTTGGATATTTCTTGAATTTAACTTTTACGGTGAACAATCTTAATAATGCGTCTTTGGATGTGACTTATTAAATTAAATGTAGTTGCTTCCAAAAGTTATGCACTGCTACTATTTTGGATTTAAAGTATAAAAAGTGTTATAATACATGCTGACCCGTGCCCTTATTAAAAGGATCATGTTAAATTTCATTTCAACAATTTTTTTAAATATAATTTTCTTAGGAAGCCAAGATAAATTTTTGGTTTCTTTTATTTTTTATTAATTTCATTAATTTAAATATTAATATGCAAAGAAAAGTTTTATCATTTTTGCTATTACCCATATTACTGGTGGGTATTAGTATCGGAGTTTTTTCATTCGGGCAAGCGGCTAATGCTATCAATTTGACGGTAGCACCGGTTACTTCGTCATATGATAACTTGATTGGTGCCACGAATGCGCGTTGGCAATTTACTGTCACGACTACTGCTGATATTGTAGCTACTGATACGGTTCGCTTTATGTTTCCATTTGTAAACAATAGCGTCCCATTCTCAATTTCCAATCCTACTATTGTTACCAGTACAGGTATAACGCTATATAGCAGTTTGGGAGGGCAACTTTTATCCAATCGATTGTCCAATCCTTCTTTTGAAAATAATACTTCCAGTTGGTCATATTCGGTGGGTGGGCCACCATCTGACACGTGGAGCCAGGTTTCTGTGACTACTTCGGCAAAATATGGCAGTAAAGCAATAGTGATGAATGCTACGAGTACAAATATAGCGAAAGTTTTTCAAAGCGCATCAGTTGCTACCAGTTCTCTCTTTTCTGTTAGTTATTGGACAAAAGGAACAGCTGGAACCACAACTACAGCGCGATTGTTTTTGCAGGGTTCTATCAGCAGCGGGTGTGCCGGAGGAGAAGGTTATTTTTATAATTTTGCCATCGGTGATTGGGCATGTGTGGTAATGGAAAGTTTAAATGTTTCTAGTACACCATTTTCATATAATGTTGATTTGGCTGGTTCTGAATTTCAGCGCATTAGCTTTTCTACCACCTCACCTGCCACTTCTACATATAGTGGAACGGTGACTGTTTTGGTGGCGATGGGTGGTTCTGATACCATATATGATATGGAGATGATTTTGGATGCAGTGCAAATAGAAATGAGTGCCTCAGCCACTACATTTAATTTGGGCGGTGCCGCTCCCGCCACGGAAGGCGTGTTAAGCGCTACTTACGGTGAAGGTCCATCTGCTCGGCCATTTATTTATGGTTTTGTTAATACTACTACGCCGAATGGTACGGCTTTTTCATGTACTTTTGATGGTATTACCAATCCAGTGGCTCAGCGTACAGATTTGGAAGCCGCTCGTTTGACATGGAATGTTACTGGTGGAACTTTACCAGGGGAGAGTCCAACGGCAGATTTTGTTGGTGGGAATAAATTTACTTCCAATACAAATGTAGCCGTGGTTCGATCTGGTGGAAATATAATTGTAAATCAAAATAGCAATATCACGGCTAGCGCTTTTACTACCAGTGCCTCCAATGTTACATATACATATACTTTTACACCTACTAGTAGTATTCCGACTGGAGGGAAAATAATAATGAATTTTCCGCTTGCTTACAATAATTTGTTAAATAATATTTCGGTCAGTACATCAGAAAGAATTAGTGCAGTCAATACCACTACTATTGCCTCTTTTACCACTTCTACGGTTGGTAGCTTTGGTAATGTTAGAGTGACTATGATAACTGCTGACAGTCCTACTGATTCTGGGACAGTTATCACAATTAAAATTTATGGAGTTACAAATCCGGCAACCGCTGGTGTTTATGGTGGAGAAATGGGCGGTCCGGAAAGCAAGTTTACAGTTTATACTGCTAAGAATAATGATGGTGTAGTGGACGGTTCGCCATTTGGAGAGGAATCGGGCGATTTTGGTACAAACGACGGTCCTCCACCTACACGAGCTCTCCATATTGGGGGAACTAACAACATTAATATTTTAGTATATAAACAAAGTGGTAGCGGTGATGTTAGATTGTCTGATAGTGAAGTGGCTAGTATGAAAGTCGGTGTTAGCTGTCCAGATAAAGGATTTTTTGTGGGACAGAAAAAATTAGCGACTTCAACCGATCATTCTTATGCTTCATATAATAATATTTTGGATTGTAATTATATTGTAAATGCAGAGCCGAACAACAAAGGTGACAGTACTTTTTATGAAGATTTCTTGATGCCTGCGCAAAAATCTGTGCCTGCAATTGGTGGGGTGACAGTGACCACGAGCATTGTTTTTGGAGTGCCAAATGCTTCGACTACTTTACAGGTGACTGGTGGTGTGAGTGGAGAGGTCGCCTTTATGCAAGCATATAGTTCTGATTTTATGTCTTTTTCTCCGATATATGCGAATTCAAATTGTACTGGTAATCCAGGATTTACTTCAACAGGTACAGGTTGGGCGTGTTTGAATTTAAAGAGTGATCAAAATTGGAATTTTACAGTGATGGGGGGAGAAATGGGAAATTCAGCCAATATTACTGATGCTGATGGTAGTAAATATTGGCCGCCAACAATTCCGTCTGTTTATGTTGCCTCTGCTGGGCACACCAACCTGGGTCCGTATGCCTATGTAAAAGCGGATAAAAATTTAATTGTTAATGTAAAAAAAGCTGGTACAGATTCTATAGTAGAAAATGCATGTATTGGTGTTAAAAGAAATGGTGGCGGGATGTTTATGGGTTCGCAGGATATGACTTGTGGAAATGGTACTAAAACTTTTAAAGTACCTGTTGGATCAATTACCGTACAAGTAAGTCTACCTGGATTTGGTATGCCACAAGAATATTCAGTGGCAATTGCCGATGTAACAACTACAAAAAATATTTTTGTTAGTCAGCCGACTACTTTTATTTCTGTGCTTGTAGAGGATAGTGTTGGGAACAAAATAAATGGTGCGCCGGTGTTTGCGCATGGAAATGGTTTTGGGCAGGGTATGACTGGATCAACTGGTACAACAACTATTTATGTAGCTCCTGGAATTTATGTGGTAGAAGGTTTTGCCCCTGGTTTAGGTAAATTAACAGCTCAAACAGTAACAGTGCCGGGGAACGGCGGTGTAGCGGCCAATTTTGAAGTTATTACAGCAAATCTAGGTACGATCTCTGGACGAGTGTACACTGATGCCGATGATGATGGTGCTTACGATGTGATAGGCGACACTCCATTGAGTGGAATAAAAATTGGTGCCCGTGGTATTGGTAGTACCAGTGGAGGAAATGGTACAGAAACCGATTCCAATGGTAATTATAGTTTATATTTACCAGCTGGAACTTATGAAATTGGTGGTTGGTCATCTGACACAGGAGGTTTTCAAGCGGCCAGTAGCAAAACAGTTACTGGAGGTGTTGCGACCACTTTGAATGTTCCGTTGCAAGGTCAAGGAACTTTACATATTACTATTCAAAACGCTTCCACCATTAGTCCATTGTTTGCCGGAGCATTTTCCTCAGTTACTGGCAAAGGAAATGGTACGGATTCATGGACAACCAGCGGAACAAGTAAAATCGCAAATCTCACTTTTCCAGCTGGCTCGTATGAATTTCATGTTGGGTCGCCGGTTACAGGTGAATTGGGAGCATCTACTCAAGTTATAACAGCTGGTGGAACTACCAATGTCACTATTGATGCTAATGCAATTGCACCATTGGTGATAATTAGTGGTACTGTGGCTAGTAGTAGTACTGGCATTGCCAACGCTACGGTGTGGGCGGCAAAAACAGGTGGTGGACCAGGAAATTTCTCTACACAAACAGACAGCGACGGTAATTATTCTTTCAAAGTTCCACAAAATAGTTCTTTCCGCATGGGTGTTAAAATTTTGGGATATATTGCTAATGATATAAATACTTCTACAGTAACAAGTAATATTGTTGTGGATTTTGATTTGTTTGTTGCTGGCGGTACAATTAGTGGATCTGTAATAAATTCTAGTAGCGCAGCCATTGCTAACGCTTGGGTATCAGCAAAAAAAGTTGTTGGTGCTGGAGAGATGGATGTTTGGACTGGTGGTCCGACTGATGGGAATGGTAGTTTTTCTCTGAATGTTGATTCTGGAAATTGGATTGTTTTTGCAGAGGCACCTTGTTATCAACGCTCCACCGGTGTTTCCAAGGCCATTAATACGGCAGTGACTACCACGTTAGTAGCTATTTCTGGATGTACTGCAAATGCACCGGAAATGCAAGGATTTACCCCGACAACTGGTGGACAAATGGCTAAAGGTGATATGAATTTAGATATTCCCGCCAATGCTTTGGGTACAGGAAGTGGCACTGTTAGTTTATCGGTGGTCACGACCACTCCACGCACCGCTCCAAATGCGACTGCCTTGGCAAATTCAGTGCAAAGAATCACTGCTTCTGATAATACGGGACAATCAATTACAACATTAAATAATAATGCTTCCCTAAGTATCACATATAATGAATCCGATTTGCCAACTGGTTTTAGTGAAACCAATTTGCAATTGGGTTATTTTGACGAAACTACTGGACAATGGGAGACAGTGGCATCTACTGTGGATACAGTAAATAATAAAATATCGGCTTCCATAAATCACTTTACTGATTATGGTCCGATATTGCCAAATGTTCCAACTGCGCCAACTGGCTTGACAGCTACAGCATCATCCACTGCTGAAATTGATTTGAGTTGGACAGCTTCTGCACCTGTGTCAGCTGATTATTATATTATTTATGCGTCTACTACTGCATTGACTGATTTTGCAACTAGTACATTAATTGCCACTACCACTGCGACATCTTATGCTCATTCTAGTTTGGATGATGCTGCTACTTGGTATTATAAAGTAGCTGGTTATAATACAAATGGTGAAGGTTGGAATTCTGGCAGAGCCAATGCTACTACTGATGCTGGTAGTTGTTCTACACTTACTGGTGCGGCCACTTACAATGCTTATCCGACTTGCGGTGCGGCCACTTGTTCTAGTGGTTATACTTTGTCTGGTTCTGGCTCAGGTGCTACTTGTACAGCCAATCAATCCAGCGGTGGCGGTGGTAGCGCTACAGACACCACGCCTCCAACGAATACTTCAATAGTGATTGCTGGCGGTGCGACTTCTACCGCGAATATTTCTGTAACCTTGACTCTTGGTGCTATTGATGCTGGTTATATGATGATTAGTAATGATAGTATTTTTACCAGTAGCACATGGGAAATATATGCAACAACAAAACCATGGACATTGGCAACTATTACTGGAACGAAAACGGTATATGTTAAATTTAAAGATACGGCCGGCAATATTTCCGCGGTAATATCTGATTCTATTGAATTGTTATCTGGGTATGTAATTGTTCCTCCTGCTGTTATTTTTCCTCTAGTAGTAACTCCGCTGGTCATTGTTCCGGTATTTGAGATTCCAGTTGTGATTCCAACTGTAATAGTGTCCAATCCTGATTCCAAAGTGATAGTTACTCCTCCAACAATTGCTTCTTATCAACCTGGTTCTGCTCTTAAATTTAACTATTCATATAAAAATGAGACAACAAAACCATTATTAGTAAGAGTAACTAGACAATTGATAAATAGTAAGAATAAAATAATAAAGACGGCAAGTGCCAACAAGACACTCAAAGTTGGTGGTATATTTACAAGTAAGGTTAATGAAGCCATTCCTAGGAATTTGGTAGCAGGTGAATACGCCATTAAGATTAAAATATTTAATGCTAAAACCAATAAATTGTTAGCAGAAAATAGTTTCAAGATTCAAGCGGAAAAGTTGAAAAAGAAATATTTTTCTTTGGTTGGTGAAATGCCGGTGGAGACAGACATTGCTTTTGATAAAACAGCGTGGGGTAAAGTCAAAACAAATGTTCTTGTACCTAATAGTTTAAAATTAAAATATTCCTATACCAACAATACTGATAAAAAGCATACGGCAAAAATGGTTCGCGAATTGGTGGATTCTAACAGTAAGGTATTGGAAACAAAAACTGGCAAATGGGTAATGAAAGTTGGAGAAAAAGACAGCACAACTTTCACACAAGCCATCTCAACCAAATTAATTGCGGGTGAATATGCAATTAGGATTAGAGCTTATGATTGGACGTCCAAAGAACTATTAGCAGAAAATAGTTTTGGATTTAAAGTAGAATTGAAATAATAATTAACCCCGAAATATTATTCGGGATAACAAAATGTGTATGGACAAAAAGACAAAAACAATTGTCATCGTGGTATTGGCGGTGATAGTTGTGGCTGGTGCATATTATGGCATCAATCGTTGGCGTCAACAACGGTTGGTTAACCAATATTTGAAAGGCCTGTATGGTGGAGGAGTGAACACAGGTTTGCTTGGTAATTTTGCTGGTGGTATTGGCGGTGGAATTACTCAGGAGCAAATCGCCAAAGAAATAGCCAAAGAAATGGCGAAAGAAGAGTTGCAACAGAAAAATAATGAAATAAAAGAAGCCGCAAAAACTCCAGAAGATAAATATGATGCGGTTGAAGAAATGCCGACTTATGATGCTAACTCCAAAGCATTGGCAGATGTGGGCAAAGATATTATAGAAAAGGCGTTTGGTAAAGCAAAATTGACTACTATTTCCAGTGGTTTATATGGTGCCGGTTCTGGAATGGTTAGTTTTACAATTGCTCGTCCTACGACTGCTGCTGATTTGGCCGCGCTTGGTAAAGTATTGACTGACAAGGGATTGCCAATTATGCAAAGTGGCATTGAAGATAAAAGTGCAGGAGTAATGTCTGGAGCAAATAATTTTATTTATACTATTAGTTTTGAAATAGGCGAACAGGAGGTGGGAATGCTTATTATGAAAACTAATTAATAATTTATTTAATTTATTTTGTATGGTAGATATTATTTCGCCAATCAGTGGTAAAAAAAATACCGCGATGGCAGTTATCGCGTATATAATATTTTTTGTACCGCTTTTGACTGGTGATGCCCAAAAAGATCCGTTTGTAAAATATCATGTCAAACAGGGTTTGGTGTTATTTTTACTTGTAGTTTTAATTAATTTGCTTAGTTGGGTAGTGCCATTTTATCTGTGGTTGACATTTAGCTGGATTTTGAGTTTGGGCGCTCTCGTGTTATTTATTTTAGGAGTTATTAACGCGGTAAATGGCAAACAAGAACCATTACCATTGGTTGGAAAATTTGCTGATGTGTTTAAATTTTAATTTGTTAGTATAATTCAGACAAAAGCCCGCTCATCATAGCGGGTTTTTGTTATTTATTAACATCTATACTTTTAATAGTTTTTATGTTAAAATGATGTAGTTATTTTTAAATAAAAAATTATGGCCGACCTTCAAGAGTTATTCAATAGGATACAGGAAACGAAAAAGAAACAAAAAGATATAAAAAGTGCTTATCGCGATGCCTTGAATTCTTCTCAGGAATATAAAGATATAGAAGATAAATTAAAAGAATTAAAAGCTAAGAAAAAACAAATTGAGGTATCGGTTCAGCAGGATTTTTCCGGTGAGTTCCAGAAATTAGAAGATTATGCGGTGGATATTGAATCGGATAATACCATGCTATCGGACGCCGCGTTCGCGAAATTATTGAAGGGGGAGACAGTGGCTGTTACTGATGAATATAATAATAATTATGAACCGTTGTTTACCGTGAAATTCAAAAAAACCTAGATTCTTCAAATAAAATCCCGCGACTGCGGGATTTTATTTTAGTTGATTTTTTGCTCAATACGGTATAAAGTATAGTAGTATTTATGCCTAGTGATTTTAGTTATAAATTTTATCGTGATACCGTCTCTGCTCTACGAGCAATGCAAGAGGCGATTTTGGGCGCGCAAAAATCAATTTATTGGGAGATTTATTCCTTGATTGACGATAAGACGGGCAAACCGTTTGTGGACGCTTTGTGTGAACGAGCTTTGGCTGGCTTGGAGATAAAAATTATTATTGACGCTATAGGGAGTTATGAGATATCGCAACCGAGTTTAAACCGTTTGCGCACGGCTGGGGTGGATATCGTTTTTTACAATTCATTTGGACCTCGCTGGTCGGCAAGCGGTTGGGCGAGATCATTATGGCAGAGAAATCATCGCAAAGTTTTAGTAATAGATAAAGAAGCAGTTTTTATTGGAGGAGTGAATGTAGCGGAAAGTTATTGTAGTTGGGATGATTTACATGTTCGTATCACAGGTATGGAAGTTTCTCCATTGTTAAGAGGATTTGCACGGTCGTATATACGAGGCGGTGGTGAAAGGAAAAAAGTTCGTCATCTTTTATATTTTCATTTTAAAAAAGAATGGAATGAAATTAAAGGTCATTTAAAATATATTTTACAGTCGCCTTTAACTAATCGTTATTCGCGCGCTAAAAGAATATTTTTGACTACACTTTCCAAAGCAAAACTAAATTTTAATTTACTTACGCCATATTTTGTTCCAGATAAAAGATTTTTTGAATTAGTTTCGTTGGCAAAAAAAAGAGGAGTGAAAATTGATCTTTTTTTACCACTGCGTCCTGACCATAAATTTATAGAATTGGTTGGCGGATTTTATTCCAAAATGGCTCACAAATATGGAATGAATGTCTTTTTTTCTCCCAAAATGAATCATGGCAAAGCGATGACTTGCGATGGTGAAATTGGATTTGTTGGTAGCGTAAATTTTACGCAACGCAGTTTTTTTAATAACGAAGAGTCAGGTATTTTGTTTCGTGATAGTGCTATGGTAAAAGATTTGGACGATATGTTTGCTGATTTGCGAGCTAGCGCTTTTGTTTTAAATGATAAAAATTATTTGCATTTCGGGTTAAAAGGTAAAATAAAAGATTGGCTCGGAAAGCAATTTGGAGGTTGGATATGATAAACTATACACCATTATCGGACCGCATGAGATCGCGCAATTTTGATGAATTTTTTGGACAAGAAGAAATTGTCGGCAAAGGTAAATTGTTGCGCCGTCTTATTGAAAGTGATCAATTATCTTCACTTATTTTTTGGGGACCTCCGGGAGTTGGTAAAACTACTTTAGCGCAAATAGTTGCCAATCAAACCAAAGCGCGATTTATAAATATTTCCGCTGTGATGAGTGGGAAAGATGAATTACGCAAAGCAGTGGACGACGCCCAACATCATTTGCGATTGGAAAACAAACGCACAGTGTTGTTTATTGATGAAATTCATCGTTGGAATAAAGCTCAACAGGATGCATTGTTGCCTTATGTAGAAAAAGGTCTGATAACCCTCATTGGCGCGACCACGGAAAATCCTTCTTTTGAAATTATCGGTGCGCTATTATCTCGTTCGCGAGTTTTTATTTTAAAATCTTTGGAAAATGAAGATATTGTAAAAATAATCAAACAGGCAATCAAGGATAAAGAAAGAGGATTAGGAAAATTTAAAATTAAAATTGGTATAAATGAAATAAGTTTATTAGCAGATTTGTGTGGTGGGGATGCACGAACAGCTCTCAATGGGCTGGAACTGGCGGTAAATGCCAAGGCGGGCAATAGTGTTGAAACTGAAATAAAAATTTCTAAAGAGGACATAAAAGAGGCTTTACAAAAAACCCACTTGATTTTTGACAAACGCGGCGAAGAATTTTATAATCTTATTTCTGCTTTGCATAAATCGATGCGAGGTAGTGATCCAGATGCGGCGATTTATTGGTTGGCGCGCATGCTTGAAGGTGGAGCCGATCCATTATATGTAGCTAGACGCGTTTTGCGTTTTGCCAGTGAGGATATTGGTATGGCAAATAGTGAAGCACTTATTCAAGCTAATGCGGCTTATGACGCCTGTCACAAGATTGGTTATCCAGAGTGTACCGTGCATTTGGCACAGGCTGTAGTCTATTGTGCCAAGTCAGCCAAATCTAATTTACTATATACTGCTTATCAAGAAGCAGCTGAAGATGCAAAGAATACTTCAAATTTGGGGGTACCATTACATCTACGCAATGCACCAACAAAATTTATGAAAAATATTGGTTATGGAAAAGACTATAAATATAATCCAGATTTCAAAGGCCCAGTAGTACAAGATTATTTACCAAAAGAATTAAAAGGTAAAAAATATTTTAAGAAATAATATATATGGGCGAAATAATTAGGTTTCCAAACAAATTTGAAGGTCAAAAACGAGAATCAAAAAGAGTCGAAAAAGTTAAACTAGACTTAGTGAAGACTGTTGACTTGAGAGGTTTTCTAGAAGCATTATTGGCTAGCAGTGGACCGTTGGTTGGTAAAAAAACTACTGAGGCGTATCAACAACTTTGTGGCGGATATTCTGATCGTCAAATTGTTGAAATGATTAATAACTCTGCCAAATCTGATTGGCAAAAAAGCCCTGGCTACTATTTGGTTTTGTTAGATGTTTGTTATAAAAGAAATTTATTTGAAAAGGAATTATAATTTTTATGGAGAAATTTTTGTTACACACTTGTTGTGCGCCGTGTAGTATTGCGGTAATCGAAGAACTAAAAGAAAAATTTGATTTGACTGTCTTTTTTTATAATCCCAATATTTTCCCTATCGAAGAATATCAAAGGCGTAAAGACGAAGTGATAAAAGTTTGTCAGGAATGGAATGTGCCGATGATTGACATGGACTATGACGCTACACAATGGCATGAAAAGATTGCGGTTGGACTCGAAATGGAAGAAGAAGGCGGGACCAGATGTGCTTTGTGTTTTCGTTTTCGTTTGGCCAAAGCCGCGGAATATGCTGGAAAAAATGGTTTTCAATATTATGGCTCCAGTCTCACTAGTGGTAGAAATAAAAAAGCCGAAGTGATTCATCCTATCGGCCATGAGTTTGCAAAAATATACAAAATTAAATTTTACGATGAAGATTGGAAAAGGGCTGGAAGGCAAGAGCGTGGTAGAAAATTGGTGGCAGATAAGGGGATATATCGTCAAAATTATTGCGGTTGTGAATATTCCCTGCGTGATCGACCTAAATCATCATAATTTTTCTTTTATTTTCTCCTAGGTGTTCAATGGTAATAGTGAAAGTTTTTTTGTTTTTAAGTAACCCAGATAATTTTTCTGGCCATTCAATCACACAGAGCGATTCTGGTTCACACAGATAATCCTCGATGCCGATATCTTTTAGTTCATGTTCATCTTTTAAACGGTAGGTATCGATATGAACCAAATTTTTAACCGAATGATTTTTGGTAGGGTAATGATTCATTAAAGTAAAAGTAGGGCTAGAAACTTCAACCTTGACACCGAGACCATCGGCTAAACCTTTCATGAGTGTAGTTTTTCCCGTGCCCAATTCTCCATTTAGAAGTAAAATATCGCCACCTCTAAATTGTCCGGCTAATTCCTTTCCAAATTCATACGTTTCTTCCTGAGAGTTTGTAATTATTTCCATATGACCGATTTTTAATATATTACACCCCTCATTTAATCATTGAATTATACGTGATTCGATTTTGTGAGTCAACGGATTTTTTCCACAGTTGTTAATAGAGTATTTTGAATTTGCCAATCTTTGGATTTTTTTGTATAATACAGCCATAATTTTAACCACAATTATGTCACTATCTATTGAAGAGGTTCGGAAAATTGCCAAATTAGCCCGTATCAAACTAACACCGGCTGAAGAAAAACGTCATGCCGATACTATTTCTACAGTATTGAATTTTGTTAATACTTTAAATGAGGTGGATACGCAGGGAGTTGAACCGACCGCTCAGGTGACGGGGTTAGAAGATGTAACGCGTGAAGACGTAACAAAAATTTGTCCATATAAAAAAGAACTACTTGCACAAATGCCGTTGATTAGTGCAAACTTATTAAAAGTGCCGGCAGTATTTGGTGATAGTGAAGATGTGATTTAAACTTATGAAATTAAACGAACTTACAATCTCAGAGGCTCAGGCTGGTTTACGCAGTAAAAAATTTACTGCGGTAGAATTAACTCAGGCTTGTTTGAATAGAATAAAAGAAAGAAATAAAGAGCTGAATGCTTTTATTACTGTCTGCGAAGAGTTAGCCTTAATGGAAGCGGCAATAGCTGACAAAAGGCTTGTACAGGGCAAGGCGTTACCACTAACTGGCATTCCGTTTGCAGTGAAAGATGCAATTTGTACAGCTGGAGTTCGTTCAACAGGTGCGGCCAAAATTTTGGATAATTATGTTCCGCCGTTCAATGCGACTGTAATAGAAAAAATTCGCACTCAGGGTGGAATCTTATTAGGCAAAAATAATTGTGATGCTTTTGGACATGGTGCTAGTAACGAAAATAGCATGTATGGGCCGGTAAAAAATCCGCGTGATTTGAAAAAAGTGGCAGGTGGATCTTCGGGTGGTTCAGCGGCGGCGGTGGCGGACAATATGTGTTTGTTTGCGATTGCCGAAGATACCGGTGGTTCTATTCGTCAGCCGGCTAGTTTTTGTGGAGTGGTTGGTATGCGTCCAAGCTATGGTCGCAATTCACGTTTTGGTATTATGCCAATGGCTTCATCTTTTGATACAGTAGGGCCTATCACCAAGACTGTTGCTGATATGGCTATAGTAATGCAAGTAATTGCTGGTAAAGATTCGCTAGATGCTACCACTGTGTCGGAAGTTGTACCAGATTATAATGTTGAAATAAAAAAAGATTTAGAAGGTTTGCGTGTGGGTGTACCAAAAGAATATTTTGAGGTAGATGGCATGGACAAAGAAGTTCGAAAAATTATTGAAAATCAAATAAAAAATTTGGAAAAACAGGGGGCAGAAATTATAAACGTTAGTTTGCCACTGACCAAATATGCTATTGCAGTTTATTATGTTTTGGTACCGAGTGAGGTAAGTTCGAATCTAGGTCGTTTGGACGGTGTGCGCTATGGTGTGCGTGCAGAAGGCAAAGATCTATTGGATCTATATTCAAATAGTCGTGCCCAAGGTTTTCCTGAAGAAGTAAAACGTCGTATTTTGATTGGTACCTATGCTTTGTCGGCTGGCTATTATGATGCGTATTATAAAAAAGCTCAGCAAGTACGTACATTGATTCGTCTTGATTTTGATCGAGTTTTTAGTGACGTGGATGTGTTGATAACACCGACGTCACCATTTCCATCATTTGGTTTAGGTGAAAAATCTTCAGATCCGATTCAATTGTATTTGGCAGATATTTTGGTAAGTCCGGCGGCTAGTGCTGGTATACCGGCGATTTCAGTCCCAGCTGGAGAAACAAAATCTGGTTTACCAGTAGGCCTGCAAATTATGGGGTCACGTTTAAATGAGGGTTTAATTATGCGCGTTGCTAATTATATAAAAAGATAAATTTTATTTTATGCCCAAAAAATTACCAGAAATAAATTTGCCACAAGTTTCAGAATCGGCTAATGCTCCAACTGTCAGAACTCTACCTCCTCAAAATTTTACTACCACTGGTGAGGCGGTAAATTTTAGAGACAGCTGGAGAATTTTTAGAATTATCAGTGAGTTTATTGACGGTTATCAATTTTTAAATAAATTTAAAAAAGAGGTAACTATTTTGGGCTCTGCTCGCTTACCAAAAAATGGACATTATTATAAAGTTGCTGAGGAATTGGGTTGGTTACTTGGTAAAAATGGTTTTACTACTATTACCGGTGGCGGCCCAGGTATAATGGAAGCCGCCAACAAAGGTGCGTTTGAAGCAGGTGGTACTACAGTGGGTATCAATATCCAACTACCATTTGAACAGCGCATGAATCCGTATGTCAAAGAGTCAGTTGGTTTTTTCTATTTTTTCACTCGTAAAGTAATGTTGACTTCGCCAGCGGATGCTTTTGTGTTTTTCCCTGGTGGCTTTGGTACAATGGATGAATTTTTTGAAGTGGTAGATTTTATGGAACTTGGCTTCATGCAAAAAGTGCCAATTATTTTAGTTGGCAAAGAATTTTGGGAACCGTTGCTAAAATTTTTACGTCAAAGTTCTAGTGGTATCGCTCATTCTATTCCAGAGGATATTATTGATGGTTGGCACGTGGTGGATACCGCGCAAGAAGCTTTTGAATATATAAAAAATGTAGAAGATTTCCCAAATGAATGCTCAGTTTCAGATAATAACGTCTATTGTCAAGGCGGTCCAGATTGGCGCGTGTTTCGTATAATGGCTGAATTGGTAGATGGGTTTGAATTTTTAACAACATTAAAAAATGACGTTACTGTTTTTGGAACAAAAAGTATTTTGCCAGGTTCTTCATATTATAACGTGGCCTATGAAGTTGGAAAATTGTTAGCTCAAAACGGTTTTACTACTATTACCGGTGGTGGCCCAGGAATTATGGAGGCCGCCAATAAGGGAGCGTTTGAAGCTAATGGTGAAAGTATTGGTATTAATATGCGCTGGGAAAAAGGGGAGCGTGTAAATAACTATATTACCAAATCTGCTGGATTTTTCTTTCCATTTGTGCGTAAGTTGATTATCACATCTCCATCCAAAGCTTTTGTATTTTTTCCAGGTGGATTTGGCACTTTACACCAGTTGTTTGAATTATTGACTTTACAAGAAACAAAAAAAATTGCACCTGTACCAATTATTTTGGTGGGTAGTGATTTCTGGAAACCATTATTGGAATATTTCCATATTTTGTATCATGATTTCAAGACAATTGGTTTGACTGATCAAGATTTGGTAAAGGTAGTAGATCGCGCGGATGATGTTATTAAATATATCAAATAAAATGATTCCTTATTTTCAGGCCAACGCCATAGCATTCGGTCCACTCACTATCCAGGTGTGGGGGTTGTTTGTGTCACTGGGAATTTTATCTGGTTTGATTTTGGCTTATAAACTTTCGCGCAAATATTTTTTGGCGGAGCAGGTTGTTTTGGATTTGGGAGTGTGGAGCATTGTGGGCGGTTTGATTATGGCTAGAATATTTCATGTCGTATTCTATGCACCAGAATATTATTTATTGCACCCGTCTGAGATAATTTATTTTTGGCAAGGTGGAGCATCTTCGCTAGGTGGGTTTGTGGGAGCGGCTTTTGCAATTTATATTTTTGCAAAATATAAAAAGTTTACACTAAAAGAACTATGGCCTTATTTTGATGTTATGTCTTTGAGTTTGTGGTTGGGGTGGGCGATTGGGAGGATTGGTTGTTTTATTATTCATGATCATCCGGGGATGTTATCCAATTCTTTTTTGGCTGTAAATTTTCCCAGTGGTGCGCGTTTTGATTTGGGTTTGTTTGATTCATTATTAGGTTGGTTTATTTTTATTGTGTTTGCGCTATTGTTTAAAAAATTAGTAAAAGCGCGTTGGGGATTAGTGGTTCAATTGTCTTTTATGGTTTACGCTTTTGTGCGTTTTTGGTTGGATTTTTTGCGTGCTACGGATGTGACACAAGCGGATGTGAGATATCTGATGTTGACCCCAGCTCAATGGGGAATGCTGGCGATATTTATCGGATTGACTTTTTGGTTGGTTTTTGATAGTATTCAACGACGAAAAAATCTCGGAGAGGTCGCATAGTGGCCGAGTGCGCCGCCTTGGAAAGGCGGTATACCGCAAGGTATCGAGGGTTCGACTCCCTCTCTCTCCGCTGGGTCACGCTTATATGAGCGACTTGCTCATATTCCAAAAACATCTCGATTATGTCGGGATGTTTTTTTATTGACAAATATATTTATTTATCATAGGCTTTCAACAATGAGACTTCGCGGATCTTCCGCAAGGAAGGAGGCACTCATGTGTTCATTGCGTGGACCGTACCATGAGACCGTCGTCAACGGGCTCAACGAAGCACTCTCCAGCTTCCTGGCAAGCCCAAATGTCGCCTTTCTTCGGGACATGGAGACACTCCTCAAGCACGTCGACAACACGACGTGCTTGCCGGAGCACCTGCCCGGGGTGCTGCGGGCACTCGAAGCTCTGCGGATCCAGGTGATAGGGAACGAGCTACCGGTGTCCATCAGCTTCCGGATCCAGACCTCAGTCAATCTCTTGCTTGAATACCAAAGCGAGATGGTCGAGGAGGGCGAACTGGAGCCGACGAAGGTGTGGACTCCTCATCACACCCTGTAGACCCTCCACAAATCACCCTGCCTTCGTCTATGGCCGGGTTGAGAGGTGTATAACAACACCCCTCCGTCTCTATGAGACGTGAACTGCAGAAATGCGATGAGCAGGGAAGTCAGACACATTGGACCACCTACACTCATCCAAAATTAGAAATAGTATTCTTATTTTGGATGATAGGTGGTCTTTTGTTTTATTAAAAAATATAATTGACTGCAAGACCAAAAAAGCATACAATTAAGACTGAAAAAATATGAGTTATTTTATTATTATTCGCGGACCATTGGGAGTAGGAAAATCTGCCATCTCCAAAAAGTTGGCTGAGATTTTACATGCCGAATATATTTCAATTGATAAAATTTTGGAACAGTATCAGCTAGATCCAGCTGATCCAAATCAAGAAAGTATTCCACTTTCTAGTTATATCAAAGCTCAAGAAATAGTACTACCGATAGCGCAAGGAGCTTTGGAACGCGAGCAGATTGTTATCTTTGATTCTTGTTTTTATTTTAAAGAAGAAATCGAACAGTTGATTCAGACGTTGCCGTATGATCATTATGTTTTTACATTAAAAGCTCCACTGGATGTTTGTATCGATCGCGATAGTAAGCGGGATAAAGTGTATGGCAAAGAAGCGGCTGAAGCCGTACATAATATGGTGTCTCGGTTTGATTATGGGAATGTTATTGATGTAAATAGAAATATTGATTTTGTCGTCGAGGAAATTTTGTCTATTATACCTAAAAAAATATGAAACCAATTTTGGTAACGTGCTATGTAGATCCTGATTTAGATGGGACAGCCGGTGTTGTCGCATATTCTGAATATTTAAATAAAACTGGTGTGGGAGCATTGGCGGGTGTTATTGGTATTCCACATGATGAAGCAAAGTATGTTTTGGATAGGTTTAATATTAAATATCCAAATTCAATTTTTGGTGGGGATGATTTTGATAAAATTATTTTGGTGGACTGTAGCGATTTAAACGGGTTGAATGGAAAAGTTGAGCCAGAAAAAGTGGTTGAAATAATTGATCATCGAAAGATTCACGAAGCTCATAAATTTCCGAATGCAAAGGCGCAAATTGAGTTGGTCGGAGCGGCGGCTACTTTGGTGGCGGAAAAATTTATGCAAGATAATGTTGAAATTTCTAAGGAATCTGCAATTTTGTTGTTGTCAGCAATTATCTCAAGCACTTCTAATTTTAAAGGCAGTGTGTCGACTGATCGGGATCAAAAAGCCGCAGTATGGTTAAATAAAATTGCAGATTTAGATCCAGGTTATTGGAGAGATTTATTTTTAGCAAAATCAGATTTGGATGGTAAAAAATTATTCGAAAGGATTGAAGGTGATCTGGCTTGGTTTGATATTGGAGATAAAAAAATTGGAATAGCACAAATTGAGATGATTGGAGCACAAGATCTAATTGATAAGAGGGTGGTAGAAATTGTTAATATATTGCAATATATTAAGAATAATAAGAAGTTTGATTATATATTTTTAAACGCTGTTGAATTGGAGCAAGTTTACAATATATTTGTTACGGGAGATATAGATTCGAAAACTTTGCTAGAAAAAGTGTTAGGTATTGAATTTGTCGGAAATGCTGCAAAACGATCAAATTTAATTATGCGTAAACAATTAGTACCTTTATTAAAAGAGGAATTAGAAGAAAATTAATATGAGCATTAAAGTAACATATTTTGTTCATGGAACAACTATCGATAATGAAAAAGGTTTGGCAACTGGTTGGGAGCAAGGCAAACTATCTGAATTAGGAATTGAACAATCCAATAAACTGCCGAGTTTATTAAAAGAAAATAAATTTGACGCTGTTTTTTGTTCGGATTTGAAAAGGGCAATAGATTCAGCGGAATTGGCTTTTGGGAATAAATACCAAATTATACAAGATGAACGTTTACGAGAAGTGAATTATGGTGATTTAACATTAGGAAAAGAATTTAAAGATGAATTAAAAAAGTATATTGATCAACCATTTCCTAGTGGAGAAAGTTACAAAGACGTTGAGAATAGAATGAGAGAGTTTGTTAATTTTTTAAAGGAAAATAATGATGGTGGGCATATAGCTATTGTAGCTCATCAAGCACCACAGTTGGCTTTGGACGTAATATTGGGTGACAAAACATGGCAACAAGCGATTGATGAAGATTGGAGAAAAATAAAAGCGTGGCAACCAGGGTGGAATTATATTATAAAATAATTTTTCAATATCTAGTAGTAAAAATGACCCTATACAGCAGGGTCATTTTGTTATATTATATATAGGTATTTTTTAATTTATTAAAATATATGGAGGAGACAAAAATAGCTTTGTTTAAGGGCAAACAAGTTAGGAAGACGTTATTTGAGAAGGAATGGTGGTTTTCGATTGTGGATGTTGTTGGTGTTTTAACAGACAGCTTAGACGCTAATGATTATTGGTATAAGATGAAAATTCGTGTAGAGAATGAAGAAAAAATTGAACTATCGACAATTTGTCGACAGTTGAAATTGATGTCCTCTTATTAAAGGAAAGAAAAAATTGAAATGAAATCACAAACTCCCGCACAAATCTTGAAAACGAAATTTGGTTATGAATCGTTTCGATTTAATCAAGAAGAAATTATAAATACTATTTTGCAGAAACGCGATGCGTTTGTGCTGATGCCTACCGGTGGTGGCAAATCTTTGTGTTATCAAATTCCGGCGCTTATTTTTGCTGGATTGACGGTAGTTATTTCGCCCCTGATCGCTCTTATGAAAGACCAAGTCGATGCTTTGCGTCTCAATGGTATTTCGGCAGAGTATATCAACTCATCTTTGGATGGGGATGAGATTGCAGAGATTTATCGACGTCTAAAGAAAAATGAAATAAAATTATTATATGTTTCGCCAGAACGTTTGTTGGGCAACAGCCAACAGTTTTTGGTATTTTTGAGAAGTTTGGATATTTCTTTATTTGCTATCGATGAGGCTCATTGTATTTCTCATTGGGGTCATGATTTTCGTCCAGAGTATCGGATGTTATCTTCACTAAAAAGAGAATTTCCCGATGTACCGACTATTGCCTTGACCGCTACCGCAGACAAACTCACGCGCGACGATATCCTAAATAAATTAAAACTAAAAAATCCAAGTGTTTTTACCGCTAGTTTTAATCGTCCTAATATCCACTATTCGATAGAGCCAAAGAGGAAGATGTACGAACAAATTTTGATTTATCTAAGACAACATCGTGGAGATTCTGGTATTATCTATGTCTTGTCTAGAAACTCGGCGGAAAAAATGGCGGACAAACTTAAAAAAGATGGTTTTTCGGCCAAGCCATATCACGCTGGTCTTAATGGGGAAAAAAGAAAAAAACATCAAGAGTTGTTTATAAAAGATCAGGTAAAAATAATGGTAGCCACGATTGCATTTGGCATGGGAATAAATAAATCCAATGTGCGTTTTGTGATTCATGCTGATTTGCCAAAAAATATTGAAAGTTATTATCAAGAAACCGGTCGTGCTGGTCGTGATGGTTTAAAGAGTGAAGCAATTTTGTTTTATAGTGGTGGTGATGTGATCAAACTGAAAAGATTTGCGATGATAGAGAATAATCCTGAGCAAACACGAGTAATGTTACACAAACTTTCTCAGATGGCGACTTTGTGCGAAGCAAACGCTTGTCGACGTCGGGCTATTCTAAATTATTTTGGTGAAGAGACGACAGACAAATGTGATAGTTGTGATGTCTGTCTGACTGTTCGTGAAAAATTTGACGGCACTATTATTGCACAAAAAGCATTATCCGCTGTGGCAAGATTGGAAAGTCGTTATGGTCTTACCTATGTGGTCGATTTTTTACGAGGTTCAAAATCCGAGAGAATAGGGGATAATCACAAATCATTAAAAACATATGGTATCGGAAAAGATATCCCAAAAGAAGATTGGTTTCGTTATTTTAAAGATTTAATTTCCTTTAATTATTTAAAACAAGTTGGTAGTGAATATCCAATTTTGGCACTAACAGAAAAAAGCCAAAGTGTGTTGTCTGGAAAAGAAAAAGTATTTTTGGTACAAACAAAAGCCCCCGCTAAAGCACAAAACACTTTGTCTGATATGCCTTATGAAAAAGATTTATTCTTGCAACTCAAATTAATTCGCATTGATATTGCTCAAAGTGAAAATGTGCCAGCCTATCTGATTTTTTCCGATGCCACACTTTTGGAACTGGCGATTTATTTGCCGCTAACATTGGAAGATGTCTGCAAGATTTCTGGTTTTGGCGATATTAAATTAAAAAAATACGGTAAAACTTTTCTGAAAATTGTAGTGGATTATTGCGCTGAACACAAACTCAAAACCAAAATTTCAGAAAAAATACCCAAACGAGAAAAATAATATATTGTCGGAATAAATTAATTGTGTTATAATAAATTTATCATTTATTTAATTTATTCATATGGGCAAAGGTGACAATCGTCAACAAAAAGAAAAAAAGAAACCAAAGAAAAGTAAATAGTTTATAAAATCCACTTCTAACCAGGTGGATTTTTTTGTGCCAAGGTTGACTTTTTGGCTGTTTTAAGGCATTATGTGTGTATATGAATATTACTTCTGCTATATTTATCAAAGGAGTTGTGGCCGATGATCCTATTTTAAATGATGGTATTCCTCAGATTGCCTTTATTGGTCGTTCCAATGTTGGTAAATCGAGTGTGATTAATGCGTTTGTGAATCAAAAGGGTTTGGCCATTACCAGCTCATTTCCTGGGCGCACCCAGCAGATAAATTTTTTCTTGATTAATAAATCTTTTTATTTGGTAGATTTGCCAGGTTATGGTTTTGCGAAAGTTTCGGGAGAAAGACGTGGGGAAATAGAAGACCTCATAAACTGGTATTTTTTTGAATCAAATTGTGAACAAAGAAAAGTGGTTTTGATTATCGATGCCAAAGTTGGTCCAACTAAAGATGATTTGCAAATGTTGCACAGTTTGGAAGATCAACAGAAGAGTATTATAGTAGTGGCCAACAAAGTAGACAAAATCAAGAAGTTGCAATATGATGATCAGATATCAAAAATAAAAACAATTATCGGCGATCACAAAATTGTTCCGTTTTCAGCAGAGAAGAGATTTGGTGTCAATGAACTGGTGAACGCAATCTCACATTGACAAATAACATAGTTTTGTTATAAATTGATTAGATTGGAGAGATGGCTGAGCGGTCGAAAGCAGCAGTTTACTAAACTGCAGACCACGCAAGTGGTCCTAGGGTTCAAATCCCTATCTCTCCGCCTTCGCCCGCCATAGCTCTGAAAGGAGCGAAGACGGGTACAATGTTTTGCCTATTAACATTGTATATGCGAATTATCAATGGGCGTGCTTCGGCGGACAATGTCCGCCGCTTGTGTTATAATAGTATATACTAAACAAATTATTAGGGAGGGTTGTTTATGCATTATGTATATATTTTGGAATGTGTTGACGGTAAACCCTATACAGGTTGTACCTCTGATTTAAAAGAGCGAATAGACCGCCATCAAAAAGGGCACGTTCCTGCTACAGTAAAAAGATTACCATTAAAACTTGTTGCCTATTTCGCTTTTATAGATAAGTTTACGGCTTTTAATTTTGAAAAATATTTAAAATCTGGTTCTGGGAGAG
>JBAYIZ010000005.1:0-68186 GCA_041665405.1 Candidatus Magasanikiibacteriota bacterium
CAAGATACCAGCGTTATCACCAGCTTGTCCTTCTTTCAAGGACTTATTGAACATTTCAATACCAGTAACGATTGTTTTTGCAGGTTCTTCGCGCAAACCAACGATAGAAATTTCATCATTGATTTTGATCATACCGCGTTCGATACGACCAGTTACTACTGTACCACGGCCTTCGATGGAGAATACATCTTCAACAGGCATCAAGAATGGTTTGTCCAAATCACGAATTGGATCTGGGAAATATGTGTCCATAGTGGATAACAATTCCATAATTGGCTTGGAAGCAGCTTCGTCGCTTGGGTTTTCCAAAGCTTTCAATGCAGAACCACGTACGATTGGAGTGGTATCACCAGGGAAACCATATTTGGTCAAAAGGTCACGGACCTCAGCTTCTACCAATTCTACCAATTCTGGGTCAGCCATGTCGATCTTGTTCAAGAAAACGATAATATTTTTTACACCTACTTGGTTCGCCAACAAAATGTGTTCGCGAGTCTGAGGCATCGGACCATCAGCAGCAGATACTACCAAAACAGCACCATCCATCTGAGCAGCACCAGTGATCATGTTTTTTACATAATCAGCATGGCCTGGACAGTCAACGTGTGCATAATGTCTTTTTTCTGATTCGTATTCTACGTGAGCTGTGGAAATTGTAATACCACGAGCTTTTGATTCTGGAGCTTTGTCCAAATCACCTACGCCCTTGTGTTGGGCAACGCCACCGCGGGCATTTAATACTGCTAAAATAGAAGCAGTCAATGTGGTTTTTCCATGGTCTACGTGGCCAATGGTACCAACGTTAACGTGAGGCTTGGTTCTACTAAACTCAGCCATAAGATTATACGTACACGGCACTGCTTCGAGTGGTCGACGCAGATTTTTCTCCAGCCGCTAAATTTTTAATAAAATTATAAACAAACACGCTAACCATAGAGGATTAGCGTGTGCATTATAACAGGTTTAAAATATTTTGCAAGGGGGGACAAATTGTGGATAATTTTTCTATGAACACTATTCTTATTCAATAGGTTCCAAATAGAACTTTTCTTCTTCACCTTCTGGCAAATCGGACAACCCTTCTTCGCCAAAAACTTGCTCAACTTGGCCTGTTTCTAGCGGAATGGTGGTTGGTTCGGTGGATTTTTCTGGTATTGGCTCTACCACCGATGGCAATTCTATGGTTGTTTCATTTTGTGGGACTACTTCGATATCCTCTAGTTCGCTGTCTTCTATTTCATCTACATCCTCGATTTCATCTACTTCTGGAACTTCTGGTAAAACAGCCTCTGAAACTGGATAAACTGGCTCTTTTTTTGCACTTTCTGTCCAATCTGGGGCCGGTTGACGGCTTTTTTGTTCTTGCCAGCGAGAAATATCGTGATTTAGTCGGCTTAACATATCCTCTTCTTCGAGGTCTTCTATGGAAGAAGTGTCATTTAACAAATTTTCGTATTCATTCAGATTCATCAAAACCATGGTTTCTTCAGTTTCTTTGTCCATAATAACAAACCTATCACCAGTGCGACGAACTAATTTTATAATTCTATCTAATTGATTTTGACGCATAAAATATTTTATTATGCATTCATTTTATACTATAAGATAATAACAGTCAAATAATGAATAAAAAACAAAAAACCGCTAAATTTAGCAGTTTTTTGTTTTGCTCTATCCACAAATATTTATGGGCAAAGTCTTTGCGCGGGCCTTACGGGGCCCGCGCGCAGGAGTTGCGGCCGATCAGGCCGCGTCACGACGACGATCCGTCGAAGGGTGGTTCCTCCCCCACCTGTTCTCCAGCTGATCTGCCAAGACGCGCCGTGCGCACTTGACCGTCTCCCCCGGGGGGCGACGGTACAACGATGCACGAGCAACTTGCATGGCGACCGACGAGAACGCCCGCCTTTCCCACACCTGTGGGGGAAGCGGTTTTTCAGACTGGCGGAGAAGAGCGAGCAAGCGCTTGATCATGGCTAAACTCCCGATGCCGAGAAGAAAAGGCCAGTTGGCCTTGGCTCGGACCGCTTAAAGATAGCATATTTTGGCCTAAATGTCAATAGTAAATAACAAAAAAACCGCTAAACATGCGGCTTTTTTGCGTTTTTCTGATTACAAAAAACTTATAATCAAAATCTGTGCACCATCCCGCTCCTTTGAATCGGGGTGGTGCTTACGTGAAGTGGTCATCGGACCTAGGCGCCCTTCTTGCGCCGCAGTCCAGAACGACCATGGACCTTCCTGACGTACTGCCACTTCGGGTCGGAGAGGGCATTGTCGCGCAACTTGAGTCGCAACACCCGCACCTGATGGAACTCGACATCATCGAATCCATCCTCGAAGACGCGAGCCGGTTTCACAACCGGCGTCTCCCGGCCCGAAAGGTATCGAGTGTTCATGGACCGCCTCCATGAAAAGGAGTGACTTATACAAGTATAGCAATAATATTTTTATAAAACAATCATACAAAATTAAAAAGGCACCTTTTATAAAGATGTCTTAAAATAATAAAAATCTATTTTACTACCCACGTACTATCTGGAGAATTTGATAAAAAACTTTTTGCCAACACTCTACCATAAGGCGATGTAGCAATTTTAGTTCGGTCATCCAACTTCTTTTCATCATCTTCCAAAAATATTTTATAAAGCGGCTCCAAGATATTACTTCCATTTAATAATCGCCAAATAAGAGTGTTATAAACACGATGATTATCATGAAGCCAACCCGATACTTCGTCATTGGCAAATTCACCAGTACAATCACAGTGATTTGGATCCTCCACTCCCATCATACATAGGTTGTTGGCAATTCCATTCATATCTCCAGTTTTTATTTCTTGTTCAAAATCATTGTACCATTTTTGTATTTCTAAGGGAGCTTTTTTGATATCAATTGCTTCTTCACGCGTTTCCAAATCGTTATTAATAATATTCATTTTAAAACAGTTGGCACGACCAGAAAAAATTTTTTTAATATTATCAATTAAACGTTGAGCTTTTTCATTTGAGATATTTACAAAAGTTACACCACTAGCATCGTCCCATGTCTCAGTAATTGCTTGCATTGCTTCTATACTTATACCTAGCGTCACATGTCCGGACTTATTAAGGTAATCAATTAAATCATCTTGCACACCAGCTTGATCCGGTGAACCAACAAAATGGATTACTAATGTTGCCCCAACTTGTTCTCTTCTCTCTGAGTTGGTTGGTTCAACTAGGTGATCATGACTAATAGGAGATCTATCTGACATATAGGAATTTATTATATATAATTTTGAGTACAACTAGATTATAACATAATAGTCAAAATAAAAAAGACGCCTTTTGATAAAAGCGTCTTATTCTGTACAGTGAAACTGGGTAGTTATTAAGACGACCAATTCTCTCTAATGCACCATCTTTCATCTTTTTGTATAACACTAATCTCAAACCAACCTGGCGGGTCAGAAGAATCAAATCGAAATACGAAAGTAGATGGATTACTACTAAATCGTACAAACTTCATCTCGAGCATCATCTTAGCTATACTATCTCGCCCGATTTCTCCAAAATCTGTATAAAAACGTTGTTCATCATCGGCGCGCTCAACATCACAGAGCACATCCGATGGATATTTGAACGGTTCGATTTTTATTGCGTTCGCATACGATATTAACACGGAGCGCGTTTCGACTTTGTTTCGAATATATTTAATAGGATGTTTCATCCAGATCCAAATTGTCAACATTAATACACCCACCACTATTAACAGTAATAATATCAACTTTGATTTAAAAATTTTGAGATTATTCATATTTGTTTCAGACAGGACTAATGCAAACTAATGTTTTACAATTTTGTATCAATCGGGTTTAATATAATTATTTATTTTTATAATTCATTTTTTATGTCCTCCCATTTTACTCCACTAATTTTCTCAATTTCTTTTAACAAATAATACAGAACATCTTTTCTTAATTTTGATTGAATTGTAATTGATTTCTGAGTTTTAATCCATGTAGCTTTGTAATGACTACCGTCACCACCAGCTGTATCAATTATAAAACCGAGCCTTTGAAGAGCTCGGATAAATTTCCTACGCTTTATTTCTCCGGGTAAATCACTAAGCGAGGGCATACTCTTCCTGTCTATCAGAAGTTTTGTAAATTTTGGCCTCTTTAGCGAACGAAGATGGTATATCAAAAGAAGTTAAAATTGCATCTTTAACATTTTCATCTAGTGTTTTCAAATCCTTACCAGAAGTTACTATTGAACCATATCTAAAATTGGTGCTAACTGCAACAATCATTCCGTCTTTCCCTTTTTCATTTTTAAAATTAATCGGATCGTATAAACGAAAATATTGGTTTAATTCAAATAAACCCCTTGGTACAAATGATTTACCAAATAAAAATTTTATTAACTGATCTTGGGCTTTTTTAGTTATAGACATATATTTATCGACTCACTAATATAACAATTTTTTACTAGTAAGTCAAGTATACCATAAACATAAATAATACAAAAGACCGCCCGTTGCCTAAATACAGAAACCAATTCTGAACTTAGGCAAGTGCGGGCGGTCGAGTGTCTGACCATATTCCCTTCCTTGTCTGACCTGGCGGTCATAGGACGTCCTTTCGGACGGAACGACGGTCAACGTCGCTCTACCCCACCGTATTTCGGAGGATGGGGTGCTTTTGATTATCAGGCCTTCTTCCTTGGAGGGAAGATGTATGCGGACTCAGGCGAAAGAAGCCACCGATGATAGGACATCCGCATCGCCTCTGGATTTTGTCGAATTGACAGGGTAGTATCGAACCACTGCTGATAGGCTCGATTCAAGGCGTCCCCGTCTTTGCGCAACGTAGCGAGCGCAACTTGAGCCTCCTTTCGCCACACCGCTTCCTTCCTTTCTTGTGCTCTTCTAGGTTCATCCTTGGCGTCGTTGATGAACGGCAAAAACGCTACATACGCCAGGATCCAACAAAGCGCCAAGCCGAGAGTGATAGCACCCATTGCCTCGAGAATCTCCACGATTTCCTCCCTACTTCAGTGCAAAAACAAACAACAAGTTCTGCTGAGACAAACGCAAAGCAAAAAAGTTGTTTACAAAGCCAGTTCGTGTCTGAAGATTTAATTCTGCAAACATAAACTGGCTTTTGTTTTAGAGGGAATTATTAAAGAACTAATTAATTAGATAGTACTATCTATTATAGTGAGAAAAGACAATCCAGTTGTGTATCTCTATTAAAATTTCTTATCAAATATTCTTTAAAATAATATTCAATACATTATCCCAATCCATCCGACTGGTATCAATAGAAAATATTGGCATTGCTGATTCACTAAATAATTTTTTAAGATATTTCTGTTGTTCTATATAATAATTAACTCTCTCTTCAAGCGTTCCTACTTTCTTGTGTTTCCAAGTTGCACCTCGTTGTTTATCTGCCAATTCAATTCGGTTTGATATATAATCATCTTGCATTCTTAATAAAATTGTAATTGGGTCAAAACAATTCAGTACCTCATTTTCTAGACCAGAAAAAATGTTTAACTTTGAATTAGTTCTAAAAGCATGAGTGATAAATAATCGTTCGACAATAATGTAGCTGGTTGAAATCTTTTTAATGTTTTCAATAACATTTTTTAGATACTCTACTGCTTTGAGAGGATCTCTGTTTTCAAACAAGGGAACAGTGGTTTCTTCTTCAGAAACAAAAGTGATCTGATGTTTTTCTTGAAGATGTGATATCAGGTTGGATATGGTGGTTGTTTTGCCAGATGTTGCTATACCTTCAAAAATGATAAGTTTTGGTTTTGAGACATCTTTCATAATAATAACTTTTGCACCTTTTCTTCAAAACTTTTGTAATGGTAATGCATTGGAAAAGGAATGACGACACCATTATTTAAAACATTAAAACCGTCATCACATAAACGTTTTTCTAATAACTGACAAACTGTCTTTTTGGCCAGCATCAGATTGACTTTTTTGTCACCAATAATACCTTTTAAATCATCCACAAAATTCGAATAATTTTTTAATATCAGTTCATCAGCCTCTTTGTCTGGTAATTTGTCTACTGGAATATAAATAGGATCAACTAAAAAATATCCGCTATTGGCGAAACAAGTAAGACCGTCGTGTTTAGTGTTAAATTTTTTCCCAAACAAACATTTCATTAATGACCGAAACAGTAATTCACTTGGCCTACCATCTGGGTTGTAAAAATAACCACCACCCGTAGGAAGAGATTCAAAAATAAAGATCGTTTTAAGCGACTTTGGTAGATATTGATTGCGTAATTTTTTATAGGATGACTCTGAAGTCACAAAATTATTTTTAAATAAATATAATTATTTTACTTCCAATTCTTGCATTCTATCATTTAAAACAGAATCTAAATCTTTTATTCCCAATTGAGAAGCAAGCACGAACGCTCCATAAAAAACATTAGCAATTCGCAGTTCAATATCTTTGTTATTTTTTGAAGCAACCCAAAGTTTAGTCAGCGACTCTTGAGATCCCAATATACATTCTTCAATATTAATCGGACTATTCTGACGAATAAAATTATCTTGTTTTTGAATGATTTGCAAGTATGAAGTAAGGGTTGTCATAAAATAATCGACATGAATATAATAAATCAAAGTAATATTATCAGATAATATATAAAAACAAAAGACCGCTACCAAGTGCTGATTTACAAACACACTAACATATTTAATAAAAAATGCAACAAAAAAGACGCCTCTTTTAAAAGCGTCCTACATTGTGCAGCCGATCGGGTAAGGTAGCAAACTATTTTTGAGATTATTTCATCTATTATTCTGAGATATTCTTATGAAATTTTGTTTTAATAATTCATTTTTACTCATGTCTACTAATTCAGATAATGACGGATTTCCTTGATACAGAGTCCATGCATACAATGGTGTATATCCATTCCTCCTCATCCAACCAGAATGAAACTGGCCTCTAGTACGAGTAGGTAGCGATTGCCACTTAGAAAATGCCTCCTCTAATTCTTGCAAACTGAATTCAACTGAACGTTTCTGGTGCTCTCTCTGATCCTGTTTATAAAAATTCTTCTTCAAATTTTCGTCTTTACTCAAAACCACTATATCCTCAATAGACAAACTCTTTTTCCTAGCCCATTCAACCAATCCTTTATACCCATTATGACTAAGCCAACCACGTGAAAATCCTTTCTTGTGATCTGACGTCCATTTTTTAAAAGCATTCTCTAATTCAGTTAAGGCGGATTCCATGTTTCGAATTATTCCTGGATGATACTCCTGTTTTATAAAACTATCTTTTAATTCTTGATTATTACTGTTAACGACCAATTCTGTTAATTTTGGATTTTCACCCCTTTTTGTCCATGCATATAAATTTTCGTAACCATTTTTCCTTAACCAGGCAATACTAAAATTACCTCTTTCAATTTCTTGACACGTTTTATAAAGTTCAAATGCCTCTTCCAATTCAATGGTAGCGGAATACAAATCACGATCTTTGCCTTCATATGTTTTAAAACTATCTTTCAATTGTTGATTTTTGCTTTTCGCCACTAATTCTTCAATTGATAGATTAATTCTTTTGCCTTTTGAATCTTTCCTATATGTCCAAGACGTTAAAGCTATATGATTGATACTTAACCAACTAATATTAAAATCTCCTCTATTCTTTATGGGCAAAGCCAACCACTCCTGAAAAGCATTCTCTAACTCTACCAAAGCAGTTTCAGGCGTTCTATTTTTCATCTCAGATATTTCTTTCGAAGATTCTCCAGTTTCAGTCGATTTGGATATTAATAATCTAACAATTTCTTGTTTCCACTCATCCGATGATTTATTAAAAATTACCATTGAAACTTTGTCTGAACCCAAAGATTTCAATTGATTTTTTGTATACTCACCATACTTTCTCCAATCCTCTTTTTCAACATCATGGACTACAAATGTAGCATTTCCTTCTTCGTTATTTACTAAAACTAACTTCTTTATTCCAGGAATTACAAAAACTTTGTAGCTTAACCTCCTCATCATATTGGGTGAATTCACACCATCGTGTACCTCATATTTCAAATCTAGGTCACTGAGAATTTCAATAAGAAATCTTGTTCTCGGTAAAATATCTTTCTCTTCTATACCAACTCCACTTCCAGGAATGATTTCCCCTTCATCAGGAGGTAGAATTGTCTCATTTTCTATCACAATCAAATCTGGCATTAACAATGGATTCAATTCTTTTTTTACCCTTAATTCTTTTACAAAATTATTTACATCTAAATGCAGGACTGGAGCTTTATTTCGACCAACGTCAATAATACTGAGGTAATTTATGGCTCCTAACATTTCAGCTATTGTTCTTAGGCTACTATTTGGATTAGACCTAATGAGGGTAAAAATTCTTTGACTAATTTCAAAAGATAAAGCCTCTTGAACTATCTCTGAATTTTGTTCATCGTATTGAGACATTTTGATGAGGTTAAATATAGAAATATTATATCTGTTTTATGTTTAATTGTCTATTTATAAAATAAATTAATGCGCAAAAAAACTACAATTTGAGTGGCAAACTCCATTTCAGCAGTTAATAGAGATAAAAAAGACGCCTTTTGATAAAAGCGTCTTTACATGTGCAGCCGATCGATTAAGGTGGTAAACTATTTTTGAGAATTTAAGATAATATTATTTAATATCTTTGCGTTCCAAAATATCAAACCCGTCTTTTACCGCATCACACAAAAAATTTTCCAACTGGCTATTGTCTTTTTTAGTTTGAGCTTTATATAAAAAAGTATAATATAAACGCTTCTGTTGTTGGTGGATAATCGCCGGAGCAAAATTTTCTTTCAATAACATAGCTGTCATAAGCAGACGGCCAACACGTCCATTGCCATCGGAAAATGGATGAACTTGTTCAAACTGTCTGTGAACATCGGCGGATAACGAAATAATATCACTGGTAGATTTTGAGGCTAAGATTATAATCTCTCCAACCAGTTTTGGCACACTCATAAAATTAGCAGTCGCCAGATTCACTCCCAAAATTCTCACGCCATGTTGACGATACAAACCGGCATCAGATTGAATACCGTTCATCAAAATACTATGCAATTTCAATACAAAGTTTTCATCAATTTTTTCTTTCTTAAGAATATGACTAAACAAATAATTTAAAGCAGTTTGATGATTCTTTGCTTCCATTTGTTCAGCCAAACTTTTATTTGGCAACGCTACATTATCAAAAATAACAGCCGCAGTGTCTGGTTCAGTCAAGGTACTACCCTCGATGCTATTACTATGGTAGGTCAGCTTTAAGATAAGCTGGTCGCGAATATCTGGGTTATTCAAAATCTCCGCTACAATATTTTTATGTTCAGAAGATTTTTTGTTTAGAAATTGTTTTTTGGCAATCAATTGATTGGATGGAATAACTTTCTGGCCAGTCATTTCCAAAAACAATTCATCGATAGCTATCTGCATTTTTGTTCTCGGGATAGACTTTTCATTCCACCAATTATTGAAAGCCACAAAAGACACGCCGAGTTTATCGGCCAATTTGGTCTGGGAAAGGCCAGACATCTTTTGAATAGTCTCAAGTTTTTGTTTAATTGTCATAATAATGTCATTATATCAAACTTTATAAAGTTTGTCAAATATTGGTATACTTTATAAAGTTATAAAAAAGACGCCTTTTGATAAAAGCGTCTTTATATGTGCAGCCGATCGGGTAAGGTGGCAAACTATTTTAGAGAATATTTAAAAACAAAAAACCGCCCGTTGCCTAAATACAGAATTCAATTCTGAACTTAGGCAAGTGCGGGAGGTCGAGTGTCTGACCAATTCCCTTCCTTGTCTGACCTGGCGGTCATATGACATCCTTTCGGACGGAACGACTCTCAGCGTCGCTCTTCCCCACCGTATTTCGGAGGATGGGGTGATTGGTGGTCTAGTCTTCGACCACCTTAAATGGCGACGGCCGGTTACCCATGACAATCGCCGAGAAAGACTCAACCGTAACTTGCCCGTTGGGCGAGATCACGGTCAACTTCTCAATGATTCTCAGGGCATCGACCACAGTCAGCCGAAGCCGGCTTCCGTAATCGCCCTGATAGAGCTCAACCGATGGATGAGCCCGAAACGGTCCGAAGAAATCCGAGCGTGAAAACGAACCGAAGTACGCTTCCACACGCCATTTTCTTTCGAACAGCACCTGTCCGATCCAGAGCGTGGGGGCGACCGGCCCCCAACCCGAAAGACGCATGATGATGACGGGCTGGTCGCCGGGTTTGGATGTAGCGTATTCGTTTTGCCTGACACCCACGGAGTACGGAAAGATCTGGCGCACCAGTTTCCCTTCCGCGTCCAGCTCAAACTGAGCTTTGTACCCGCGCACGTTACGCCGCCACCACTCCCTCAGCCACCGCGTCCAACCGCCTTCATAGAAGATGCCGACCGACCAGATGGCGAAGATCCACCAAGCCGCCGCCATGGCGATGCCACTCTCCACCTTGTAGATCAGTTCAGCGCTAATCCCGATGAGGACAGCGATGAAGACGCACAGGCAGAAAGTGCCGCAGCGCACCGGGGTCTTCGGATCCTGAACCTTACTTTCCTTTGACATGGGTTCTCTCCTCGTCAGATGATTTGACGGGTTAAAAATTATTATACATTCTAAAAAATCATTTGTCTATCAAAATAAAAAAGACGCCTTTTGATAAAAGCGTCTTTATTGTGCACCCATTAGGAGTCGAACCTAAATTTTCGGCTTCGCAGGCCAATGTCCTATCCATTGAACGATGGGTGCAGGAACTTTTTCAACTAAATTTTCAATATCCGCCCCATGCGTTCGCTTAACGGCTCTTCTTCTTGGTCGAGATCTTCTTCCAAATATAGAGCCAAATATTCACGAATTGGCATCGGATCATAATCGTACAGCGGCACTTGAATACGGTGATTCAACACATTGTCTTGTGAAAAATATAGATTCTTGGTAAACGGTGGGTTGTATATTACCCAAAAACCTGTTAGTTCACTATAGCGGTAGTATTTTTTCCCAATCACTACTCCAGTATTGGTGACGGCAAAATAGACATCCATCGGCGCTACCATATCTTGCATGAATAAAATTATCCCAAACAAAACTGTAATTAGCGCAAACAGATAATTGCCGGCTATCACTCCATATACGGACAGGGCAATCCCGAGTCCTCCCATTATCCAATACCATTTTTGACTGCGGTCGTGCGATTCATACTCCTTCACCGTCCACTCATATTGGACTTCTCCAATATTTACTTCCTCTTTTAAAATATTTTTTGGCATAAAAAATTTTTAACCCGTGGATGATACTGGATTCGAACCAGTGACCTTTGCAATGTGAATGCAACGCTCTAACCAGCTGAGCTAATCATCCGTTGATTAGAGGCCATTATTACTTTAACACAAACCTAAAATAAAATCAACCCCGGACAGTTGCTTATTATCCGTTTTTGTGGTACACTTTTCCTATTATATGTCACTGCAACAGCCAATAAATTTATTGGAACCCCAAAATTTGGAACTGGACGAACCTAAGCCAAAAAGAAGTAAACTATTTTGGCTGTTTTTTATTTTGGTCGGAATCTTGTTTATTGTTGGCTGTAATGTATATCGCAACTATTCTTTGGCAAAATGGCCCAATGAGCCAGAAAGTTATGATCTCAAGACATTGCAACCAAAAAATACTGGCATTTTACAAACTGTGAAAAATTTTATTTTTCATTCTGACAATATCCTTGAAGGACAAAAGGATGACCGCATCAATATTTTGTTACTAGGTATTGGCGGCCCTGGTCACGATGGACCATATTTATCTGATACCAATATTATTTTGAGCATCAAACCTAGTACCAATGAAGTGGCGATGATTTCCGTACCACGCGATCTCGGAGTGACTATTGGCGAACATGGTGTTAGAAAAATAAATTCGGCTGATTCATTTGGCGAAGCTCAGGCCCCTGGTTCGGGTGGAGAATATGCTCGCCAAATTTTTGCCAAAACTTTTGGAATCGATATCCCCTATTATGCACGTGTAGATTTTCAAGCTTTCCAAGAATTGGTGGACGAAGTTGGTGGAGTGACAGTGAATGTACCGCGCGCATTTGTAGATTACGAATTTCCTGGGCCAAATTTTTCTTATCGCACTTTGTCTTTTGATGCTGGTATGCAAGTTATGGACGGACAACGCGCGCTCGACTTTGCTCGTTCTCGCCATGGCAACAACGGCGAGGGTTCGGACTTTGCTCGTTCTCGACGTCAACAACTGATGATCTCTGCACTCAAAGAAAAATTGTTATCTGTCGGAACTTATACCAACCCAGTACGTATTCAAAGTATTTTACAATCTTTATCTAACCACATCACTACCAATTTGAATTTTGGTCAGATGATGTACTTGGCTAGTCTGGCCAAGGATGCTGATAAAAATTTAAAAATGTTAGTATTAGATAATTCTGAAACTGGATTTTTGAAATCATACATTGCAGACAGTGGTGCTTATATCTTGGCCCCTCGTACTGGTAATTTTGATGACATCAATCTCGCTGTGGAAAATGTGTTTGATAGTACCAAGACAAAAGTTGCACAAAATTTGTCTACTGAAAACAAATCCATTTTCCCTAGCGGCAAGATTCAAATCCTAAATGGTACTTGGCGTGCCGGACTAGCTGCCAAATATCAGCTCGGATTACAAGAAAAAGGTTTTTCTACTTTACCCGCCGCCAACAGTCCCAAACGACCGATCGATGTTACTACTATATATATAGTTAATTCCAAAATTTCGAATGATATAGTGGTAGCATTACAAAAAGAGATCGAGGCTAAAGTGGAAAAAGGTTTGCCCGCGTGGATGCAAGAAGGCAACCTAGCTACAAATTCTACTACCGAACAAACAAACCCAAATTTGAAATTTAATACAGAAGCCGATATACTGATTATATTAGGATCGGACTTAAGTGAAAATCAATAATATGGCCACACTAGCAAAAATAGTGAACCTCGAACTGCCTACTATCGCCCTTGTCGGCCGTGTAAATGTAGGCAAATCTACTTTGTTCAATCGTCTCACCGAAAGTGATAAGGCGTTGGTTTCTGATATCCCTGGCACCACTCGCACTCGCAATGAAGGCAAAGCCATTTGGCGTGGCAAACATGTTCGAATTGTCGATACTGGTGGTCTGACATTTTCTGATGACGTACCTTTGGAAAAAGAAATCATTATGCAAACCGAAGCCGCTCTCAAAGAGGCGGATGTGATAGTGTTTGTGACGGATATCAAAGACAGTCTATTGCCTCAAGAAAAAGAACTAGCCAAATTGCTTTTACAAAAAAAGAAAAATTGCCCAGTGATTTTGGTAGCCAACAAAGCAGACAGTCCAGTAGAAAACGCCTTAAAATATGAACGTGACTGGCTCAAACTTGGACTAGGTGAACCGATCGCAATTTCTGCGCAAAACGGTTCTGGTCTAGGAGATCTAATGGAAGAAATTTTTTCACACTTAAAAAAGACTTTGAAAAAACCTCAAGTTTTGCCAGACATCGAACCTATCAAAGTTGCTCTACTTGGAAAACCAAATGTTGGCAAATCTTCTTTGTTCAACAAACTTATCGGCGAAGACAGAGTGATAGTGAGCGATATGCCTCATACTACTCGCGAACCACATGATACGCTGGTAGAAGTAGACGGTGAACATATTTTGTTTATTGATACTGCTGGTATTCGTCGCAAAGCCAAAGTTGGTGGTTTGCTCGAACGTGTCGGCATAGGCAAAAGTATCGAAGTGATGAAACGCGCTGATATCGTTTTGTTTTTGCTAGACACTTCCTCCCCTATTACCGACCAAGATCAACAGCTAGGTGGATTGTTGCGTGAGAGTACCAAGAGTGTTATTATCGTGGTCAACAAATGGGATCTCAGTGAAGACAACACCGATTCTTTCCGCAATGATGTGAAAGAAAAAATCATGAAATATTTTCCACATATTGCTTATGCGCCGATTGTGTTTGTGAGTTCCAAAACTAGTTACCGCATTCACCAATTGTTCCCTTTGATAAAACAAGCGTGGGAAGAAAGACATACCGAACTTTCTGAAGAGGTTTGCGAAGAATTTATTCGCCATGTCACCAAAGATCATTTGCCATCTCGTGGCAAAGGTGTAAATCATCCAAAAATTTTGGGCTTCCGTCAGATCAATGTTAACCCACCGATTTTTGAATTGTTTATCAAATACAAAACTTCTTTGAACATGTCTTATGTTCACTACCTAGAAAATCGTTTGCGTGATCAGTTTAGTTTTTTTGCAGCTCCGATTGTTATTAAGTTAACTAAAACTAGAAGATAAAATTTTCTCTAAAGATTGACGCCTCACAGATATGAATTTTCTTGCGCTCAGACTAGCACCGAATTGTGGGTTTTACAGACAGCCATATTTAGTTCTCGGTGCTTCGGACAGTTCGCGCGGCGAAAATTAATATCTGTTCGGCTTACTTTATTATATTTTATGAAATTAATCATTGGACTTGGAAATCCAGGAAAAGAATTTGAATATACTCGGCATAATGCTGGGTGGTTGGCTTTGGACAAATTAATTGAATCTGAAAAATTGACTTCCAAAAAATCTTCCAAATTACAGGCGGAAATTTCGGATTTTAAAGTTGGACGCAACAAAGTAATTTTGGCCAAGCCACAAACCTTCATGAACAATTCTGGTACTGCAGTCCATACCATGATAAATTATTATCGCCTCACTGCCAAAGATATAGTGGTGGTACATGATGATAAAGATATCCCTACAGGTGAAATTCGTGTGCAGACCAACCGTGGGCCAGCTGGACACAATGGGATCAAATCAATTATTGAACAAATCGGCACTCAAGATTTTACTCGCATTCGCATTGGCGTCGGTCCAACCCCAGACTCAAAAGAAAAAATCGACGTCATCAGTAATTTTGTCTTAAACAAATTCTCCAAGGAGGAGATTAAAATCTTACAGACTGCATTGGACAATGCGGTGACTGAGATAAAAAGATTATCAGCCGTTGAATAATTTTTAATCTGTGAACTACCAAGTTCTTTTGGCGCACTTCCCCAAAATTACTTATGCGCGTTATACTCGACTTAAAGCGCGTTTTTTTGATTTTAAGGATTTGTGGCAAGCGGAGTTGGACGAAATAGTGAAAGCCGGTATCGAAGAAAATATTGCATTTGAATTTTTAACTTGGAAAGATACTAATCCGGCTGAAAAAATTTTTGAACGATTAGAAAAAGAGGATATCAAAACTACATGTCTAGGCGAACCAGATTATCCGACATTATTATCTCAAATCTCCGATCCACCACATACTTTATTTTATCGTGGACAACTTCCTCCAGACGAACAACCAAGCTTAGCGGTGGTAGGCACGCGACGAATTACCAGTTATGGAAAAATGGTTTGTGAAGATTTGGTTGGACCGCTGGCCGCGCAAGGAATTGTGATTGTTAGCGGATTGGCATTGGGTATTGATGGTGTCGCCCACTCAGCCACATTGAATGTACATGGTACTACCGTGGCAGTTTTGGGAACAGGTATAAACAAACAAAATGTTTATCCTGATGCTCACAAAATTTTGGCACAAAAAATTATTGATAATGGTGGTGCGATATTGTCTGAATATCCACCCGGATTTTTGCCGACTCAATATTCTTTTCCGGCACGCAATCGGATTATCGCCGGTCTTACTTTGGGTACTCTAGTTATTGAAGCTCCAATTAAATCTGGTGCTCTGATCACCACTCGCTGTGCTTTAGATTATAATCGTGAAGTATTGGCGGTGCCACACGCGCTCACTTCTCCCACTGGTGCAGGGCCGAATAATTTAATAAAACAAGGTGCAAAATTGGTGACGGAACCAAATGATGTTTTGGAAGCATTAAATCTACAATCAATAAAACAAACTACACCCACAAAAAAATTGGTTGGCGCCAATCCGACTGAAGAAAAAATTATTCATCTGCTGACCAAGGAACCAAAAAATATTAATCAGATAATTTTGGAAAGCCAGCTAGATAGCCCAACGGCGAGTTCCACTTTGGTGCTGATGGAAATCAAGGGATTGATAAAAAATTTAGGCGGGATGAATTATGTGAGGAAATAAAAAACAGCCATGATGGCTGTTTTTTCAATATTTTTATTCAGTTATTTTTACGCTTTCACATAATACTTTCACTACTTTTACTTTGTCTGGATTTTTTTTATCAGGAACAACTAATGGTGTAAATTCTACTCTAACAACTCTTTTATCATTAGGTCTATTAGATACAGGCACCTCTATGGTTTGTTTTTCTCCTTTTTTTGCCCCTGAAAATCCAGCATATTCCATTTTTCCACCAACTTCCCCCATCATTACTAGACTACCACTACCTAAAAGCATTTCTAAGTGTTGTTGGACGCTAATGGCTTGAGCTTCTACACTATTTGAAGGAGATTTTTTGATCAAAAATCCTCTTTGGCCTGGCGCTCGATTTGGGTCGTTCTTATTAATAGTCGCCAAATAGTCTCTAACTATTTCTCTGGTCATCAATTCAACTACAGTCGAAGACTTTTTGTCTTGAAACAATTCAATAAGTTTGTCGTTTAGAGCATCTTCAATATTTTTCCTTCTGGTTATTTCCGGCGATACAGATTCGATTGGTTGTTCTTTTGTAGTTTGCGCAACATCTCCACTGCTAGGTACGGCCTCAGGAATAACAAATTTTTTACCTTCTGACATATAATATCTCTCTCCGTTCGGATCTTCTATAATATCGGCCACAATCATATCATCTCCATTTTCTGAAGCTAATATACTAACTCCACCATCAACTGGAGCCTTCCAATCTTTATACCCTGATTTATCTCCTCCATTTTTAATATCTGCATTCATAATATATTCTTTAGTTGTGGTTAAAAAACTGCAAAATCTATGTTTAAATACTAACACAAAACCCCGTGTTTAATCAACCCCACAAAAACCATAAAATTGACAAAACGGTAAAAATCCTTTATCTTAAGGAGGAAAATAAAAAAATTATGTCAAAACTTGTTATCGTAGAGTCACCTGCCAAAGCCAAAACCATTTCCAAATTCTTGGGCAAAAATTTTGTCGTCAAGTCTTCTTTTGGTCATGTGCGTGATCTCCCAAAGAGTAAAATGGGTATTGATATTGAACACAATTTTGAACCACAATATATCAATAGCAGAGACAAAAGCAAAGTTATCAAAGAACTAAAAGAAGCCGCAAAGAAAAATAAAGAGATCCTATTCGCTACCGATGAGGACCGTGAAGGAGAAGCTATTTCTTGGCATTTGGCGCAAGTTTTGGGCGTAGATCCAGCTGTTGCCCAGCGTATTGCGTTTCATGAAATTACCAAAACTGCCATCGAACATGCTATCGCCAATCCTCGTGCACTAGATCTAAAGATGGTAGACGCTCAACAAGCTCGTCGTATTTTGGATAGATTGGTAGGTTATGAACTCTCGCCATTTTTGTGGCGCAAAGTGGCCAAAGGATTGTCCGCCGGCCGTGTACAAAGTGTGGCGATGCGATTGACCGTCGAACGTGAACGAGAAATTTTGGCTTTCAAACCAGAAGAGTATTGGTCTGTCGAAGGTGTTTTTGAAAATAAAGAAAAAATAAGTTTCAATACTAAACTACTATCCACTCCAGAAAAAAAGTTGGACAAATTAGATATTAAAAATAAAGAAACTGCTGATAAAATTCTTGCGGATTTAGCTGGTGTTTCCTATACCGTCAACGCAGTTGAAAAGAAAAATAGCAAACGCAACCCTCCCCCACCTTTTACTACTTCTACTTTACAACAAGATGCCAACAATCGCCTTGGTTTTTCTGCCAAACAAACTATGCGCTTGGCTCAACAACTTTATGAGGGTATGGAACTTGGTTCAGAAGGTTCACATGGTTTGATTACATATATGCGTACCGATTCGGTAAATTTGTCAGAGAAATTTTTGACAGACGCTCATGCTGTGATTGGTGAAGAATTTGGTAAAAAATATAATATCGAAAAACCACGCGCCTATACCAACAAAAGTAAAAACGCTCAGGAAGCTCACGAAGCTATTCGTCCAACTGAAGCCAAAAGAACTCCAGCATTGGTGGAACCATTTTTGGAAAAAAATCAATTCAAGCTATATGAACTGATTTGGTGTCGTGCGATGGGAACACAGATGGCCGCCGCCGAAGTTGCCTCTACTGGTGCCAATATTATTTCTACCAACAACTATACTTTCCGAGCTACTGGTCAGACTATTGTCTTTGACGGTTTCTTGAAATTGTACCCAGATAAAAATAAAGACAACGCTTTACCAAATTTGATCAATGGCGAAAATGTAAATTGCCAAGAAATCAAAACCGAGCAACACAGCACTGAACCACCAGCTCGCTATAATGATGCTTCCCTAGTTAAGGCTTTGGAAGAATACGGCATCGGTCGTCCTTCTACTTATGCCCCAACTATAGCTACTATTGAAGACCGTGGTTATGTGGAACGCGACGAAAAGAAACGTCTCAAACCACGTGAAGTGGCCTTTGTGGTAAACGATTTATTAGTAAAACATTTTCCAAACATTGTTGATTTTTCTTTCACCGCTCAAATGGAAGAAAACTTCGACAGTATCGCTCGCGGTGAAAAACAATGGCAACCAGTAATCGCCGATTTTTATCATCCTTTCAAAGAAAATTTGGTATTAATGAATAAAGAAATTCCAGATAAAGAAAAAATTCCAGATGAAACCACAGATGAGGTTTGCGAAAACTGCGGCAAACCTATGGTGATAAAAACTGGTCGCTTTGGAAAATTCATGGCCTGCACTGGATACCCAGAATGTAAAACAACCAAGAATATTGCCAACCTCACTGGCATCAAATGTCCAAAATGTCTCGAAGGAGATCTGGCGCAGCGTCGCAGTAAACGCGGTAAAGTTTTTTATGGATGCAATCGTTATCCAAAATGCGACTTTGCGCTTTGGGACAAACCTACTGGCGACAAATGTGAGAAATGTGGTTCGATGATGACTCAAACTTTCAAAGGCGAAGTAAAATGTTCCAATAAGGAGTGCAAATAATATGTGGGCGGATTGGAAAATAAAACTTGGAGCTTCAAATAACCAACGCATTATTGGCGTGGTTATTTTTTATTTTTTAATAACTTTTATCATTTCACGTTTGATGGTCTATTTGGTAATCGGCAAATGGTTACCAAACTTTTTTCTGACTATTCGTGGTGTACATATTCACCATTTTACTTATGGTGTTATCATTTTGGTTTTGATTGGACTCTATCTCATCCTCCGTCGTCCAGATGCTGAATCTGAAATTTTCAAAATCTGTACGGCGATTTATGGTATCGGTCTCGGTCTAACCTTTGATGAATTTGGTATGTGGGTAAGACTAGAAGATGAATACTGGATTCGCCAAAGCTATGATGCCATAATTATTATATTACTTATACTTCTAAATATTGCCTATTACCGCCAGGTGTTATTCGGCGTCCGCGAAGTGGGCAAGCTCTTCAAAAAAATATTTATTCGTCTGTTCTCTATGGGTGGATAGTTGACAAAAATCCTATTTTAAGCTATAAATAAAGTATATTAACGGTGGGATCTCGACCACTCGAGAGTTTGTACCACTAGTCTCGTTCGCCTCGGCGGATGTGATAAAAAATAGTATGGCTAAGTTAACAAAAAGAATGGCTGCAAATACAGCCAAAGTAGACAAAAATAAGGTCTACTCCCTAGATGAAGCTATCAAGCTCATCAAAGAAACTTCTGGTGTAAAATTTGACGCCAGCGTTGAAGTTCATGCTCATTTGGGTATCGACCCAAAGAAGGGCGACCAATTGATCCGCGCCACTGTGGTATTGCCACACGGTATCGGCAAAACAAAAAAAGTAGCCGTCTTCGTTTCCAGTGAAAAAGAAAAAGAAGGCAACGAATCAGGTGCTGATGTTGTTTATACTGAGGAAGGTATTAAAAAATTAAAAGATACTGGTAAAATCGACTTCGAAGTGGCTGTGACTACTCCAGATATGATGCCTAAAATGGCTGCAGTTGCCAAAGTGCTTGGTCCAAAAGGTTTGATGCCTAGCCCAAAAACAGAAACTGTCGGACCAAACTTGAAAAAGATGGTGGAAGAATTGAAAAAAGGTAAAGTCACTTTCAAAAATGATGATACTGCCAACATTCACCAAATCGTGGGAAAAGTTAGTTTCGATGATGCCAAATTGAAAGAAAATTTATCTGCCTTTCTAGAAGCTTTGAAAAAGGCACGACCAACCACTATCAAAGGAACTTATATCAAAAATTTAATCCTCTGCTCTACCATGGGTCCATCAATCAGAATAAACGAGAACTAAACCTGCACCCCTCATTTTTGAGGGGTGTTTTTTAAACTATGATTATAGTCGCCTCCGTTGGAGTAAACTCTCTAACCGATGAAAAAATTAGAAAAATGATTTTGGCTGGGGCTGATATATTCCGCTTTAATTTTTCTTATCGTTCAATAGATGAAAACATAAGAAATATTGAAACTACACAGGACGTTATATCTGATTTACACGCTGGAACCAAAATATTATTTGATTTACCGGTTAAAAAATACCGACTTGGCTATTTTGATTTGAAAGCATTCGCAGTTAGAGAAAATGAAGAATTTATTTTCAAATACGCTTCTTATTCTCCAGATTGCAATGAGTTTATACCAGTAAATATTAATCAAATTGGCAATAAGGTTGATATAAATCAAACGGTTACTATCAGCGATGGCGAAATCGCCATACAAATAACTGAGATAATCGATTCCAATACGATTAGAGCAAAAATTCTTAACAATGGAATAATCTATTTCAACAAATCTTTTAATATCAAATATTATCGACCTGAACAAGAATTATTAACAGAATACAAACAAATAATTGAACAAACAAAGCATTTGGAACCAAATTACATTGCCGTACCATTTATAAACGCAAATTTTAACATCGAATTTAAAAATCTTATCAAACAACAAAACATCAATACTAAACTAATAATAAAAATTGAACACCAAATTGACGAGGGAGAATTAAAATCAATCATTCAAGACACAGACTACGACATGATATTGATGGATCGTGGCGAAATGGGAGTGAATTTGCCGTTTGAAAAAGTCGGATTGTGGCAAAAGCATATTTGTATGATTGCAAAACAATATAAAAAGAAAATCCTAATTTCAACACAGATATTAGAAAGTACAATCAATAATTTTGTCCCCCACCGCTCAGAGATTCTTGATCTTACTAATATGATTTTAGATAGAATAGACGGCATCATATTTTGTCATGAGACAGGTTTTGGTATGCGCCCGGCATATTCTATTCATGTCGCAAAAAAAATAATAAATGAAGTAGAAAAACACATAAATAACCACAAACAAAGTGAATAAGAATAAATTGGACAAACTAATCCCCCCTCTCACTACTTGGATGAAACTGATTAAAAAGAATACAGAGGATTTGATATTTGAAGATCGTACAAAATATGATCGTCTTGAAATTTTGTCATCTCTAACTGGCATTCAGTGTAATATTCCTATTTATAAATTAAAAACAGCTGACATTTTATCAGGCAAAATCAAAATAAATTTTAAGGGGCGTTGCGGATGGAGATTAATCCCTACAAAAAATAGTTTGCCAAAATTACGAACGCGAGGGAAAAGCATGGTAGCTAACAATAGATGGCTCAAAAAAGAAAACATCAACCCACAATTTTATCCGTTAATAGAAATTATCCCCCATTATAACCAAATAATTAATTCTGGGATTTTCGTGATTGATGAAAATAAAATATTTGGAGAAATCGTGTCTGGAGACTTGTGGCAACTAATTTATGGAACGGCTACAACAAATTCATCCTTCCATTTTTTATATGACTTTAAAAAATGGACTTTTTCCAGAAGAAATAGCTTAGCAGAAAAAATAATCAAAAAATTAGTAAAACAATTAAAAATAGAAAGTAAAGAAGTAAAAAGAGAAATAAAAAAACAATTAAATGGACAATTAAATAATTTTGGATTTATAAAAGGATACTACGAATTTAGAGCGTGGAAAGATAAAATTTTATTAGTAGATTACGATAGAATATTATACAAATTATTTGATAAGCACTTGCTAGTAGATAAATTATATTTAAAAGGATCTTGTATCAGCCAAGGAAAATCTTCTGGTAAAATTAAAATTATTACTAATCCCAAAAAACAATCGGTCTCAAAAAATGACATCATTTTATGTCCGATTATAACGGTGGACTATTTACCTTTGATAAGAATGAGTGCAGGCGTAATCATCAAACAAGGTGGAATGCTTTCTCACGCAGCGATAATTTTAAGAGAAATTAAAAAACCGTGTTTGGCATTACCTAGCAATATAATAAACAAATTGAAAAATAATGACATGGTAACTTTGGATGCATACACTAATCAAATTATTATCAACAACTAAAAATAATCCTGTAAACAGTTTTATTTACATCGTTTTTTCCTCTAAAACAAGATAAAAAATAGCTATTGGCAACAGTAGCTATTTTTGTTAAAATACCCGTGTAATTTAAACCTATTTTTGCCTTATGAATGATGAAATATACATTCGCCCTACTTGGGACGAGTACTTTATGGAGGTATGCCGAGCTGTAGCCAAACGTGCCACTTGTGACCGCGGTCGCAGTGGGTGTGTGATTGCCAAAAACAAACAAATTTTAGTGACTGGTTATGTTGGCTCCCCCAAGGGATTGCCCCATTGTGACGATGTCGGACACCAGATGAAATCTACCATTCACGAAGATGGACATCAATCTCAACATTGTGTACGCACCGCTCATGCTGAACAAAATGCCATTTGTCAGGCGGCCAAAACTGGCATCGCCATTGATGGCGCTACTATCTACTGCAAAATGACCCCTTGCACAGTTTGCGCGAAAATGATTGTAAATTCCGGAATAAAAAAGGTAATTTGCGAAAAAAAATACCACGCTGGTGACGAAGCCACTTTGTTTGGTGGCGGCGTTGAGGTTGTCTTTTTAGATGAAAACATCGAACCATACGCTAATCAATAAATATAATAAGTTTCTACGAAACTTGAAATTACGTCGAGTTTCGTAAAAAATAAAATAAATTTTCTTTTTTAACTCAACTCTAGTAATTATGAAAATCATTCTAGGATTTGTCGGGGATTTGGCCTCTGGAAAAGGTACAATTTGCAGATATCTAAAAGAAAAATACGGAGTTAACGCTTATCGTTATTCGACCATGTTACGTGATGTGACCAAACGATTATACATTCCAGAAAGTCGCGAAAATTTACAATTATTATCAAAAATATTGCGAGAAAACTTCGGCCAAGACCTCATGAGCAAAGTGATTGCTCTCGATGTGGAAAATGATTCGAACGAAATTGTCGCCGTTGAAGGTATTCGCCGACCAACCGATATCACCTACCTAGAAAAGATGCCGGGATTCAATTTGATTTATATCACAGCCGATTCCAAAACACGTTGGGAAAGATTGGTAAAACGATCAGAAAATCCTGGCGACTCTGAAAAATCTTATGAACAATTTTTACAGGATGAACAAGCTGAAGCAGACATACTGATAAAAGAATTGGGACAAAAAGCTAAATACACACTTACCAATGATGGAACGTTTGAGGAATTTTATCAGGCTATGGAAAATATTTTGGCTGAATTAAGACTTCAAAAATAATTATGCAAGTTTCGATTAAACGTCTCGACAAAACTATTCCTTTGCCACGATACCACACTCCCGGTTCGGCGGCTTTTGATTTATCGGCACGTGTCGAAACTAAAATAGAACCAAAACAAATCGCTCGTATCCCATCTGGGCTGGTCATCGGCACACCCACAGGATATGTTCTCACTCTAGCCGCTCGTTCTAGTCTAGCTTCAAAAAAAGGGCTAATGTTGGCCAATGGAATTGGTACGATTGATAGTGATTATTGTGGTCCAGCCGACGAAATTTTAATTTCTGTTTACAATTTTACTGGACAGTCCGTCACCGTAGAAAAAGGTGAACGCATCGCTCAAGGTATGTTTGTAAAAATTGAACAAGGAGAGTGGGAGGAAGTCGAGGAGGTCGCTATTCAATCCCGTGGCGGTTTTGGCAGTACGGGAGATAAATAATTTAAACATATGCAAGCATATTTGGATATTGTAAAAAAAATATTAGAACAAGGAGAGAGAAAAGCTAATCGCACTGGGGTAGATACCGTGACCATTGCTGGCGCTATGTTTGAACACGACATGAGCAAAGGTTTTCCGTTGATCACAACCAAAAAAATGCCATTTAAAATAATCGCCTCCGAATTAGAATTTTTTATTAAAGGACTAACTGATAAAAGATGGTTGCAAGATCGCAATAATCATATTTGGGACGAATGGGCCTATCCAAAAAAAGCACCCTATGGTCATGATGAGGCTAGCAAAAAAAGAATGGCGGAAGAAAGAGATCTTGGTCCAATTTATGGTTTTCAATGGCGCCATTTCAATGCTCCCTATTATAGTTATGAAACTGACTACACTGGACAAGGTGTAGATCAATTAAAAAGAGTGGTAGATACATTGAAAAATAATCCTGGCGACCGACGGATGATTGTAGCCGCTTGGAATCCTCTCGCTCTACAGGATATGGCTTTGCCTCCTTGTCATTACGCCTTTCAAGTAACAGTAATTAATGGCAAATTAAATTTATTGTGGAATCAGCGCTCAGTGGATACGATGCTTGGCTTACCATTTAACATCGCTAGTTACGCTATTTTATTACATCTGTTAGCCAAAGAAACTGGATTACAAGAAGGAAAACTGGTAGGCTTTTTGGGTGATGTACAGATATACGTTAATCATTTGGAAGGAGCAAAAGAACAGTTGGCTCGCGATCCAAATCTTTATCCCCTACCAAAAATTGTTACTGAAAATTTCACTTCCATTTTTGATTGGCAATACACTGATACCAAAATTGAAAACTATCAAAGTCATCCCGCCATTAAATTTGATATAGCTATATAAATTATGTTTTCTCTCATCGCCGCCGTCGCCGATAATAATTGCATAGGAAAAAATAATAAAATTCCATGGAATATCCCGGAAGATTTTCAATATTTCAAAAAGATGACTTTAGGTAAAACTTGCGTGATGGGACAAGCCACATATGAATCTATTCTCGGCTATATTGGTAAACCATTGCCAGGTCGCCAAACCGTAGTGGTAACTTTAGACAAAAATTATCAAGCCGCCGAAGGAGTAAGAGTTTTTAATTCTCTAGACGACATTTTTGAAAAATTAAAAGACGAGGATGTCTTTATTTGCGGTGGCGCCAGTATTTACCGCCAGACTATTGATCGTGTTGATACTCTATACATTACCCTTGTCCACCAATCTCCAGATGGAGATACTTTTTTCCCAGAAATCGATAAAAATATTTGGAAAGAAACAGCGCGCGAAGACCATGGTGGTTTTTCTTTTGTGACCTATAAAAAATAAATTGTATGTTTATCATAATCGATGGTATTGATGGAAGTGGCAAAAGTACCGTTGTTTCTGTTTGGAAAAAATATTTATCTGATCAAGGCAACGCGATTTTTGATTTAAAGAATTATATAAAAGAAAATAATCACTACCCCGAATCACATGAATTTTCGGGATATGATTTCATTTTTTCCGCTGAGCCAACTTATACTGGAATCGGAAAAGTTTTACGCGAAGAATTAATTAGTTCCTCAAACTTCTATCCACCCAAAGCCATCGCTGAAGCGTTTTCACTTGATCGATTGGTCCTCTACACCAAAGTTATTATCCCTTTATTAAAAGACGGGAAATTAGTGATCCAAGACAGGGGCGTTTCTTCATCTTTGGCCTATCAACCACTCACCCACCCAGATGTCACTACTGATTTTGTCGCCCACTTGCCTGGAAATAATTTGGCTTTGGAAAATAGACCAGACTATTTGATTTTTGTAGATTGCGATGCCAAAACTTCTTTTGAGAGACTCGACCAAAGAGCGGATAAACAAGACAACGCCATCTTCGAACGATTAGAATTTTTAGAAAAACTCACCGCCCGTTATACAGACGAAAACTACCAAAAACTCTTTACAGACAGAGGTACAAAAATTTTACATTTGAACGGAAACGAAAAAATTGATATAATGAAAGAGCAGGCTATCGATTTATTAAAAACTATTTTAAAATAGTATGTTAACTAACATCTCAGAACTTATTCACCAAAGCTGGAACAACTACCTAAAGACTATGCGCCACTTCGCTCCATTCTTGGGAGTTTTGCTAGTTGGTTTTATTATTCGTTATTTTCTTGGCTTTGTTGGGCTTTATCTCAATGCCTACACCAAACTATCTGCTTTATCGGTAGATTTGGCTATCGCCTCGATTATTTTTGCTCTGTCATTTTTAGGTATTTGGACATCATTTGCCATTATAAAATCCACTCAATTTATTCAAAAGAATTTACCTCTGATGACTTTTAAAGACAGTTACACCAAAACAGCCCATTACATTATTCCAACCTTTTTAATATCTTTACTGATAGCTGCCATTATATTTGCTGGTAGTATTCTGTTTTTGATTCCCGGTCTTATTTTTGCTATTTGGTATTATTTTGTAAACTATGTTATTATTTTTGAGGATCAGAAAAATTTGGGTAGTTTGAAAACTAGTAAACAATTGGTTGTAGGCCGTTGGTTCAAAATGGCTTTTCGAATTGTCTTGCCAAAAATTGTGTTTTTGATTGGAATAATTATCGTGAATCTTTTGATTACAACTTTGATTATCAAGATCTTTGATCCATCAGCAGTGAAGATTGAATTAATTACCGCATTGGTAAATGGGATTGTCACCTCTTTGACACTACCGCTATTTATTTGGAGCGATACGGTTTTGTACTTTAGCGCCAAGGAAAATCCGGTTGTCTCTTTGACGCCACCAACTCCATAATAACAAATGACTAAAAAATCCGCCTTTTAAAGCGGATTTTTTGTTTAGTTTAGTAAGGTTCAGAAATATTCCACAAAGTATCAAACATCGCTTGAATGGTAGAGTAAACATCCTCTGATTGAATCAATATAGCAGACAATTCATTCACAGAAGAAACAAATACTACTTTCCTATCAAACAAATACACTACTGAAAAAAATTTTTCATTCATTTCTGCTGGCAAGTAACGCGGGTTACGTATTGGAATTTCTTCTTTTTTTAAAGGTCCACCTCTATATTCATTAATACCGCGTTCATAAAGCGAACGTGCGGTAATATTTCTTTTTTTTCTTATTTCGAGATAATAATCCATGTACGCCTGATCAAACTGATAGAAAAAATTATTTTTTGGCGCAATCAAGTCCCAATGTCGCGAATTACAATAATACATTTGTTCAAACAAAGCTTTTATACCTTCTATCCCCTCATAGTGATTAACTAAAACTTTTGGGATATTTACATGTTTAATTGTAGCCAATAATGGTATGGCCTCGTTTAAGACAATCTTTTTTCTTTCCATCATACTAATCTGCTCATCTAGGATTTTTGGCAACAATGCAGGATCAGTAAAAGAAAATAATGTACCATTTCCCTGAATTTTTTTACTAACTAAACCTTTAGCCGACAGAGTGGATAACGCGTGGTAAACTGTGGGCCTTTTTATATCAGTCTTTTGAGATAATTCATTTGCACTAATATTAAAAATTCCAAGACCAGCCAAATAGATGTCGGACTCGGTTTTAGACAGACCGACAGACTCAAGTAATTGGCTCACTTTACCATTTTCAGCTGTTGATAAATGTTTTATTTTCATACTGTCAAAGTAATATTATAAAGCGTTTATGGCTAATATTAAGGTATAATTGAACAAGTCAATAATACATTATAAACACACATTAACACAAATCTATAATTTTGTTAAGCTTTCAATAAGATTAACCTAAAATTAACTTAATTTATATGTCAAAGAAATTTTGGTGGGCGATTTCAATATTTGTCGTAATAATTGTAAGCTTAGGCATTTTCGGATTTACAAAAAGCTTTAAACCGGTAGTCTCACAAAAGACTATAAAGATAGCTCACTTCAGAGAAACTTCGGCATTGCCATTTTATATAGCTAATGAAAAAGGATATTTTAAGGCAGAAAATTTAAATGTAGAATTAGTTGAGGTAGATTCAAAACAATTGATTGACACCCTCGTGACTGGGAAAGTGGACTTCACCAGCGCGATTGCATGGCCATCGGTAGTCGGTTTCGAAATTGAACATCCAGAAATTCTTAAACCATTTGGAATTATGGGAGAATCAAATAGTGGAGACACGATTGACGGTTTTTTAGTTAAAGAAGATTCAAAAATTAATAAATTGGAAGATTTTAAAGGTAAGACTATCGCCTTTGATAATCCGAGAGGTATCCCTTCTGCAAAAATGGTATTCAAAAAAATTGGTTTTGATCCAGATAAGGATGTTGTTCTAATGGATATGGGTAAAGATATTATTGCTAGTGCCCTACTCTCAGGAAAAGTTGACGCGGTTTGGACAACTCAACCATCCTTAACAATAATCGCTAATAAAATTAAAACAAAAATTGTTGAACCAAACATGAGAACCAGATATCTGACCGATCCTTACTGGATTAGCCCGATGGGTTTAACAACCAATAATTTTATTTTACAAAACAGAGAAATAGTAAATAAAGTTGAGAATGCGCTGAAAGAATCGTTGGCTTTTATACAAAACAATCCAGTGGAAACAAGAATTATTGCTACTAAATATACCCCGCTTACCTCAGACATTACAGAAAAAATGGGAGTACAAACTTACAAATCCACACCAGATAATCAAGATTATCTTAGCATGCAATCAATAGTCGATTCCCTCGTTGAAGCACAGATCCTTAAAAAGGGAACTGGACTTATCCCAATGTATGCCAAATGAATTTGGTTTGGAAATAATAAATCTATCAAAATCATTCGATAATCATACAGTTTTTGATGATTTCAATTTGGCTATACCCAAAGGCGAGATCATAGGTATATATGGCCCCAACGGTTGTGGTAAATCGACATTTCTTCATCTCTTGGCCGGAATACAGGAGCCAGATAAAGGGACAATCAGAATTAATAATAAAAAACCAAAAGAAATAAAACCCGGAATTGTTTTCCAAAATTATTCTGATCATCTACTACCATGGAAAAAGACAATGGAAAACATTTTTTTGCAAGAAAAAATTCAGAAAAATACCAGAAGTGAAGAAATGTTAGATCATTTATCCGATTCACAAAAAAATCTTTTTCAGAATTTATATCCATACGAACTCAGCGGAGGGCAACAACAATTATCATCTATTCTGAGGTCATTGATTAATACAGACGACTTAATATTATTGGACGAACCATTTTCTAGTTTAGATCAAAACATTAAAAATCAAGCTCATGATTTGATACTAAAGAACAGACAAAATGACCGGACCATTGTTTTGGTGACTCACGATTTACTAGATTCTGTATATTTATCAGATAGAATAATTGTATTAAAAGGGACTCCCGTCCATAACAAATATTTGAATCTAAATACAAAGTATAATTTCAAAGATAAAATAGATCTTCTCCATTCATCGTTTTTCAGCGATATTTATAAACAAACAATGGAATACATAGCGTCATAAATATGAAACGCTCTAAAATATTATACGCGATCGGTCCCATAGCTATTTTAGCTGGATGGTATTTTTTTGCGTATTATCCTACAAATTTTAATATCTTAATACCGAAACCTGTTCAGGTAATGCTATCGTTCAAAAATTTCCCACAGATTTTAATGAAGTCGACCATTGCGACTCTGTATACTTGGTCAACTGGAACATTATTGGGAATAATATTAGGAATTTTGATTGGATTTATTTGCGGCTATTATCAAAATTTATTTAAAATAATCGAAATTCCGCTTGATTTTTTTCGTTCGATTCCCTCAATAACGCTTTTGCCGATTGTCGCTCTTTTTTTAGGTTCAGGATTAACGGCTAAATTTTTCATTGTCACCTTCGTGACTTTTCTTTATGTATTTATTCACACAACTTATGGAATAAAATATAGTCGCACCAGTAAACAAAATTTGGCGTTGGCTTGGCGACTAAATCCTTGGCAAAATTTTAGAGAAATTATATTTTATTCATCTCTGCCGAGCATATTTGCCGGCATCCGAACGGCGATTACACTTGGTTTGATAGCTACCATATCATCAGAGATGACAATCCTAGGAACAGCAGGACTGGGGAAAAAAATAATTGATAATATGGTTATTTATAACACGACCGAGATGTATGAAATAATAATTATTATTGGACTGATTGGATACGCTACCAATAAGTTAATTGTCATTTTAGAAAATAACGTCATTCATTGGAAAGGACATTAGCCATTTGGCAATGTTTTCCACCATGCTTTCCAAATCGAACGCAGAGTTTGTGCAATGGCCGCATCTTCGATAATCACCGCCGCCCCAGGACGACGAAAACTCATCATAGTGACTTTGTTATCGTAAATATTTATCTCGGTTTCAAATTCTACATCTTTTACCAATCTAGTTTCGCGTAATTGTTCATCGTCTTTCTTTTGTACATCTCGCGCAGTATGACTATCTTTGGCAATATTAAAATATTTTATTTTCCGTTTGGCACGCTCTTCTGGAATTCGCCAAATCGAAAGTGAGTCCATTAGATAAAACATTTTTTCATAATCCGCAAAACCATAAATACTTCCTTGTGCGGTTAGAAGATCACTATAAGCATTTTTTATTCCCTCTACTCCCTGATAAAATTTAACTTTCGGTTTGTGTGATGGCAAATTAAATATACTCATCAATTCCGGTAGTGATTGTTTAAATTCTTCACTCTGTCTTTGCAAACGCAAAGATAAATTATTTGGATCTTCAGCGACCAAGACAACTTTTTTGCCCTCTTTTATTTCAGATACCAAACCTTTATTTTTCATTTCCTCCAAAAAATTATAAATACTAGTGCGCTTTACACCAGATTTCAACGACACCTCTTGAATTGTTCCTTTTCCCAATTCCAAACAAGCCAGATAAACCTGAGCTTGTTTTTCGTCTATTCCCATTGTTTTTAGAGTGTCTATGATTGCCATATGTGTTGAAAGGTGGTGTTTATTTTTAGCCAAAACATTATATTGTCTATATTTTAGACAATATCATATTTTGATTATATTGTCAATTGTGGCTTATTATAGCTATAATTCTTATTACAATCGAATTGTAAATTGTTTTGACTATAATATGGACAATAATATTCAAAGCCCATATAATAGGCTGTTTATTATAATAAATTCAAAAGGTCGAAATCTTTTTAAATTAAAAAACTAATCAATAAATTAACTATGAACACAAAAAATAAAATAATTGCTTTAATAACAGTAGTGATGGTAGTCGTGATTGGCGTGAATTTTTATAAATCCAATAACTCATCCAATTCTACCAACATCAGCGAACCAATCAAAATTGGTTTTATACTTCCACTTAGCGGAGAAATTGCCAGTTTAGGAGAAAATATTAAAGACGGAGCCGTTGTCGCAGCCAATGAAATAAACCAAGTGGGAGGAATTAATGGTCGCAAACTAGAATTAGTTTTCGAAGATGGCAAATGTAATCTTAAAGATGGAGTAAATGCAGCCAACAAGTTAATTAACATAGATAAAGTACCAATCTTAATAAGTGGCTGTTCAGACGAAACCTTGGGTGCCGCTCCCCTAGCCGAACAAAGCCATACCATAATCCTGACTCCTGTTTCCACCAATCCAAAAATTACTACCGCTGGTGATTATATTTTTCGATTGATACCGTCAGATTCTTTTCAAGGAAAATTCGCTGCCGATTATCTATACGATACTTTAAGTAAACGAAAAGTAGCTATTCTTTTTAATACCGACAAAGAATGGAGTGTAGGTGTAAAAACTGTATTTGAAAAACGCTTTTTAGAAAAAGGTGGCCAAATTGTCGCCAACGAAGGCGTCACCTCAGAAAGTCGAGACTTGCGTACGACTTTAGAAAAAATAAAAGTTTCCCAACCAGATGTAGTATATGCTCCAACTTTTATTGATTCCGGAATAGTCTTATTAAAACAATCAACCGAAATCGGTCTAGACACACAAATTTTTGGAGGTGATGTCTGGGATGATGCTAAATTTGGCAAAGAAGCTGGTATTAGTGGTAATGGTGCCCGTTTTTCAGTTGTATCCAACCGACAAAATCCACAATTTTTTATTGATGCGATGAGTGCTCTACCAGGTGGTAAGGATATCAATGCATACGCCCCGCGCGCTTATGATGCCGTAAAAATTGTCTCTAATATTTTTGCTCGTGTTGGTACTGATACTGAAAAAATAAAAAACGAACTATACAAAATAAATAATTACATCGGCATTGCTGATACCTACAGTATTGACAACAACGGTGATCTATCCAACGCCCAATATTCAATCAAAGAATTCCAAAACGGACAAATCATCGATGTGAAATAAATAATAATAAAGGGCATTGGCAACCCAGTGCCCTTTTGATTTATATGCCTATCTTTCAAATTACTTTAAATGGAATTTTAACTGGATGTATCTACTGTTTGATAGCTGTTAGTTTTGGTTTGTCCTATAAAACCGTAAAATTTTATAACTTGGCGCACGTCAGTTTAATTTTAATTGGAGGTTATACCATGTTGTTGTTTTATAAAATATGGAGTCTTCCTTTCATTCCATCATTGATTATTTCTATTTTATTGACGGCAGTTATTGCCTATTTAATTCAAAAATATATTTACACGCCATTACGCAACCGCGGAGCCACTGACATGGCTATGCTAATCGCCTCTTTAGGAATTAACGCGATTATTAGTGGTCTGATTGCCATAATTTTTTCTAACCAATTTCAGTCAATCGCCAACGCTAATCTTCCGACAATTATTTATACTTTTTTTAATTTAAGTATTACAAAAATTCAATTATTCAATTTTATTACTACCACCTTTGTATTAATTTTTGTCTTTTCAATTAATAAATATTCCAACTTGGGTAGGGCAATATCTGCTATCGGTGACAACGAGGAAACGGCAAAAATTTTCGGCATCGATACAAAAAAAATTATTGGTCGAACGGCTTTTTTATCGGGCGCGATAGCTGGTCTCTCAGGCATAATTATTGGCTTTGATACGGGATTAAAACCAACCTTTGGAACAATGATTGTATATAAAGGTATCGCCGCCAACATAATTGGTGGCATTGGCAACCTTCCTTTATCCGCCCTGACTTCGATTATTTTGGGAATTACTGAAAACTTTGGTACCTATATTTTAAACAGTCAATGGCGGGACTTAATTGTATTTTTATTAATGATTATTTTTATGTATTGCCGATCATTAAAAAACGCCCGATAATATGTTTTACCTAACCCACATTTTAATTTTATTATCGATTTATATTATTTTATGTTTGGGATTAAATCTGTTAGCAGGTAATACTGGCCTAATGAACCTATCCCAAGCGGCATTTTATGGTTTAGGTTCCTATTTATCCGCCATTTTTTTAACTAATTTTCATCTAAATTTTTTTATAATAATATTGTTGACCATTATTATTATGATGGCAATTAGCTGGCCAATTGGTTATATTTTAAACCGTATTAAAGGTGATGATTTTGCTTTAGCTACACTAGGCATTAATATCATTATGTACGAATTGGTCATGAATTTGACTTCCATCACCAACGGGCCAGTGGGAATAGTTGGAGTCCCTAGGCCAACCATCGGAAATTTTACATTGAACAATAATTATTCTTTTCTATTTTTGTGTGTTGTGGCCCTAGTTATAATTTATATTCTGACTCTCATAATTTCTCGTTCATCGTTTGGTAGAGTTTTAAAATTTATTCGTGATGATGAAGATACTGCAAAAAGTTTTGGATACAAAACTGGACAATACAAATTGACTGTTTTTATTTTTAATGCTTCCATCACCGCCGTGGCTGGAACTTTATTCGCTTCTTTCGCTAGAATGATTGAACCCACTGCCCTTTATACCAGTGAATCTATTTTAATACTATCTGCTGTGATTTTAGGCGGATTGAGTAATCATATCGGATCAATATTTGGCGCAGTAATCATAGTCACCCTGCCAGAAATTTTACGCTTTATTGGCTTACCCAGTGCGATAGAAACTCAAGCTCGACAAATATTATATGGTTTAATGTTAGTGTCATTTATGTTTTATCGTCCACAGGGAATTTTTGGTCGATATAAATTATAATATGAATATTTTAGAATTAAAAAATATTACCAAAAAATATGGTGCTACTACCGCTCTAGATAATTTATCTATCGCTTTTAGGGCAGGTAGAATTTCGGGCGTAACTGGACCAAACGGCTCAGGAAAAAGTACTATGTTCAACATTATCAGCGGAAGACAAAACACCGATGAGGGAGAAATTTTTTTGAACAGAAAAAAAATACCCTATTTGAATATTGAAAGCGCCAATATATGCGGCATAATTTATGTTTTTCAGGAGCCAAAACTGTTTGATCAAATTTCAGTTTTAGATAATATATTAGCACCGAAAATGATCAAACCGATTTTTGCTGCCATGAGAGAAATGAACTACGACCGACATATTCAATCAATTTGCCCAATACTCAAAAAAATGGGTTTATGGGATAAACGAAACGAACTTGCATCTAATCTTTCTTATGGACAGAGAAAACTATTACAATTGTCGCGAGCGGTAGCGAGCAACGCCTCAATAATTTTGTTGGATGAACCATTTGCCGGATTATTTTCTGAAACTAAACAAATTATCAAACAAATTATAATTGAACTAAAAAAACAAAATAAAACCATTATCTTAATTGAACATAACCAAAAGATACTACAGGATTTATGCGACAAAATATTTTTATTAAATAACGGCCATTTGGTTAATTGCGAGAAACCAGAAAAAATATGGGGCAAATTATTATAAAAAATATAACGGTAAAATTTGGAGATACACCAATTTTGGATAATATCTCATTGACTGTGAATCGTGGACAAATAATTGGCATTGTGGGAGAAAACGGTTCTGGAAAAACCACTTTACTGAAAACAATCTTTGGTATAATAAAACCAAAAGAAGGTACTATTATTATTGAAAAAGATTCCGGTCCGTTTGAATCCAATAGAGATATTATGTACTTGCCTCAAGAGGAAAAAATCTTTTCCAATTTGACCGTAGAAGAAAATTTAAAAATGAATATTTTTTATTTAAATAATAAAAAAGAATTAAACATGAAAATAGCCAAGGCTTTAATTTATTTTCCAATCTTAAAAAGCCGACTAAAAAACAAAGCTGGTTATTTATCTGGCGGAGAGCAACAAATGCTCGCCCTGTCACGCATTATCATTATAAAGCCAAAAATTGTACTACTGGACGAACCAACCCTGGGACTTTCGGAAAAATTGATTGCCGAGATATTCCAAAGAATTAAGGAAATTAATCAACAATATCAAACTACTGTGCTAATAGCGGAACATAACGTCGAAGCTTTGAAAGTAATTTCTGACCATATTTTGACCATAGATAACAACAAAATTAAAACCATTACTTAATCCTTGCCCAAACCTAGCAAAAATGATAATATTGACATTGAAAGATCCCCGCGTTTGCGAGGATAACAATGTCTAAATATGCCAAAATACATCCCTATTATCGGTCTAGAAATCCATGTGGAACTCAAAACCAAGAGCAAAATGTTTTGTGCCTGTGCGAACAATCCAGACCGCGATGCTCCCAACACCAATATCTGTGAAATTTGTCTCGCCCACCCTGGCACTATTCCTGTACCAAATAAAACCGCGATTGAATGGACGGTAAAAATCGCCTCCGCTTTGGGATGTAAAATAAATGAATATTCCAAATTTGATCGCAAACATTATTTTTATCCAGATTTACCAAAAGGTTATCAGATTTCTCAGTATGACCAACCAGTTGGTGAACATGGCGCGGTGGAATTAAATTTTGTAAATACCAAAAATCATCGTGACTCTGCTCGTATCGGTATCACCCGCGTTCACCTCGAAGAAGATACTGCCAAACTCACTCACGGCACCGATGGTAGTTCACTAGTAGATTTCAATCGTGCTGGTGTACCATTGGTGGAAATTGTTTCTGATCCAGACATACAAAGTAGCACCGAAGCCAAAGCGTATTGCCAAGAATTGCAAACCATTTTGCGCTATCTAGATGTGAGTGATGCTGATATGGAAAAAGGCCACATGCGTTGTGAGGCCAATATTTCGATTCAAGAAGAAGGAAAATTTCAGATTATCAATGGTGTTGTAAAACCAGTTGGTAGTTATACATTAAATAATAAAGTAGAAGTAAAAAATATCAATTCATTCAAGGCAATGGAAAAAGCGATTGATTTTGAAATCAAACGCCAAACTGCTCTCGCAGAAAAAGGCGAAAGTTGGGGTCCAGAAACTCGCGGGCTTGACGATGCCAAAGGCGAAACCGTACTGCAACGCGTGAAAGAATCCGCCGCTGATTATCGTTATTTCCCTGAGCCAGATATTCCTCCATTTCACCCATTACAAATTGCTGGCGAATTACATCTACCAGAATTACCTTCCACTCGTCGCAATCGTTTTCATTCTGAATATGGCTTTTCTTACGCTGATGCCCAAATTCTCACTACCGATAAATATTGGGCCGAATTTGCGGAAAATGTTTTCAGTGAATTAAAAAATTGGTTGAGTGATTTAAAAAATAATTTACTGATTGAAGAAACTATTAAAAATAAAAAAGAAGGAACACCTTCCCAACAGTTGGCTCGCCTTACTGGTGGTTGGCTTACTACCAAATTAGCGGGCGCGATGGCTGAAAGAAAAATCGATATTAAAGTTTTAAAAATTAAGCCAGAAAATTTTGCCGAATTGATCGCTCTAATTTTTACCAACCGTTTAAATTCTACCAATGCTCAAAAAGTACTAAACGAAATGTTGGACTCTGGAGTAGATATGGATCCTACCCATATTATGGAAGAAAAAGGCTACGGACAAGTAACAGATGAAGGAAAACTAACCGAGATTGTAGCCGAAGTGATAAAAAATAATCCTAAACAAGTAGAACAATTTAAGGCTGGCAAAGAGCCAATTCTTCAATTCCTAAAAGGGATGGCGATGAAAGCGACCGAAGGTAGCGCAGATCCAGTGGTGGCAGAAAAATTATTGAGAGACCAATTAAAATAAAAATATGGCGATTGTACTAGGAAAAGAAACAAAAAAAGCCAAGGATAACTTCAACTTCAGCGGACAACCTTTTTCTACAAAATTGGCAAAGAATATTGCTTTGATCAAATCGGTGTCGGCAGAAGCTAATGCCGATTTAAAAGTATTGGATAAAACAATTGCTCAGGCGATTGTTTTGGTGTGCAATGAAATATTGAACGACAAACATTTGGAACAATTTGTAGTCGACCAATATCAAGGTGGTGCCGGGACCTCGATGAATATGAACGCCAACGAAGTGATTACTGGACTAGCGCAAAAATTATTAAAAAATAAAATCGCTGTGCATCCTTTGGACCATGTAAACCGTTCACAATCCACCAACGATGTTGTCCCTAGCGCAGCTAAAATTACTGTCCTACAATTATTAGATGACCTAGATCAAGAATTGGATAGTTATATAAAAATAACCAAAGAAAAAGCGCAACAATTTAAAAATATTAAAAAAAGTGGCCGTACTCACTTACAAGATGCCGTACCGATGACGTTGGGACAAGAATTTTCCGCGCACGCTTGCGCAATAGAAAAAGATATTGCGCGATTAAACAAAACTCGTGCCAATCTTTATGAATTAAACTTAGGCGGGACTGCCATTGGTACAGAAATAAATTGTCCAAAAGGTTTTCGTCAATCGGTAATAAAAAAACTGGCCATTGCTACACACTATCCCCTGCGTTCCGCTTCAAATTTAATTTATTCTACTCAATATTGCGATCAATTTTTAGAAGTTGGATCAACTCTGACGATTCTGTCTTCAAATTTAATTAAATTTTTAAATGATTTGCGCTTATTGGCATCCGGACCAAATACTGGACTAAACGAAATTAATTTTGCTCCTGTACAAAACGGTTCTACCATCATGCCAGGAAAAGTAAATCCTGTGATGGCCGAAGCTCTCACTCAAATTTGTTTTCAAGTAATTGGTAACTACCAAACAATGTTATTATCCGCTCAAGCGGGACAACTGGAATTAAATGTAATGGCACCAGTGCTGTATAAAAATCTATTTGAATCGTTGGAACTGATGACCAACGGTGTACACCAATTTTCTAAATTAGGCATGAATACTATTACCGCTAGTCCAGAAAAATGTAAAAAATGGTTGCAAGATAACACGACCGCTCAAAAAACTAAATTTGCGAATGAAATTGGTTATGATCAGGCCGAAAAAAAGAAAGGTGGATAAGTATTTTTATATCGAATCTTAGCCAATAACCGGCCATTGACAGCACATCGAAAAAATGGGAGAATATCTTAGATAAAAATATGAATACTCCCCTAAATTATCACAAAAAGCAACACGAAAAAACCGCAGGGGGAGCATTTTTCATTTTTACAAGTATTTCACAAAACCACCGTTAATCGGTGGTTTTTTATAGTTCTTTTACAATTTGTTGTTCATTGAAAAAGCGAAGTTTGTTCGCACTCTTTAGAATCTTCCTGGATTTTGAAGAGTGCGCACAGCTTCGTTTGATTTCACCAACCCACACCGTCGCTGAAGTAGCGATTGGAGATTAGAAGCCATGGCCGAAAAGACTTACATGTCCCTGACTGCAGCCCCCGGAGAGATCCACCACATGTACGGCGACAACGTGCACCTGATGCACGACCCGCTGGCCCTGACGTGGCTCGCCCGGCTGTGTCATCCGTCCTGCGTGCAGCCCGAGATCAATCGGCTCATCACCCTGCTGTACCAAAACCTCGTTCGCGAGGTGATCAACCGCGAGCTCCCGCGGCGGATCGTGCGCTCCGAGACCCGCATGCGCGAGTACACCGAGCACGGCTACTACGACGGCATCGTCATCGACCCCGACTTCGAGGTGACGACCGTCGACATCATCCGGGCGGGCATGTTGCCTTCGATGGTGTGCTACGACAGACTCAACGAGATCCTCGACCCCAGCCGCGTCCGCCAAGACCACATCATGATGAGCCGACTGGTCAACGTCGACCAACAGGTCACGGGCGCCGGTCTCTTCGGCAACAAGATCGCTGGTCCGGTCGCCGGTCGGTTGATCTTGTGCCCGGATCCGATGGGGGCTACTGGTGGTTCCATGGTCGAGGCCGTGCACTTCTACATGAACGAACTGGACGGACCGCCGGAGCGTTTCTGCACGCTGAACCTGATCATCACCCCGGAGTACCTGAAGAAGATCCAGAGCGAGTTCCCCGACGGCCTCGTGACCGTCTACGCGTACCGCCTGGACCGTGGCTTGTCCGACCCCGACGTGCTGGCCGACATCCCCGGCGCTCAGTGGGACCGCGAACGCGGCCTGAACGATCGCCAGTACATCGTGCCGGGCGCCGGCGGCATGGGTGAGATCATGAACAACGCGCTGTCGTGATAGACAGCGAAGGAGGACAACGTGTCGCCCCTTCTCCTCCCTTGTCGGGACGGAGAAGGGGCGGCGCATTCACTTAAATCAAAAAAAAATTAATTGTTTTTTTAATTTATACCTATTTTATTTTCCGTAACGCCTCCTTGAACAATTGCTCTGTCTTCTTCCCTTTCACCTCAATTTTCTTTATCACCTCCCGCGCCTGCAAAGCAGTATATCCCAAAGTAATCAACCCTTCCACCACATCATTCACAATCGCATTATCACTTTCCACATAATCCTTACCAGAATTTTTTTGTTCCTTCGCCAATTTTTCTCGCAACTCCACGATTATTCTCTCTGCAGTTTTTTTACCAATACCACTCACCTTGGTCAGATACTCCAAATCCCCTCGCCCAATCGCCAAAGCAGTTTCTTCTACACTTCCTAGAGACAACAAATGCAACGCTGTCTTTGGACCAACACCCGAAACTGATACAAAATTTTTAAATAATTTTTTCTCCAAATCATTGGCAAACCCAAACAAATCTAGCACATCTTCACGCACCACCAAATAAGTATCCAAACTAACTTCATTGCCAACCTGGCACACCTTGGACGCCTCTGGACTTACCATCACGCGATAACCAACACCACCAGCGGTCATAATTACCACTTCCAATCCACTATTAATAACCACTTTCCCATTAATTAGAGCAATCATACAAAATATTATAACAACCTTATTTTAACATAAAAAAACCGCCCCGCAAAGGGCGATTTTAAATATTTTATTTTTTGCCTTTTTTCACCCGACTAACACGGATCAGGCCACTGCATGGTACAATTTCGATTCCTTTCTTTTCCAATTCATCCAAGAACAAATTCATACCAAGCGAGTCTGAAGAGATATGGCCGGCAATTACGATATTCATACTGTGTTCATTGGCCTTATTCATAGAATCATCACGCATATGCATACCAATAATAGTACTTACACCCGCTCGCGAGAGTGATTCGTAAACCTTACTGGACGGGTTGGTGCCACCAGTCATCTCAATCAAAAATTTACCAACACGATTTCGTGGACTGCCACTGATAATTTTTGGGCCAACGCCACGATGTTTGGCTTCTTGATATTCCGGTATCTCCATTAAAGCTTCAACTACCTCTCCCAAAGTATCGGGATGTTTTTCTTCCAAATATGATTGAACAAATTTTAAAACTAAATTATCAGTAATAGTGTGAGTGTTAATTAAATTTACTTTTAATATTTTGGCTAAATCGATCAGCTGATAATTATTTATTGGATGAGTACTACGTCCCACTTCTTTTATTCTTTCTTCCATTACTTTTTCTGCGATATGAATGGGCATACCCAACGACTCATATATATCTACAGTCATATCCATCACATCATGAAGGCCGGCCAGCGCTTTGCCTATTGGGTGGTGTCCGATAACCAAATCAATAGTTTTACCTCGTTCATTTAGTTGTGATGCTAGCAATACTTCTCCACTGCCAATATCAATACCGGCCAAAACTCTTTTGACCTGAGTTTTTTCGTCTATGTTATGAATTAAACTGTCGGAATAAGGATTCTCTAACAAGGATTTGTCAAAATATTTTTTATCCTCTACTTTCAATTCTTCATAATCTCTTTTAATTCGATCCAAATACTTCTTTAAGATTTTTGGTCCACGGGGATCAGCCGCCATACCCAACTTTACGCCTGTTTCAAATACTTGTCTTACAGTCAACATATATTAAAAAATTAATTGTAATATGGCTATCTTAACGAAAAACAACTGGATTGTCAACTAACCTATCATACTCAAATAGTATAAATTTCACATAACACCAAAAGAGAGAAGATAAAAATTAATTTAATCCTATGCTGTATATTTTATCAGCAGTAATATTCAAATTTTTATCAACGTACATATACTGATATTCACTAGAGAAATGCCACGACTCTTTCCAGCCATAGTCTCCTGTACCTATATCAAATATGCCTGATTCAATCTGTTTGGATTTCTCTATATTCTTTATTATTATATATTTCCATAGATTGGAAACACCGTCAGATGAAACCCCGAACAATCGACGTGAAAAATATTTTTTATAATTTAACGCTAAAGACACCCCTTGCTTCTTACCGTCTACCAAAAAAGTAAGAAATTCAACATTAACTTCATTCAAATGTACTAAATCTCTATATATTTCTTTTCTATATGGTTTAATAAACGTAGACTCGGAACCATATTTCTTTAAATTAAAATCGAACAATAGGTCTAAATCTATCAAATTTGCTTCTACCACTTCCAAATTATTAGTTAAAATTTTTCTAAACTGACTCTTTAGATTATTTTTAGATTTCCTAGAAAAATATTTATCATAATATTCTTCTATATTGACAAACGAACTCAGATCTAAAAAAAACCTTTTATCCTGCTCAATAAAATTCTGTTCCTTAAATCTGCTTAAATTTTTCGAACTTATGTTCGTCAAACAAAAATTTTTATCTAAATGTTGATAAAACAAATCCTCAAATTCGAGATAATTTTCATCAATAAAAACGTGATTGCATTCCATGTTAATACCCCCGAAAAATTGCAGCATCTTCTTGTCTTTATCAAATTGGAGCGGCAACAAACCAATTGGCTTTTTGTCCAAAAAACCAACCAAGAAACGCAACTCTGTATTAAAATATTTAAAATGAATATACCTAAAATCCCAAAAATCATAGATTGTTTGCGCGGGAGAAAAAATATTCCACCATTTTTTTGCCTCTTCCAAATCATTCACTTCCAGAATTTCAAAACCATTATTCATAATTTATATTAATACAGCGGATTCTTTTTTGATTTATATCTTTTTATTGATAGACTTAATATTTCTTCCAACAAATCCCCAAAACTCAAACCTGTTAATTTGGCCGCCTTTACAAAATCTGAATTCATATTCAAAGGTGGGTTGGTGTCTATCTCCAATATATATGGATTGCCGTCCTTGTCTACTCTAAAACCTACCCGTCCGTAATCACGACACTTCATAATTTGGTAAACATCAAGTGCAATTTCCGTAAGTAATGACTCTAGTTTGGGGTTGATATTTTTGGCAGGGCTTTGTAAAACAATTTTTTTGTAAGCAGAATTACCATATTGTTTGGCCTCGTGAGCATAGATATGCCAGTAACCTTTAGGCATTTTTTTGAAAACCGAACGAGAGATTGGCAGTACTCGTAAATCATCACCACTATTACCAATAATAGAAACATCATATTCATCTCCTTCAACATATTCTTCTACTATTACCGGTCTTCCCAAATCATCGATAATTCTTTTCATTTGTTTATCCAATTCTTTTTTGTTTGTCACCACTGAACTATTGGTGATACCAAAAGAATTATCAGAATTTCCTGGCTTGACCACGAGTGGATATACAAGATCTTTATTAATAACATCACTAGTATTAAAGGCATAGTCCCAGGCTGACATCGGGATATTATGAAAATTCAGTAATTTTTTAGTTTTTATTTTATCCTGACAAAAGGCCGCAGTGAATGAGCTTGACCCAGTAAAAGGAATTTGCAACGACTCCAGTATAGCCGCCGCTTGTGATTTCAGTTGTTCATTATTATTAATTCCCTCAGCTACATTAAACACCAAATTGACGTCGCTATCCTTGAGATACATGAAAGCGCGTTCAAAATTGTTGAAATTGAATGTGGTTGTCAAATAACCACGTTTTTTTAATTCATCTTCTATAAATTTTACGGTTTCTATTGTATCGTCAGAATCATGATTAAAATGAGTTTTGTTTCCCACAATTCCGATATGCAATCTACGTTGATCAGAAATAGATATCCGACGGACTTTTTCAATCTTCGCGGCCTGAATAATAAAATCTTTTTTAACTGTCGCGGCAGATAACCGACTCTGACGTGAAGTTTTGCCCAGCACTGAATCCTGATCAAAATGAACTACTTTATAATTTATCAATCTCAAAACTTCCTGCAAATTATCCTGAGCATCAATACCGTTATCTCCCGTTACTGTCACCCAACCTAAACTATCATATCCTTCTGGTGGACGCAAAATAGCATCACCAATTTCTTTGGATAAATACATTTCTTCAAAAAATTTCAGCGATTTTAATTTGGGAGATACTTCCAATTCTACCAAAATACCAGATGATTCTGGTTGCATATCCCAGCCAATAATATATTTGTATGGTCGGTCTGGTTTTTCTATTTTTATAAAATTTCCCAGCGAAATATTCACCGACTGCTCTACCAAATCTACATGCCAGGCAGTTTTGAGATAAGAATAAACATAATCTCCACCCATGCGCATATTTACCTCAATCGGACAGGGCCCTTTTGGAGATGATTTGGCTTCAAAGTGAATACAAGCATTTTGGATGCCCAGTTTTTCCAAAGTTTCTTCAGCCATTTTTATCAGATCATCTTGTTCTTTGTTTGGTAAATTAGACGGAATGGCTTGCCCACTATCCACAAAGAAACGACTGTGGCTCTTATTAAAATTATCAGAAACGGAATAAAATTTTATCTTTCCATTTTGTACCAAAATATCCATATCTACTTCTTCTCCATCAATATATTCTTCCACCAACAAATCAAAATTCTCCCATTCCGAAGCCAACCAAAATGATTTTATATTATTTTTAATATAATCATATGTTTCCATCAACTCAGCGCGATTATTGACGCGCACCACATAAGCACTACAGGCGCCATATATTGGTTTCACTACCAGTGGATATTTCAATTCTTTTTCCAGAGCGTGTATTTCATTTTTACTGCGTAACAATTTGTGTTTTGGCGCCAAAATTCCATTGACTGAACAAAAATCACGAAAGGTATATTTGTTTTTTACTTTCTTGGCGATGTCATAAGGAATACCAATCAGATTCAAAGATTCTGCTACATGAGCAGTCAATAATACCGCCTCATCCCAAAAAGTAACCGCGCCTTGTACTGACATATCAGGATGTTCACGATTATATTTTTTTACGGCCTCAATACATTCCTTATGATTTTGCAAATCAGCCAAAACCCATTTGTCGACATATGGTATTGCCCAATCAGCTTTCTCTTTACTCAAACACACCAGATGAAGTCCCATTTTTTTTATTTTTTGTAAAACAAATTTCTTTGATGGGCTCATTGCATGTACTAACAATATTGTCTGTTGATGTTTATTTTTTCTCAACCGCATATTTTATAATTGAATATAAAAATAACACAAAAATTAGGTCTTTGTGTTATTGATAAAAATTAAAGTTTTTATAGTTGGATACGGATCTTCAATAGAAGAACAGACCATATTTATTTATTTGAACTCCAATAGTATACCCAACTATGAGCCAAATGTCAATTGGCCTTTACTATGGCCAAACCACATTTTTTTCCATCTACTTCAATCAATACTTCAATATTGGCTGTTTTTTCTATCGAATCAGCCAAAACCGATACCTTGATTTGAGCTTTATACTCCTCAAAAATACCACCCAAAACTGCGTCTTCGGTGTCATATTTTACCGCTATTTTGTCATTGATGGTTAGCCCTTGTTCCTTACGCATCTGATTGATAGTGCGCACGATTTCACGAACCAAACCTTCTTTTTTTAGTTCATCATCTATTTTAATATTCAACCACACTTTCAATTTGCCCTCTTCTTTACTTACCCATTCTGGACTGTCTGAAACAAATTCGCTATACGCTATTTTTTTTACATTCAATTCATCCGCCAAAATTCCCAACAAACCATGCGACAAATGTTCGCTGTTCATCATCAATTCGGCCAACGGCTGACGCACTTTTATTTTATTTTCCGCGCGCAAAGATAACCCCAACTCAACCATCTCGCGAATCTCAACCATTTCTTCTAATATTTTTCTCTCATGCACATTTTCTTCTGGCGCTACTGGCCATTCTTCAAGATGCACACTCATGCCTAGAGTTTTTTCTGTATTAACTTCCAAAAATATTCTCTCGGCAATAAATGGAGTAAATGGCGCCATTACTTTGGACAAAGTTAATAATATTTCTCGTAAAGTGGCAACGGCATATTGTTTATCTTCCTCATCATCACCTTTAAAACGGTCACGACTACGACGGACATACCATGTAGATAGATCGTCAATAAAATCCTTGATAGGACGACCAGCTTGGACAGTGTCGTAATTATCCATATTCTCAGTAACTTCTTTTATCAACATATTCATGCGCACAATAATCCATTTATCCAAAATATTTTCACTCTCCTCTTCACTTGAAATACCACTGTTGGCATACATCTTATAAAATTCAACAACATTCCACAAAATATTTATTACCTTATTATAATTTTCTTTTACTTCGCGCTCATTGAACAACAAATCATCAGCTTGCATCACCGCACTGGTCATCAAATAATAACGCATGGCATCCACACCATACTTTTCAATCATAATCCATGGATCTGGGTAATTTTGTTTTGATTTGGATAATTTTTCGCCTTTTTCATTCAAAATATTTCCAGTGGTTACACAATTCTTAAAACTGACATCATCAAACAATAACACCGACATCGCATGCATATAATAAAACCAAGCACGAGTTTGAGCAATATATTCAGCAATATATTGTCCTGGGAAACGCGCTTTAAACACCTCTTTATTTTCAAACGGATAATGAAATTCGGCAAACGGCATGGAGGCGGATTCTACCCAACAATCTATCACCTCAGGAATACGAGTCATTTCACTTTTACATTTTTCACAATGCAGTTTTATTTTATCCATTTTATCTTTGTGTAAATCTATGTCTTCTACTTTATCTGTTTTGTATACCTCACCAAAATTAGAAGCTTTGGTTTTTAATTCAGATACACTCCCAATACATTCTATATGGGTGCACTCCAAATTATTACATTTCCAAAATGGCAAAGGTGTCGCCCAATAACGATTGCGTGAGATATTCCAGTCCGGCGCAGTTTCCAAAATATTTAAAAATCGGCCGTGTTTAAGATGTTCTGGATACCAGTTTATTTTTTCATTCAATTCAATTAAACGCGGTTTTATTTTTTGAATATCTATAAACCATGCCGAAATGGCATTGTAAAATAATTGTGTCTCACAGCGCCAACAATGTGGATATGAATGTGTGTGATTTTTCTTTTCAAAAATCAAATCGCGATTGTCCAAATCTTCTTTGATCGCTTTTTCCGCCTTTTTAAAATATTGACCGCGAATTAATTCTGGCGCGTCATTATTGAAATGACCTTTTTCATCCAATAGTGGCACCATTGGTAAATCAATTTTTACACCGAGATTATAATCGTCTTCACCATAAATTACAGCGGTGTGCACAATACCGGTTCCCTCTTCGGTGGTCACAAAATCCGCGGCGGTGACATACCACGCTTTTTTACCTGAATCTTTTACAGCTGGGATATCAAAAAGTGGTTCATATTCTATATCAACCAAATCTGCACCATTAATTTCTTTCTCTATTTTATACTCTTTATCTTTAAAAACCTCTCCAATTCTATCCTTAGCTAAAATATATTTTTGATTTTCAAATCCAACTACCACATATTCAATTTTCTCCCCCACCGCCAACGCTACATTCCCCGGCAATGTCCATGGTGTAGTTGTCCAGGCTAAAATATATATGTTTTCCGGTAGTTTGTATTTTTTTGAATTTTTTATTTTAAATTTAACAATCGCAGTTTCTTCTGTAATGTCTTTATAACTATTATCCATTGCAATTTCCGCCTTGGATACTGGCGTCTCACAACGCGGACAATACATCAAAACCTTACGACCTTCATAAATCAAACCTTTGTCCCAAATAGTTTTCAAAGACCACCAAACAGATTCCATATAAGTAGAGTCCATGGTCTTATAAGAATTATCAAACTCCACCCAACGACCAATTCTGTCCACCATCTTTTTCCATTCTTGCACATACATCAAAACCTTGGAACGGCAAGTTTCGTTGAACTTGGCCACACCCATTTTTTCTTCAATATCTTTTTTACCAGACACTTTTAATTCTTTTTCCACAATATTTTCAATCGGCATACCATGACAATCCCAACCCCAACGACGACGCACACGATAACCCTTCATCGTCCAATATCTTGGTACTACATCTTTGATAACCGAACTCAAAATATGCCCATAATGAGGCAAACCGGTGGCAAAAGGCGGACCATCATAAAAAACATACGGCTTGCTCTCTGGCCTTTGTTCGACTGATTTTTCAAAAGATTTATTATTCTCCCAATACTTTAATATTTCTTGCTCGTTTTGTTCTGAATTGTACATAGTAAAAAATTAATAAAAAAAACACGATCATTTCGTGCCAAGAGCCACCGACTGAGTCGGGGCGGTACCATCTTGAGCTTTTACTTAATTGGGCTATAACGGGCCACCCGGAAAGATCTACTTTTTGCTAAAATAAGCAAATTTCTACTTTCAGCTCCCCGGTGATAGCCGGGTTGAATGCTTTTATTTACAGAATAATTATATAAAAATAAACGAAAAAAGTCAAATAAACTAAAAGAACATCAACTAGTGATGTTCTTTTAGAGACGGGCGACTAATTCAAGTCGCCCTTCCCCCCTTTGGTGGGCCGCGTCCAACCTTGTGGTTCGAACGTGGCCACGTTGACTATCTACGCCCGCATCTCCTGCAGGCGCTTCTCGATCTCGGCCAGACGGACGCGAATCGTCTGGTAATGAGAACGCAACTTCTCCATGGTGATGTCGAGCTCTCGAATGACCCCTCGCTCGATCTCAACTTCGGCAGGCGTGATGATCGGGGTCTTCCTCCGCCGCCATTCGCCATCTTCCAACAACCTGTCGTTCAAGGCAAGCTGGAGACGATAGGCGGCGGCCTCGGTTCGGACATATCGTGGCTCTAGGGCATGCATCTCGTCGACGAGATTGCACGCCTCAGCGATCAGTTCGTCCTCTTCGACCGACACGACGTCAGCTTCGTCGGCTACGCGTTCGACTTCGACGTCTGGTGAGTGCTCCGACTTCTGTTCGACAGTCTCTTCTGCCTTCTTCAGTTGCTGGAAAAACTCCTCCGCCCTCAGCCCTGGTGGAACTATCAGGTGGAACGATGCCCGAGAGTTCCGGTCAGTGGAAGCCTGAACCCAAACCAAGACAGCTGTGGGTCCTTCTGCCATTCTGATGCTGATGCCAGGCGAAGGTGCCGGTCTGATCTTGGTGACAAACCGAGCCCTGAACACACCCTCAAACCCGGCGCGTTCAAGAAGACTCGCCATCGCCTTGGCCGATTCAGCAATCCATTGGCCGTTGCCTGCTGGCCTCTTGATTTCCACTCGAACCTTGCACATGTTGCCTCCTGCAACGTTGCGTACAGACACCCCAAACGACGACCTCCGCCGAAGGGACATTAGAACCTACATTAAAAATGGGGTTTTGTCAATACTCAGTTTGCCTATCTAAGCCAAAAAAGGTATAATAATATTGCTTAAAATTTATTACTTTATGTTATACATTGCTAGTGATCATCGCGGTTTTCAGTTAAAAAAACATCTTCTCACTTTTATCAAAACCCAACTCGGTAAAAAAATTACTGATCTTGGCCCAAAAAAATATGACAAGGAAGATGACTACACAAAATTTTCTATTTTGTTAACTCAAAAAGTAGTTTCAAAAAAAGACAACCTCGGAATTTTGATTTGTGGTACTGCCCACGGTGTTTGTATGGTAGCAAATAAAATAAAAGGTGGACGTGCTATCGTCGGCTATAGTATCGAGGGCGCCGAAAGAGGTCGCCAACACGAAGACGCCAACATACTTTGTTTAGCTGCCGATTATCTCTCCAACGAACATGCCAATGCAATAGTAAAAAAATTTTTAGAAACAAAATTTGATGGGCTAGAACGACGTATCCGTCGCAATAAAATCATGGCTGATTTAGAAAAATAATATTATGATTATTCCTGCTATACTCGAAAAAAACTTTATCAATTTTGAAGACAAGGCCAAAAAATTATCCTTTGCTCCACTAATTCAAATTGACGTGATGGATGGAGAATTTGTTCCAGCCAAATCTTTTTCTGAAATTGAAAAAATTAATAATTTAAATTTACCCAATGAATGGGAAATTCATTTGATGGTCAGTCACCCGTTAAATGAATTAAAAAAATGGCAAGAGGTAAAAAATTTGAAGCGCATTCTATTTCATATTGAGTCAGAAGATAATCCACAAACTGTGATCCATGCTATAAAAAATGCAGGATACGAAGTTGGTATAGTCATTAATCCAGAAACAAAAATCACAGAAATATTACCATTCTTAAATCAAATTAATGTGGTAATGTTTATGACCGTTCATCCTGGAGGCCAAAACGCACCCTTTGTTCCAGAGGTACAAGAAAAAATCATTAGTTTTAAAAACCTTGTCGATAGCAAAGAAATCGATCTGACAATCGCGGTTGATGGCGCAATAAACAAAGACAATATCCAAGAAATTAAAAAATGGGGCGTAAATAATTTTTGTGTTGGTGGGGCTATATTAAGGGCGCCTGACCTCCAAAAAGCTTACGAGGAATTAACCAATTTAATATAATATGTTTGATCTTATCATCATCGGAGCGGCTGCGGCAGGTAGTAGCGCGGCTATATATAGTGCTAGAAGAAAATTAAATTTCAAAATTGTCACCGATGATTTGGGTGGTGAAGTGGCATTGTCCGGAGTGGTAAACAATTGGCCAGGTACTATTGATATTCAAGGATATGAGTTGGCACAAAAATTTGCTGAACATGTAAAATCTTATGGCGTAGAAATCGACCAAGGGTTTAGAGTAGAAAAAATTGTTTCGAAAAATAATCATCACGTAATATTTGCAAAAAGTGCTAGTGACGAAGAAAAACAATACCAAACCAAAACTGTAATTATTGCTACTGGTATTCACCCCCGCCAACTGGGTGTGAAGGGCGAAGCGGAATACAATCGCAAGGGTGTCACCTATTGTACTGTTTGTGATGGCCCATTATTCAAAAATAAAATTACCACCACTATTGGATCTGGAAACTCCGCTCTCGAATCTGCCCTCATGATGGCTGGTATCGCCAAAAAGGTATATCTGATCAGCAAGTATACAAACACAGCTGAAAACAACTTTGGCTTTCCAAAAGGTGAAAATATTTTGATTGATAAAATCAAAGCTTTGTCAAATGTGGAAATAATTTATGGAGCAGTGACCACCGAGATTATTGGTGATAAAAATGTAACGGGTGTAAAATATACTGATAGTACTGGTACAGAAAAAAATATAGAAACACAGGGTGTGATGGTCCATATTGGCCAAACACCTAATTCGCAATTTGTTGAAGTAGAAAAAAATGGCATGAAAGAAATAAAAGTTGATGCCAAATGTCGCACTAGTGTAAAGGGAATTTTTGCCGCCGGAGATGTGACTGACGTCGCCTACAAACAAATCGGCATTTCGGCTGGACAAGGTATTATCGCCGCCCTAGCCGCGATTGAATATACTAATAGATGGAGTGAATAATTAATTATAATTTTTATGAAAGATACAGAAAACGGAGGATTATCAAAAGAAGAGATGGACAGATATTTTCCCTCTTCGGACAGGCCGACCGACCGAGAGGGTGTCCTTATTGATACTGGAAACAGACCAAGGAGGACAGATAGTGTTACTCCAAAACAAGATGATGAAGCTAGGTCAAGAGAAAACCGAGAAAAAAATAATTTTAGTGTACTATCTGGTGATCTAGATACCATCAACACTAAAATCAAAAATTTTTTGACAGCCAGACGGGGCGGATCCAAAGATACTATATCTACTGTAATTATTAGAGATATGGCTGAGGCTATCATCGACAAGATGAATAATATTAGAAGAAATAAACCTGGCGAAGAGTTTACAGATATTCAAGCTAAACTTGATCAACTGACAGATGGGCTGGATCAAATGGGTATGAGAACCTTCGCTGATAATTATTTCAAAAGCCAAAAGCCGCCTATGCGTAAAGCTGCTTAATTTTATCTATTATTAAAATACAAGCCTATGAACTTTTTCTTTAATTTATTTCCTCATCTTCCATGGGGTATGACGGAAATAATCGTTAATGTGGTGGCCATGATTGGTGTCATCTTACATATCTATGGTGTATTTTTAGAAAAAGAAAAACGTCGTGATTTGGTGTTTGTTATCGGTGGCACTTGTCTATTTGTTTATTCTCTTTGGATACAAAACAAAATTTTCTCTTTTGCTATGGCCGGTTTTACCCTGGCCAGTCTAGTAGAATATATAGAAATTTTGACTGGGCATCATTTACATAATACAAAATTAGTAGAAGATTATAAACATCCAAATCAATAATCTATGTACAAAATTATTGCCATTGGTGACGTTATTTTAGACACTCATATCAAAATAGATGACGCCTCGGTAGAATGCGATTTGGACGGACGCAGATGTAAGTTGTGTCTAGATTATGCCACCAAAATACCAGTCACAGACAGTTTTCAAACCATAGGAGGTAATTCCGCCAATTTGGCGTTTAGCACAACAAAGTTAGGCCTCAGCACCGCTATTTTGAGTACTGTGGGCTATGATTCCAATGGCCAAATAATTGTTGACGCTTTAAAAAAGTCAAAAATAAATACTGAATTTATTTTTTCAGACAAAAAAGCCAAAACCAGATATTCTACAATTTTGAACTTCCAAGGTGAAAGAACAATTTTATCTTATCACCAAAAAAGAAACTACATCTGGCCAAAAGATTTCCCCGCTACCGATTGGATATATTACACCAGTCTAAGTGAAGGGTTCGATTTGTTGCAAACAAAACTACTAAAATTTTTAGAAAAACATTCTTCTGTTCGTTTGGCTTTTAATCCTGGATCGTTTCAATTGAAGAACGATTTGGAACTAACTAAAACAATTATCGCCAAAAGTGATTTGTTGATTGTTAATTTGGAAGAAGCTGAAAAGTTGGCTGGTGCAAATTTAAATAAATCAAAATCCGTCCAAAGTATAATACATAAATTATTGGAACTTGGAGCACATGAAGTGGTTATCACGGACGGGGCAAACGGGGCGTGGGCGGGAAATGTGGATAGCGTCTGGTACAGTGAATCATACCCAGTGAAAATAGTATCCAAAACTGGGGCCGGCGATGCTTTCTCCGCAGGATATTTGTCTGCCAAACTATATGGCCACGACCTCCCTACTTGTCTAACCTGGGGTATCGCCAACAGCTGTTCAGTGTTGGGACATTTTGGAGTGCAGGATGGGTTATTGGATAGAAACGGACTCAAAAAAATGATAGAAAAATATTCTAAAATAAAACCCCAAGAAAAATAAAACAAAAATCCTCCAACTAACGGAGAATTTTTTTATTGGTTAATTTGCGATTTATTCTTGTGAATAAAAATCGATTTCAATTGTTTCGTGAATACCACGCATTCTGTTTAATTCTTGCTTGCGGCCAACAAAAAATTCGTGAGATTTTTCAACATCTTCATGCGCAAATTCTGGCGCCAACAAACATAGCCCATGCTCAAATGCATCCACGCGAGCGCGAATTTCATCGGCCAAGGTAGCGTGATTTTCTTCTTTGTCGGCCAACTCATTCAAGCGACCCAAATGATGTTTTATCTCATCTAATATTTCTTTGAACTCTTGAACTTTTTTCAAATAAAATTCTTTCTTCATTCCGACTGCTTCTCTGGTGGCGAAATCACGTATTTGAATTTGCATATTTATTAGAGCCTCACTCAAAATCATTCTTTGTTCTTCATCGAAATAGTTGGCCATTTTCCCAGAAAAAAAATCTCTCAAACTTAAACCAAGTTGTCTATATTCCAAATATTTTTCTTGCAATTCCGTTGGCAAACTTGCCAACAAAAATTGTTCACCAACTTTTTCTTCAGCGGAAGTTAATAGCTCTCTAAATGCACGGCTCCAAGGCCAAACTTCATAACCATGTTGTACCATCAATTTTTCTAGATCTTTTATATCTATCTCGTTTTCTTGAACATTTTTCAAATCTTTTCTCATCTGGTATTTCAAATCCTCTGGAAAAAGTGGCGGGATACTATCCACCAATTGTTTAAATAAGGCTATTGTAGATTGCATATTATTTTATTTACTTTTGGAAGAAATGTAATACATAGTAATACCGGCGGCCACGCTCACATTCAAACTCTTTTTCTTGCCTTTCATGTCCAACTCGATATCCTTGTCACAATATTTCAATAAACTCTTGGTGACACCGGTTTTTTCATTACCGACAATCAAAGCCAGCGGAAATTTTGGCTCCCACTCATATATATTAACACTTTTTGGCGTCTGTTCCAAGGCGACAATATTATATCCATCCTCTTTCAGTTTTTTTAATAAACGTCCAGTTTGTTTGGTGTACTCCCATGGCACCCATTTTTCTGCACCTAAAGATACTTTATCTAGACGAGGATGTGGAGGACACGGGGTGTAGCCGGTGAGATATATTTTATCTACCCCTGCCCCATCGGCAGTACGAAACATAGCACCGACATTGTGGGCACTGCGGATATTGGGTAAAATGATAACAAATTTTGGCAACATATATTTTCTTGTCACTCTGTATCTTATGGTATATAATCAATTTATACTGATGTGAGCTTTTACAACAAAATTATAGCTTATTTATCACAAAAAATCAACGAATATGGACAACAGACCATCGGTAGGAATCGGAGTAATTGTCATCAAGGATAATATGGTTCTTTTGGGTAAAAGAAAAAACGCCCACGGTGAAGGAGCGTGGAGCTTTGGTGGTGGTCATCTAGAATTGAAAGAATCATGGGAAGAATGTGCCGCACGAGAAGTTATGGAGGAAGTCGGGATTACAATAAAAAATATTCGTTTTGGAACTGCGACCAATGATATTTTTGATAAGGAAGAAAAACATTACATTACCATATTTATGATCGGAGATTATGATTCTGGTGAAGTCAAAACCATGGAACCAGAAAAATGTGAAGGATGGGAGTGGTTTGAATGGGATCAATTACCAAGACCACTTTTTTTACCAATCGAAAATTTATTAAAGCAAAGTTTTGACCCCTTCAAAGCCAGCTAGAAAATTATTTTCCAATATAACTAATTTCGTCCTCATGCAAACGACGCAAACCAGCGTCGTTTGTCATTTCTTCATAAATATGAGCTACCAACCCAGGTACGCGAGCGGTGATAAAAATCCCTTTCATCATGTCTGGATCAAAACCCATATCCGCCAATATTGCTCCCATAGCACCGTCAATATTTAATGGTAATTGTTTTGAAGAAATTTTATTTAATTCTTTTTGACTATCAACAGCCACTTGGCAGGCTTGTTTAAAAAACCCAGTCTTTTTGGCAATTTTTAGAAGCTCTTCCGCGCGTTCATCTCTCTCCAATACTGCATGTCCAAATCCAGCCAAACGCACTTTTTTGTCCTTTAGCTCTCCAATGGTCTGAACCAAATTTTTATTTTTTATATTTTTCAAAAAGAATTTAGCGGCATTTTCGATTGCGCTACCATGCCTTTCTCCCATCGCTAGAATACCAGCAGTAAGAGCAGTATGCATACTATTTTTGGCTGAGGCCACAATACGCGCAGTCATGGCTGAAGCGGTACCAATACCATGATCAATGGCCGCGGTAAGCAGAGCATCCAACATTTTAGTTTCTTTCGCTTTAGGCATTCTCCCCTGCCAAATTAAAAAAATAGTTTCTGTAAAAGTATTATTTTTAATCAAACCAGACAATTTTTTGCCACGAATAGTTTCTTTACCACTATTAACATTAGTAATTTTTGTTTCCCATTTCATAATATTTTAAAAAAGTATTAAAGCCGATTAAATATTAATTTTCGCAGTGCGAATTGTTTGAAGTGGCGAGAATCAAACAAGGCTGTCTGCAATAAGATAAATTCGCCACAAGTCTGAGCACAAGAAAATTCATATTTATGAGGCGTCAAATCATGCGAAAGGCTTAATCTTAGTTACTAAATCCTCATAAGTATCCGCAATCAATACCCCCACAGACTTCAAAGCCGCTTTCTTTTCCTCCGCACTTTGCCCCTTACCAACAATCGCCCCCGCATGTCCAATGTTCATTCCCTCTGGAAATAGATTAGCAAATTTACCTCCAATATACACCGCCAATGGTTTGGTCCATTCTTTATTTTTGATCATATCTACTATTTCGAATTCATATCCTCCACCATGTTCACCGAAAATAACCACCGCTTTGGTTTGTTCGTCTTTTTCAAACAATTTTAACAAGTCAGCATAAGTGGTACCCATTAAAAGGTCGCCGCCCACATGTACCGCTGTACTTTGTCCTAGACCAGCTTTGCGAATTTGCCATGATAATTCGTTGGTCATACCACCAGATCTAGAAATCACTCCAATGCTACCAGGCTGAAAAACTTCATTAGCCAAACTTAATGGACCGCCCACTACCCCAATCCTCCCCTCTCCTGGACTAATATAGCCAAGTGAACTAGGACCAATCAGGCGAATATTTTTTTCTTTGGCGGCCGCTAAACAATAGGCAGTATCTTGAATGGGAATTCTTTCAACGATGGTATTTATAATTGCGATATTATTTTCAATCGCTTCCAATATCGCCTCCTTGGCGGCAAATGGTGGCACATAAATTGTAGTGGTAGAAATATCGGGATGCGCCGACATTGCTTCTTTTACCGAATTGTAAACTGGCACTCCTTCTACAATTTCTCCACCTTTGCCGGGACGCACACCGGCTATCACTTGAGTACCATATTCACGCATGGCCGCCGCCGCTTTTTGCCCCTCTTTGCCAGTAATCCCCTGTACCAAAACTTTAGTATTTTTATTTATTAAAATCGACATATATTATTTGTTTATCATATCAACTAAAACGGCGGCAGTCTCGCCCATGGCTATTTCTTTACCAAAAATTTTTAAATTTAAATTATTTCTTTTCGCACATTCTTCCATCAGTCGTTTACCTTCAACTTCATTGGGTCCAGCCCTACGAATTACGATAGGATAGCTCGGTTTAACTTCATCTAGCGCGTCAATAATTCCACTAAAGGTAGCGGCTATATCTGTAAAGTTGGCCGTTCCGCCAGCAATCCATAAACCACGTAATCCTGGTTTTGACAGTACTATTTTAGCTAATTGATAAACTTTTTCTCGAGGAGGATTACCAGAATATTCGGTGTAATTGTCCGGTTTTAAACCGACTTGAATGAGTGCGTCCATATTGGCAATACTAGCACCGCCTCCAGAAAATAATACGGCCACATCTCCATCCATTTCAATATATTTACCAGCTGTACCACGATAATAATTTTCACCTTCATCGATTTTTTTCACTTCTATTTCTCTTTCAGTCGGCAAACGACCAAGCATAGTGCGTGGTTCAAAATTCCAATCTTTATGACGATAAAAAGCATCCTCATCTAAAGCTATTTTGGCATCAGCCGCCACAAAATTTCCTTCAACAGTTTTTACCAATGGATTGATCTCCACCACTCGAGCATCGCTTTGCAAAAAGCAACGCCACAACTCATTGGCAAAAGGAATATCTGAATTTATTTCAGATTGTCTGATATCCAAATATTGTTTTTTGATTTTTTCTTCTGACACATCTTCAATATCCATACCACCATCTTGAGAATATACTAGCACCGGCTGTTTTTTATTAGTGTCATAGGTAATAGACAAATAATGCTCAGCTTCAATATTTAATTTTTCTTCCATCAATACTGCCGATACATATTGTCCACGGATATTACTAGCAAAAATTTTCTCGGCTGCCTGTTTGGCCTCAGCTGGTGAAACGGCAAATAGAATTCCATTATTTTTACCGCGCTTACCAGATAAAACCTGGGCTTTCAATACTACTCCCGCTATACCTAACTGATTATATTTTTCTATAACATTATCTTCACGGCGTAACAAAACAGACTTTGGCACCGTAATACCAAACTTGGAAAAAATATTTTTTCCTTCAAATTCGTAAAGATTCATATTAGTTGCTATTCCACCTAGAAAAAATACCACAAGGTAACAAACGTTCACTATTACTTTCAGCGATAGCCAATTCTCCTTTCTCCAACTTACCACCGTACTTTGTAACTAACGATAACAAATTATTTTCATAGGCAATGGCTGAATAGCCGCTGGCGTAGCCATTAACTAAAAAGAATAGTGGATCGTCTGATAAAATTTGAGAACACAGATCTATTAAGCCAACAAAGTCTTTTTCTACCTTCCACATCTCCCCTTTTGGTCCATGACCAAAAGCTGGCGGGTCCATTAGGATACCATCATATTTTTTGCCACGCTTTACTTCACGTCGGACAAATTCTACTGCATCATCTAGTATCCAACGAATTGGTTTTTCTCGAAGCCCAGACAGCTCAGCATTATCTCTTGCCCAACCAATAGCTACCTTCGAACCGTCCACATGACAAACCTGTGCTCCAGCTTGAGCGCAAGCCAGACTAGCACCGCCAGTATAACCAAATAGGTTCAGCACATTAATTTCTGGCTGATTGGGTAAACGTTTATTAATCATTTTGCGCATCCAGTGCCAATTACCTTCTTGTTCTGGAAAAAGTCCCGTGTGTTTAAAGGCAGTCGGACGAATATGAAATTTTAAACCACCAAAATTTATTGTCCACTTTTCTGGAGTACCTGGTTTTATTTTCCAATCGGCGTTGCGACCGTCGCGCACAAAAACCGCGTCAGCATCATTCCATGTTTTTACTGGTAAATTTTTCTTCCATAACGCTTGGGGATCAGGACGTCGAAAAACTACTTTCCCGTAGCGTTCGAGTTTTTCACCATCACCACTGTCTAAAAGTTCATAATCTGGACTTGATGGGGTCGATAAAATAGATAGGTTTGACATAAGATATAATTATTATTTAAAATCCATTCTAAATTCTAAACCATGTTCTTTAAATCCTTTACGTTTATACCACTCATGCACTTCAGTTCGAACTTTTCTGCTAGTACTAATTAATTTATAACACTTTCTTGCTTGTGCTTCTGTAATAATAGTTTGTAATAATTCATTTCCAATCCCCTTTTTTCGACTATTTTCTTCTACAAATACATCTTCCAACAAACCATACGGTTCTTGGTGTAAATCATTATAAATTAAATACAACCATGCCCGTCCCAGCTCTTGTCCATTTTCTTCTATAGAAATTTTTATTCCAACAGTAGATTTTTCAATTTTTTTTATATTCATATTACGATTTCAAGATTTCTTTTAACTTTTTTCCTAATTTTATCGAACAAAGACCACCACCTGTGCGTGAAAAATCAAAAGCAACAATACTGCGTTTTGGTAAATTTTTTGGATCATATTTTATTGTCCCCCAATTTCTAGTTTTATAAAATGCCAATTCTTTATTAGTCAATTTATGAATATTATACAAAATCCAATCAGCTGGTCTAGGTAAATACATCTCCAGCTCTTTGACGGTCTCGCTCAGATACTCCGGACCAGTTTCTCCATCGGTGTGATAGGCGTTCCCCACCACAAATACCATTTTAGCATTAGATTTTTTTATTGCTTCTTTGATACCATTAGGTAATAATGTCGCTACCACACTGGTATACAAACTACCAGGACTCAACACAATATAATCGGCTGATAAGATCGCGGAGATAGCTTCTTTATTGGCTTTTACTTGTGGATCCAACCATACTTTTTTAATTCTTAAGTCACGACTATAATTTGGTTTATCTATCGCCGCTTCGGTTCGGATTATTTTTTTATTATTTAATTCTGCAACCAAATCACAATTGGCTAAAGTAACTGGGTAAACCCGCCCCATAGCTTCGACACTTTCCTCTAGCGCTCTTATTGCCATATTAAAATCTCCGGCATATTGCTCGGTCAAGGTTAAAAATATATTGCCAAGATTATGACCAGATAACTTGTTGTTAGCAGAAAAACGGTTACCGTTAAATATTTTTTTTAATAATAAATAATCATACCTAGATAGCGCCAAAATTGCTCGTAATACATCTCCTGGTGGCAAAGTACCAAATTCTTTTCTCAATTTACCGGAGGAACCACCAGAATCACTCATGGCAATCACCGCCGAAATATCAAAAAGATCCACATTTTGTTTCAATGCCACCAACGAAATAGCACTGCCATTGCCTCCACCGATTACTACCACATTCTTTTTTTTCATATTATTCTACAGTTACACTCTTTGCTAAATTACGCGGACGATCGACATCTTTTCCCAAAATTACGGCCATATGATAAGCAAACAACTGCAATACGATAGTATTCAACAATGGTTCAAGTAATTCCATTGTTGTTGGTACATAAATAACATCTTCCGATAATTCTTTTGCTTCCTCATCTCCTTGCGTCGCGATCAAAATCACTGGCGCTTTTCGCGCTAAAATTTCTTCTACGTTACTGCGCATTTTTTCATATAATTGATTTTTTGTCATAATCGCTAACACTGGAAAATCTGGCGCAAGCAATGCTATCGGACCATGTTTCATTTCACCACCTGGATATGCTTCACAATGTATATAAGAAATTTCTTTTAATTTTAATGCCCCCTCTAAAGCTACGGGGCAATTTATTCCTCTACCTAAATATATACAATTCTTATAATTTTTATATTTCTCCGCTAATGCTTTTATTTTTTCATTTTGTTCCAAAACTATTTTCATTTTATCAGGTATCTCCAATAAAGCATTTAGTAATCTTCCACCGGTAGCCACACTCACTCGATTGAGACGTCCAAATTGTAAAGCATACAAAATCAAAACAGCCACCATGTTGGTATAAGCTTTGGAAGAAGCTACCGCCAATTCTGGACCAGCATGGATATACGTACCGCCATCAGTTTCACGAGCGATAGTTGATCCGACCACATTCACTATACCACGCACAAACGCTCCTTTGCGTTTTGCTTCGCGCAAAGCCGCCAAAGTATCGGCGGTCTCACCAGATTGGGAAATCGCAAACACCAATGTGTGTTTATCAATAATCGGGTCGCGATAACGAAACTCACTAGCCACGTCTGCTTCTGTAGGCAAACCAGCCAAACGTTCAAAAGCATATTTTCCAACCATACCAGCGTAATATGCCGTACCACAAGCCAGCATTACCACTCGTTTTACTTGATGCATCTGTTCATCAGTCATATTCAAACCGCCCAAATGAGCAGTGCCTTCTTCAAGACTATAACGTCCACGAATTGCATCTTTGATAACTGTCGGCTGATCAAAAATTTCTTTCAACATAAAATGATCAAACCCTTGCTTCTCTGCCTGAGCTTCATCCCATTCTATTTTTTCAATACTTTTATCTATTACTTTATGTTCAACATTATAAATTTTTAATGCATCTGGTGTTATTTCTGCCACTTCACCATCATCCAAAAATACAACATTTTTTGTATGTGCCAACATTGGTGATGTATCCGAGGCAATATAATATTCATTTTCTCCCACCCCAATAACCAAAGGGCTACCCAAACGAGCGGCAATAATTTTGTGTGGTTCACCTGCATGCATCGCCACCAAACCATAAGTACCGCGCACTTCACCGAGAGCTTTTTGTACCGCCTTTAACAAATCACCTTCATAAAAAACTTCAATTAGATGCGCCATCACTTCGGTATCTGTTTGAGATCGCAAAGTATGCCCCTTCAAAAATTTTTCTTTCAACTCACGATAATTTTCAATAATACCATTGTGACAAATCACCAAATCATCATTGCAAGCGGTATGTGGATGAGCATTTTCTTCAGTCACACCTCCGTGCGTAGCCCAGCGAGTATGGGCTATTCCGATCTGTCCGATTAAATCAGCTGTTTTCACTTTTTCGGCCAATGAATCTATTTTACCTACTGCCCGAATTTTTTTCATTTTTCCTGCACTAATAATCGCTACTCCAGCGCTATCATACCCGCGATATTCCAAACGTCTCAAACCACTAATCAAAATCGGTAGTGCTTGTTTTTGTCCAATATATCCAACAATTCCGCACATATTATTTTTTTGTTATTCTTAAAGTGGTATAAAAAGAATTTTCAAGTTTTATTCGTTTTATTTCACAAACTTCCGATAACTGCTCAATTATTTTTTTTAAACCTTCAGGCTGATAAATAGATTCTTTAATTTTGTCACCAAGATTTATGGCATAATTCCCAAATGGAAATATTGTAGCCACACCACCAGGCTTTAATTTCGCAACTATAGTATATAAATATTTTTCCAATTTACCTATATCGCCATCCAACCCATAATGCTGTTCTCCATATGTATCTGTAATAAGATCAAACTCTTCTTTTGGTTTACCCTCTTCATCAGTCTTATTTAATTGAAAAACAGAATGCATTTTACTATCATCGGGATGAAGTTCTGTTTTTATTAGTCCAGCATGCGGTATAGCATATTGTTTTTTTACCATATTACCCCTCATCTTCTCTGCGACATTATGTGATAGGCCAGTTGAAATAACTTTTACCTTTGAACCAAATTCGGCCCGGAGTTGATCGCTAAACAAATGCATACCACCGCCCAAATCCAAAACCATTGCAGGGTTTTTTCTAGTAGAATTTTTTCTTTCAATCACATCACCTACAAAAGAAACCAAATCCATACCATGAATTACATTCAGATCGTAAAAACCAATTGAGTCAGCAAATCTTTCCATGACATAGGCGGGCCGTCCAATTCGTCTAATATTATCTTCTTCCAATTTTACTCCTTCTCTCCAACCTTCTATCTGCTGTGCATACTCTGGTGGCGTTAAAAATGGTGACTCTGACATATTTGTTATTTTAAAATATTTTTTATTTCTTCCCAGTTGGATTTTTTACCCAATTTGTCTTCTAATGTTGTATACAAATCTTTGGTCGATACAATATTTTTTTCTTCCAAAATTTTAGCCAACAATGTTAAGAAAAAAATATTTAAATTTTGTGGATTTATTTTTTTATTTTCAATTTCACTTTTAAAATCACTGACATCCAACAATATACCACTACCTAAATACTGTTTAGCGCGCTCACGGGCTTGATCAGACATAACTACCAGAACATCTGGAGTAGAAAATTTGGGATAACCAATTTTTTCATCCGAAATTTGAATAAAAGCCAAAGACACCCCACCACGTTGTTCCAAACCATAATTGGGAATATGTGAAACCTGATAATCTTTTTTGAAGGCAGTTTTACAAATGAGATCAGCAATGGTCTGAACCCCCTGGCCACCATCACCAGCGATTAAAATTTTTAAAATCATATAATACCAAGTTTAAAAGTTTCTTTTAATTCATTTAGATGCGCAATGGTGTCTGCTCCTTTGGTTTTCCAATGAGTGGGACAAAAAGACATTATTTCTACCATAGAGAAATGTCCCGCCTGTTGAGTCTCGAATGCTTTTCTAAAATATTCTTGTATTTGTTTTGGTTCATTCACAGCACTACGAGCAAAAAAGGCATCTTTATGAGCTAAAGGACGGAAAAATTCTGGCCCAGAAATCGGATTGTCGATATTACCTTCCAAACTGGTGTCGGTTTTTTGTCCGTGCAATGTAGTGGGAGCGGTCTGTCCGCCAGTCATACCATATACAGTATTGTTGACCACTATCACGGTAATAGGCTCATCTCTTTTGATGGCATGTGCCAAACTTTGCATACCGATAGCATAGGCGCCACCATCACCGGTCATACCAATACAAATGGAATTAGGTCGAGCCCGTTTGAAACCGAGCATCGTGGGCGTGACTCGACCATGGTGTGTCTGAAAAGTATTGATTGGTAAAAAATTCCAAGCCAATAATGAACAGCCGATATCCAAACCCAAAACAGCACGAGTATTCAAATTCAACTCTTTCAAAATATTATGCATCATCATGAGCACGATAGGATAACCACACCCTGGGCAAAATTTTGCGGGAATAAAATCGGTCATAGAGTTATTTTTTCAATTTGATTAATAATTTCCTGTGTCTCTACACCCAAACCGGCATAATGTAAACTAACCAGTGATTTATCTATTTCTGGAGCTAATTCGTCGCGTACTATTCGAGCCAGTTGTCCCATACTAGATTCGATAACTACTACCTTTTTCACCTGGCTGGCGCCAATCACTTTGTCCAACTGTTTCTTGGCAAATGGACGTAAGGTAATTGGTCTAAACATTCCAACCTTAAAACCATCAATGCGTAATTGTTTAATCGCTTCTTTGGTACTACTACCGACGATGCCGTGGGCGACAATGATAATTTCAGCATCTTCTACTTCAATAGTTTCCGCAGAAGCTACCTCATCGGCAATATTTTCAAAATCCGCTTTGGCACTATTTAATTCTTCAAAAAGTTCTTCTTCAAAAGTATAAATATTTGGCCAATGAATAATTTTATCTTCTGGCACCAAAGCATGCGGAGGAATATTTTCAATTTTTTGAAGATTTTCTAAATCTACCACTGCAGTGGTTTTTAAAGTATATCCATCGGTCAAAACAATGGCTGGAAAACGATACTTCCATGATTCATTGAAAGCCCGTCTAGTCAGTTCATAAAGTTCTTCTAATCCGCAAGGTGAATATACCAACCGCAAGCCTTCGCCATTTCCACCATAACAAGCCAAAGTAACTTCCTGTTGCGAATAAATGACGGTTCCCGAACTCGGCCCACCACGTTGTGCAGCAATCAGAACAAACGGCAGGCGCATCGCCTCGGCCATAGACAAACCATCCTGCATCAATACGTGTCCAGGACCAGAGGTGGCTGTAAAGGCCTTCTGACCAGCCAATACCGCACCACAAATAGCAAAACCAGCCGCGATTTCATCTTCCGTCTGTAGATATGGTTGCTTATTTTTTATCCAACCAGTAAACACTTCCGTCGCTGGTGTAATAGGATAACCATACATCATTTGTGCACCCGCATCTATTGCCGCCTGCACGGCGACTTGTGATCCGCTGATGAATTTTTTTTCAGACATATTATTATTTTGATTTTAATTTATCTGCCAAATTTAATTCTTCTAAAGTATTTACTCCGTGCCACTCGTTGGCATCGGACAATTTTATTACTTGAAACTTTTGTTTTTCATCGCGTGCTATAGCTAGTGCTGTCGGAAGTCCATACTCACCCAATTTTCTCAGTTGCGGCATCCGCGGAAAAATGTCTTCAAACCATTGTCGATCAAATACAAATGTGCCTGTGCTAATTTCTTTAATTAATTTTTGTTCATCGGTCAAATATTCTTTTTCAATAATTTCAATTTTGTCGTTCTGTCTTACCACTCTTCCTAGTTGATACGGATTTTCAACTTCGGCACTTAATAGCGACAAAACACAATTATTATTTTCATGTTGCTCTATCACACTTAATAATGTTTCTGGTTTATAAAACGCGCTATCATCTCCGCCCAATACCAATACCTGTTCAATGTTTTTTGGTAAACTTTTCATACCCAAATAAGTGGCATGGGCGGTACCCAACAATTCATCCTGCACCACATAAGAAACCTGATCATTAAAATATTTTTGAATTACTTCTTTTTTAAACCCAACCACTAAACAAATTTGATCATTTTTAAAACCAGCATTTTTTAAGGTTTCTACAACATATGACACAATTGGACGCCCACCAATTTCAAGCATTACTTTTGGTTTGTCCAAACAGTTCAGCCGAGTGCCTTTGCCGGCCGCTAATATCACGGTCGCTACATTATTTATGCTCTTCAACATATTTATAAATACCTAATAAATCATTAAAAAAATTAAAACCAGATTTTATATATTCATCTTGCCCAAATCGTGAGGATTTTTTTAATACAATTTTTAATATCGGAAATTGCTTGTGCAGATCGATAGATTCTTGCGGCTTGTCGTTTATCAGCCAAACATTTTTGTCTTTTGTCATAGCCAATAACTGCTCTATAATTTCTGCTTTTGATTTATCAACCATAAAAACCTGATCAAAAAAATCCATTATACCTGCCCCTTCCACCTTTATTTGCTGAAATGACGGATCTCCCAAACTCAATAACACAACTTGTTCGTTTGATGATTTTATTTTATTTAGGAATGATATTGTGCCACTGAATCTAAATTGATCTAGTTTTGAAATAATATTTTGTAATTTTTCTTTAATTTTATTTTTATCAAAACCCATCTCCCCCAAAACTTCTGCATGCCTGTCGGTATGATATGCAAACCGTCCATCTGGCAAATGATAAGCCTGCTTATATGATTGCCAAAATACTTCTTCGGAAACACCACATTCACTAGCCGCTTTTAGAAGAGCGCGTTTGAGAGCTTGCGAATCAAATAGAGTATCATCAAAATCAACTAAAAACATATTATTTTAATTTCTCCCACAAGGCATCAAAAATACCTTTCTGCGTTTGATAAACACCACTGTTTTCTATTACCACTCCCACCAAATCTCCATGCGTGTCCAGCGAAATATAAGCGGTACAACCAGGATAAATAATAATATAAGTTGGTGAATCTTTTTTTATTTCCAGCCACTTACGTTCATCCAATCCGCGCAATTCGCCACCGCCACCAATGGCAATCGCTTTTACTTTTATGCCTTTGGCGATGCGTGCATCCGAAAAAGATTCAAACCCTTCATAAAGATAATCGCGGATAGAAAGATCCGAATACACTCGATATTCCAATTCACCAGTTTCTACACAACGTTCCAAAACCTGTTCAAGGATTTCTCGAATCTCTCCCTTTTCATAATATCTCGCTACCGGTCGATGTCCACCAGTATCATAGACAGATTTGAGTTCTAACACTACGTCTTTCATTTTTCTGTTTACCTCTTGCAACTGCTCGGACTGTTTGTTGACCAAATCGTACAATTTGTCAGGGTCTTCCGCCACAAAAAACTGCTTTGATTCCTTTTCATAGTAGTTTACTATACCAATTTCCTTGAGCCACTTCAAGCTATCATACACTGTACCGCGATTATATTCTGTTTTTTTGGCCAAATTACGCACTGAAGAAGGCCCTAAGCTGATTAGTGTCAAATATATCCTTACAGCCTTGTCGGAGAAGCCTAATTTTTTGAAGATACTTAAATCCATATTACTGTTATACTAGCGATATTAAAATTATATCACAAATAAAAAGACTGTCAAAATATTTTCGACAGTCTTCCTGTGGATAAGTGAAAAAAGATGATTTTTAAGCCAATTCTAGTTCAGAATTATACTCTCCTAGCGAGGCTTTACTGGCTAGTGACGCTCGACGCAAAAATGCTTTTTGGGCTTCTGCTACATTTTCAGCCTTGCCACTCCAAACCTGCAAAGCAGTATTCTGCAAAGCCCGGCCAAAGGAAAAACTAAATTTCCATGGAGCACCCTGACCAATCCGAACAACCGCGTCCAGATTCTGACAGGCTTCGGCCTCAGTTTGCCCGCCAGACAAAAACACTATACCATCCACTTCAGCAGGGACAACTTCTTTAAAACATTTTACAGTCTCCCTTCCTACTATTTGCGACATGACTTTTTCACCATTCAAACTATAAATGACCATATTTGGTTTCAAAAGCAAACCAGATAAATCTACTTCCAGTTTTTTTAATTCATCAAATAATACCGACAATGTTTTTTTGGTCACCTCATAACATTGTTCGATAGAATGATCACCATCCATCAAAACTTCCGGCTCCACAATCGGTACAATATCATTTTCCTGACAAATCTTCGCATACTTTGCCAAAGCCTCCATATTTAACTGAATACAATTTTCAGTCGGAATATTATGTCCGATTTTTATCACCGCACGCCACTTGGCAAATCGTGCGCCAAGCCCGTAATATTCTTTCAACCGTCTATCCAATCCGTCCAATCCAAAAGTTAATTTTTCTTCTGGAGATCCTTCCAATTCTTTCACTCCCAAATCTACTTTTATCCCAGGGATTACGCCTTTGTCTGATAATAATTTTGCAAAAGGAACACCATTATCAGTCGTCTGACGAATAGTTTCATCGTACATGATAACGCCACTAATATACTGCTCCATATCTGGAGTGGTAAAAAATAGTTGGCGATAAAGACGATGATTCTCCACAGTATTTTCAATCCCCGCCGCTGATAATTTTTTGGCAATGGATTTTGTACTCTCATCCGCTGCCAAAATACCCTTTCCTGGTGACACTAACTGGTTTGCAACAATGGCCAACGATTCTTTAGACATAAGCAATAGTTTTATTTAACAAATATATTCTATCATTTATCCAATCAAAAAACCAGCCAGATATAATTGTTAATTGAGCGGGTTATGAGCCGAGGCTCATCCTTTTGCCCTCGCGGGCAAAAAAAGCGAAATAACAATTATATCTGGCTGGTTTTTTATCCACTAGAA